>JBKDQQ010000133.1:0-8214 GCA_046341775.1 Planctomycetia bacterium
GTCCGGCAAGGCGGTCGGCGTGACCCGCATGCTGGCGATGAAGGAGGTCGGCGAGTTGGACGAGCCGATGCGCGTCTCCTGCTTCGCGGCGGTGCGCTGGCTCGTCCTCGAGAAGCCCGACGAACTCGCCAAGTTCATCGGCGGAGTGAAGGGCCAGTTGGACGCGCAGGGGCTGCCGAGCGGCGACGATCTGCCGTCCCTGCAGCGCAGGATGATGCAGGAGCACCTCGGCATGAACTTCCTGCAGTTCGACGCGGCTTGGCAGGCGCGCGCCCTCGCCATCGAGGCGGATCCGAAGAAGTGAGGCGCGTGGCGCGCCGGAGGCCGCGCGCTACTCGACGCGGTTCTCCGGACGCCAAGGCTTGAAGGCCGCGGCGGCCCCCCGCGCCGCGTCGGAGACGGGGACGCCCCAGGCCCCGAAGAGGAACGAGAGGTCCGCCCCGCAGGCGCGCGACAACCGCACGAGCGCCTGGTCGCGCTTCTCTTCGTCGGTCTTCGGCCGCTCGAGGTCCTTCAACCCGCGGTACTCGCGGAAGGCCTTCTTGAAGGGTTCCCAGCCGAACTCCTGCTGAACATCGAGGAACAGCAGCACGGCGAGCAGCGGATCGTCCTTCCAACGCTGGAAGGACGCCTCGTGGTTCTCGACATGGTCCTTCCAGCGCGCGTCGCGCGCGCCTTGCAGGAAGCGCTCGTCGTCGTCGACCGCCTTGCCGCAGGCCTTCTCCAGCGCATGCAGCGCGAACAAGTGGCAGGTCGGCTCGGCCGCGCCTTCGAAGGTCCAATCCGCGGGCAAGTGGTTGCGGCCCAGCTCGCGGAACGGCTTCCAGCCTTCGGCCTTCCAGCGCGCCGGATCGAGGAGCAGCGGCGACGCCTCGAGGGTGCACGCGAGCGGATGGCCGGATCGCATGTCCCCGGAGCTGGTCTGCACATCGACGACGAAGCGTTCGGGGCGTTCGCGCACCGGGGATCCCGCGAGATCCGCGCAGGCTTGCAGCACCTCCTCCCACTTGGCGGCGATCGGTTGCTTGTCCTCGATCGTGCGCGCCTCGGAGGCCGGGACGCTCAGGATGATCGACGGAGTCTCCACCTCGGCCCAGGGACCGAGCAACGTACGCTGGCGCGTCCACTCCTCCTTGGTGGTCCTGCCGAGCACGAAGCGCGGCGCCTCGACGGCTCCGCGCACCTTGACCTGCACCTGGCCGGCGGCCTTCTCCCCCGGGAGGATGTAGACGAGGCCGCCGAAGGGCGAGACGACTTTCGTGGTCGTCTCGTCGAGCGGCCACGATCCCGCGACGCGCGGCGCGCGCCGCCACTCGCCGTGGTGCGCGATGTCGTCGGTGTGGCAGCCGATCTGCACGCGCCAGCCCTGCTTCGCGTGCTCCGCGGGCAACGTCACTTCGACGAGCTCGCCCGCCACCGCCATCAATCCCGTGCCGCGCCAGTCGTGGATCGAAGCGTTGACGACCTCGACCTTGGTCACGCGCAACGCGCCCTCCTCAGGCATGCCGGGGAAGGCCTTGGCCGCGGGCAGGGCCTTGACCTTCATCGCCGGCGCGGCGAAGGCCTCTTCGATCTGCAACGACAGGGCGATGCGCTCGAGGGTGCTCGACGAACGCAACGGCGCGTCGGGGGTCGGCACCGCGGGAGCGCGCCCGCGCAACTTGGCCAATCGCGGTCGCAGCAGCTTGTCCGTGTCGGGCAGCAGCCGCACCGCCTGCGCGATGGTCCATGTGGCTTGGCGCGCCTGCGCCTCGCCGAAGCCCACCGGGGGCTCCTTCGCCGTCAACGCGTCGAGCGCCAGCTGCGCGTTGCAGAACTCCGAGGGATCGGAGTGGATCGGGAAGCCGTCCCCGCGTCGTCCATGCGCGATGCCATCGCTGTAGACGAGGCCCATCGGACCGAACAGCCAGTTGCCGCCGTTGCCCGTGATCTTGCCGTTGTGCTGCGACCAGCCCCAGCCCGTCTCGCCGCACAGGATCGCCCCGCCGGACTTGACGTACTTCGCCAGGGTCTCGAGCTGCTCGGGCGTGAAGTTCCAGGGCGTGAACATCACCGCGTCGAACTTGAGGCCCTTCTCGAAGCGCGCGAAGTCGCCGAAGGACTCGCCCGCCATGCCGCGCTTCGACAGAGCCTCGGCCATGCCGGGGTTGTTCCACACGCCCACGCGCGGCTTGCCGCGTTCGTTGCGCGTGGCCCACCGCACGCAATTCTCGAGCAGTCTCCAGCCATCGCCGGCGTTCCACGCGTCGCCGCCCAGGTATCCGTTGTGGCCGAAGAGCACGACGCGTCCCGCGCCGTGCTCGGTGGCGGCGATCACGGCTTGGTCGATGCCGTTCTCGCGGCCGACCACCACGGGGAACGCCTCGGGGCCGACGACGGCGATCCAACCCGGGTAGCCCGCCGGCGGCATGAGCTTGACGCCATCCAGCATGCGCTGGATGTCCTTGTCGTGTCCGCCCGCCCAAGCGCAGGCGCACAAGGCGAGCACGATGAAGCCGCGCGCGGCCAGTCGCGCGCCAAAGGCGAGGAGCGGTGCGGCGAACATGGGGAGGGACGAGGATTCCAACCCAGGCCGCGCTGCGCGGCAAGTGCGAGCGCCAGCGCGCATGCACCAACTCGGTGCTCGGCCGCCGAGGCGGGCGACATGACTGCGCCCGCCCCTGCGAGAGTCTTCGGACCGGCGCGCGTCCTCGGGCCGGCGCGTGTCCTCAAGCCAACACGCGTCCTCAGGCCGGGGCGATGACCACGGCCGTGCCCGTGGCCGTGACCATCAGCATGCCGTTGCCCACGGTCTCGTAGTCGAGGTCCACGCCCACGATGGCGTTGCCGCCGAGGCGAGCGGCCTCCTGGCTCATCTCCTCGAGCGCCTGCCGCCGGGCGTCGCGCAGCACGGTCTCGTACGCGCCGCTGCGCCCGCCGACCACGTCGCGGATGTTGGCGAGGAAGTCGCGGAAGATGTTCGCGCCGAGGATCGCCTCGCCGGAGACGATGCCGATGACGCGGGTGGCGCGGTGGCCTTCGATGGTGGGTGTGGTGACGCAGATCATGGGAGGCAGCATACGCCTCGCGCCGCCGTCCATTCGCGTCGTCGCCGCGGCGCATCCATGCTCGAGCGCGGCCTCGGTCGGACGGCCCGCTCCGCCGCGCGTGGAACGGCGCGGGCCGCCGACTTCCCTGGGAAGCCGGCGGCCCGCGCGCGAGTTCGTCCCGGCCCACGGCCGGGACCGGACATCAGTGGTTGTGGCCCGCGTGCGCGGTGCCTTCCTTCTCTTCCTTGATGTCGGAGACGAGCGCGTCCGTGGTGAGCAGCAGGCTCGCCACCGAGCACGCGTTCTGGAGCGCCGTGCGCACGACCTTCGTCGGGTCGATGACGCCGGACTTGACGAGGTCCTCGTAGGTCTCGGTCGCCGCGTTGTAGCCCCAGTTCTTCGTCTTGTTGGAGCGCACGTTCTGGACCACCACGGCGCCATCGAGGCCCGCGTTGGTCGAGATCTGGCGCATCGGCGCTTCGATGGCGCGGCGGATGATCATCGCGCCGACCTTCTCGTCGCCCGCGAGCTTCAGGCCTTCGATCGCCTCGATGCAGGAGAGCAGCGCCACGCCGCCGCCGGGGACGATGCCCTCCTCGACGGCCGCGCGGGTCGCGTGCAGGGCGTCCTCGACGCGCTGCTTCTTCTCCTTCATCTCGGCCTCGGTGGCCGCGCCCACGTTGATCTGGGCGACGCCGCCCGACAGCTTCGCGAGGCGCTCCTGGAGCTTCTCCTTGTCGTAGTCGCTCTTCGTGACTTCGATCTCGGCGCGGATCTGCGCGATGCGGCCCTTGATCGCGTCCTTGGAGCCGGCGCCTTCGATGATCGTCGTGTTGTCCTTGTCGACGACGACCTTCTTGGCGGTGCCCAGTTCCTTGAGCGTCACGGACTCGAGCGACTGGCCGGTCGACTCCATGATCGCCGTCGCGCCCGTGAGCGCCGCGATGTCCTCCAGCATCGCCTTGCGGCGATCGCCGAAGCCCGGGGCCTTGACGGCCACGCAGGGGAACGCGCCGCGCAGCTTGTTGACCACGAGGGTCGCCAGCGCTTCGCCTTCGATCTCCTCGGCGATGATCAGGAGCGGCTTGCCCGACTGCATCACCTGCTCGAGCAGCGGGATCATCTCCTTGATGGAGGTGATCTTCTTCTCGTGCACGAGGATGCAGGGGTTCTCCATCACCGTCTCCATCGTCGTGGGGTTGGTGATGAAGTGCGGCGACAGCCAGCCCTTGTCGAACTGCATGCCTTCGACCCACTCGACCTCGGTGGCGAGGGCCTTGCCCTCTTCGACGGTGATCACGCCGTCCTTGCCGACCTTGTCCATGGCCTTGGCGATCATCTCGCCGATCTCGCCGTCGCCGTTGCTGGCCACGGTGCCGACCGACGCGATCTCCTGGTGGCCCTTCACGGGCGTGGAGATCTTCTTGAGGCTCTCGATCGCGCAGGCGACGGCCTTGTCCATGCCGCGCTTGAGCGCGACCGGGTTGGCGCCGGCCGTCACGTTCTTGAGGCCCTCCTCGAAGATGGCCTCGGCCAGCACCGTCGCCGTCGTCGTGCCGTCGCCGGCCTCGTCGTTGGTGCGCTGGGCCACTTGCTTCACGAGCTGGGCGCCCATGTTCTCGTAGGCGTCCTCGAGCTCGATCTCCTTCGACACCGTCACGCCGTCCTTGGTGACGGTCGGGGAGCCGAAGGACTTCTCGATGATCACGTTGCGGCCGCGCGGGCCCAGGGTGACCTTGACCGCTCGGGCCAGCTTCTTGACGCCGTCGCGGATCTTCTCGCGCGCCGTCGCGTCGTAGCAGATTTGCTTCGCCATGGTGTGGTGGTTCCTTGGTGGTGGGTTGGGCGGGCGATCAACCGATCACGCCGAGGATGTCTTCCTCGCGCATGATGAGGTACTCCTCGCCGCCGTACTTGACTTCGGTGCCGGCGTAGGCGCTGAAGAGGATGCGGTCGCCGTTCTTGACGGAGAACACGCTCTTCGAGCCGTTGTCGAGCGTGCGGCCCTCGCCGACGGCGATGATGGTGCCTTCCTTCGGCTTGTCCTTGGCGCTCTCCGGCAGGAGGATGCCGCCGGCGGTCTTCTCTTCGGCCTCGGCGCGCTTGACGAGCACGCGGTCGCCGAGCGGACGGATGGTCGCCTTCTTCGTGGAGGTGGTGGTCTTGGTCGCCATGGGGATCTTTCCTTGGTGGTGAGGGGTTGGTGGTGCTGACTTTGGGTTTCGTCCGTTGCGCGCGCGAGCGGGCGCAGCGGTGGTCGTGTCGATGATGGTGGTGCCGATGATGGTCCTGCCGCCGGTCGCGGTCGCGCGCGCCTCAGTCGCGGCCGAGGCGCGCTTGGAGCACGGGGTCGAGCGGCGGCTCGGTGAAGACGCGCACGACTTCGGTGCGCAGCAGCGCGGGATCGACGGGCTTCCTGAGCACGGCGCGCGCGCCTTGCGACAGCGCCAGCTTCCTCAAGGCGTCCGTCGCCTCGCCGGAGATGACGATGCAGGGCACGCACAAGGTCTCGTCGCGCAGGCTCGCCAGCACCTCGAGTCCGGTGCGGCGCGGCATGTGGTGGTCGAGCAGCGCGAGGTGGTAGGACTGCCGACGCAGCCGCGCCAGCGCCTCGTCGCCGTCCTCGACCGCGTCGATGTCGAAGCTCAGCTCAGGAACTCGCATTTGCTCGAGCAGATCGGCGACACCCTCCCGCAGGTCGGGGTCGTCGTCGGCGATCAAGATGCGACGGCTGAGCCACATGGCGCAGCCCAAGTGCAAAGGGCGTGCCGTCTAGCAGGGGGCTAGCGAGATTCTCCAAGCTCTTTCCGGATAGGCGCTTAAGCAGGGCTTGCGGCTGGCCTCTGCTTCTACGGAGCCTGTCGGAGTGGCAGTATCCCCAAGCCCTGCCGAGGCGGCCTGTCAGACTGGCAGTTCGGCGTGGGCGGTGCGTGGATCCGCCAGGCGCGCTCCTATTTCACTCACCGCGCGAGCGCGCGCCCATGACGACCACCGACAAGCCCGACTGGCAGCCCACGCTGGCGAGCACGCAGCTCGAGCTGGCCCCTTTGCGCGCGCAGGACGTCGAGCCGCTCTACGCGGTGGCGAGCGATCCGCGCCTGTGGGAGCAGCATCCAGAGCCCACGCGCCACGAGCGCCCCGTGTTCGAGCGCTGGTTCGCGGCCGCGCTCGCGAGCGGCGGCGCGTTGTGCGTGCGCGCCGCCACGGACGGTTCGGTGATCGGATCGTCGCGCTACTACGCGTGGGATCCGCACGAGCGCACGGTTGTGGTCGGCTACACCTTCCTCGCGCGCGCGCACTGGGGCGGCGCCACGAACCGCGAGCTCAAGCGCCTGATGCTCGCGCATGCGTTCCGCTCGGCGAGCGCGGTCGACTTCCATGTCGGGCCGGGCAACTTGCGTTCGCAGCGCGCGCTGGAGCGCATCGGCGCGCGCCTGCACGACCGCCGCGAGCTGGTCGCGGGCGACCCGGCGACCATCAGGCTGGTGTACCGCATCGTGCGTGCCGAGTTCGACGCCTGGAGTTGAGCGCGGTCCGCTACTCGATGCAGACGCGGATGGCGCGCTCGAGCGCGCGTTCGCACACCCGGCAGAAGTTCGTCGGGTTGCGCGAGAACATGATGCAGTCGACCTCGGGGCGGTAGAGCGCCTTGGCCTCGTACATCGAGCCTTGGAACGCGCCGACGCGGCCGCGCTGCGGCTCGGTGGCGAGCTGCGCGGCGGTGCGGGACTTGATGTCGCGCATGAGCGCCTCGTCCACCTGTTCGCCCGCCCGCGCCGCGAGCGCCTCGGCGCGCCGCGCCTGGTACGCGAGATCGAGCGCGTCGTAGGCGTCCTGGTCCCAAGGCGTCGGCACCGGGGTGCCGGGCTCGACGAGGTCGCGCCACTTGAGGCGCGCCGGATCGAGCAGCGCCGTGGCGTTCGGCTCCCACGGCTCCACCCCGGCGGGCGTGAACTGCTCGTAGGCGACCTGCGAGCTGTAGTACTCGTCGGCGAGGCCCGCGAAGCTGTGGCCGAACTCGTGCACGAACACATATGGTGCGGGTTCGGTGTCGGCCGCGACGGTGGCCCACAGGTTGTAGATGCCGCCGCCGCCGTACTTGCGCGTGTTCGCCAGCAGGATGATGGCGTCGTAGGGGACTCGCGCCGTCGCCTCGCGCAGCTTGCGGTCGGAGAAGGTCAGCACGTAGCGGTCGCTGTCGAAGGCGTTGAACGACAGGTCGAACGGCGTGTCGCGCCACGCGTCCTTGCGCGGGTCGTCGATGCCGCCCTCCGGCGAGGGGACGTGCAGGCCGCGCACGGAGAAGCGCGCCGCGTGGCGCTTGAACGGCTGTGTCTGGAGCAGCACGCCGGACAGGCGCCGCGCATCGGCCTCGAACTTGGCGCGCTCGGAGCGCGTGTAGCCCTCGGCCACGATCAGGAGATCGACTTGCGTCTCCGGCCGTCCCGACACGCGCAGTTCGAGCACTTCGCCCGCCGACTGGAGCGGCGAGCGGTCGACGAAGCGGCCTTGCGGATCGACATCGCCGCTCCACAACGGGGCGAAGGCCCCGTCCGCGCCGCGCTTCTCCAGCGTCAAGCGCGCCGGCGCGCGCGGCTCGGGGAGGCGCTGCGACTCCTCGAACGCGCCCCAGCCCTCCTTGGCGGGCCCGGTCGTCTCCCATTCGCCGTAGATGCTGCAGAATCCGCGCGACCAGAGCAGTTGTCCAGTTTGCTTGTCATGCGCGCGGAAGCGGTACTTCCCCGCGTCGCCCTCGTCGACGAGCCGCGAACGGCTGCCCGGCCATTCGCCCTCGACGCGGAACCCGACCGGCGCGATGCGCTCCTCGTCCGCGTCGCCGCAATGGACGTAGTCGAAGCGCAGCGTCGCGCCGGTGAAGCGCGCGTCGAACGCGGCGACGCGCGCCTCGGGGGGACGCGCGTCGCCGGCGGGGGCCGCGCAAGCGCAGGACAAGCACAGCAGCAGGGCCGACGGTCTCATGCCGAGAGCCTAGCTCGCGCGCGGCTCAACGGCGCGGAGGCCGCGCGAGGTCGAGGAGGTGCGACCAGCGGCTGGCGAGGTCCGCGGCGGCGAGTTCCTCCACGCTCCCGTCCTGCCACTTGATGCGGCCCTTGGGCGAGGCCGACGCGAGGCCTTCGAGCTCGATCTCCGCGTCCTGGCCGAGGCCCAGCCGCATCCTGCCGCC
>JBKDQQ010000134.1:0-27475 GCA_046341775.1 Planctomycetia bacterium
GCGCAGCAGCGGCTCGCCGCCCGTCAGGCGCACGTCCTCCACGCCGCAGTCGACGAAGGCTTGCACGAGCACGACGAGCTCCTCGAAGCGCAGGATGTCGGCGCGCGGCAGCCAGCGGTACTCCTCCTCCGGCATGCAGTAGGAGCAGCGCAGGTTGCAACGGTCCGTGACGGACAGTCGGAGGTCGGCCAGCGGCCGTCCTAGTCGATCGGCGAGGTGCATCGCGAGGGGCTAGTGTGCCGCGGATCTCGCCTTGCGGGGAGGGCGCACGGCGGAGATGGGGCCAGGCGCCGCGCGGAAGCGGCGCCAAGCGACCGGAAGGAGGACCACCGAGAGCGCGAGAAGCGCCCACTCGCCCAGCGGAACCAAGGCCAGCACGGCGCCGGTGACGAGGACCTGCAGGCCGAGCAGGCCCAGGAGGGCGAGCGCCGCGCCGAGGTTGCGCACCGAGTTGTCCTGCCAAGCGAAGGGCTCGCTGAACGGCAGGAAGTACGCGAAGCGCGGCGTGAACCACAGGCCCGTGGCGAGCGCCAGCCCGAGGCAGGCGAGCACCGCCGCGGAGTGCTGCAGGCCGGCGAAGAGCGCGACCACGACCGCGGTCGTGGCCATGATCGGCAGGCAGAAGGAACATGCCACGCCGAGCAAGGCCCCGCGATGCACGCCATCGAGGTTCGGCAGCGGCGCTGCGGCGTGCACCCAACGCGCTTCGGGTTGCGCACTGAAGCGCGCGATATCCAGCGTGATCGGCACGAGCATGGCGAGTCCCGCCAGCCCGGCGAACCGCGCCCCGGCAAGCCATGTGAGCCCGGTTGCAACGTCGGTTCCAGGGATCAGCAGGATGCCTGCCGATTGGATCAGCAGCACCGCGGACTGCGTCAGGGCATTGCGCAGGAACGGACGCTCGCGCCATGCCAATGCGCCGGCCAAGCCGAAACCGGCGCGTTCCGCGTGGTCGCGGCACAGTCGATCGCCGAGCCACGCGAGCCAGGCGGATTCGCGCACCCCGCGAGAGTCGCCCTGCGCGCGCTCGGGCTCCTGCAAGGCGGCGAGGTAGCTCCGCGACGCGGCCAGGATCGCGAGCGGAAGCAAGGCGAGGCATGCGGCGAGCCACGCGAAGGCTCCTTGCGTCGCGGCGAAGTCCGCCTCGCCGCGCACGAAAGGTCCGAGCTGCGCGAAGCAGGTCGGTGGCGTCCAGGCGCGCGCGGGTCCGTTCCACACCTCCTGCAGGAGGTCGTGTCGCCGGGGGAGCACCTGCATCGTCAGCATGAGCGCGGAGAAAAGCGCGATCCGCAACGCCAGGGCGGCGCGCTCGAAGCGCCGGGCGCCTACGACGGCCAGCAGCAAGGAATGCGCGAGAGCCGTGGATCCCACGGCCGCGGCGAAGGCGGCGGCGACCACCAGCGGCACGAGCAGCAGAGGCCAGGCGTCCTTCGTCGCGAGGGGGCCCAACGCGAACGGGAACACGCCGCAGAGCAGCGCGTAGACCAGCGCGTGCGAGGCCATGTGCAGGCAGCGGGCCGCGTACACCGTGCGCGGCTTGACCGGCGTGGGCGCGAGGATGCGCAGGTCGTCGCCGTCGACCAGCGCGTCGGAGTGGAACATGACCAGCACCAGCGCGCAGATCGCGAAGCACTGGCAGAAGGCCAGCACCCAGAGCAAGTCGCTCCCCGCCTGCGCGCGCAGCAAGTAAGCCAGCAGGACCATGAACAGGCCGGACGTGAAGGCCGCCACGCCGACGAGGCCTTGCACCCATCCCGCCTGGTTCTCGCTCGCGCGCCGTTGGTCGACGGCGTGCTGCAGCCCGAGCAGCGCCGGCAGCAGGGCGCGTTCGACTCCCAAGAGCCCGAGCAGCGGTCCGAGGAGTCGCGCCAGGAACCTGCTCGTGGCGGCGGCGAAGCCGCTTCCGTCGGGCAGTCTCCAAGGATCGCGCGATCGTCGAGCGGTGGGCATGCGCGGCCTCAGGCGCCGCTCGCCAGGATGCGCGCCAGCTGCTCTTCCTCGTCGCCGCGCTCGGTCACCTGCGTGAAGTAGCCTTCGAGGTCCTTGGCGTGCGAGCCGCGCGACAGCTCCTCCCAGCTGCCCGAGGCGCGGATGCGGCCCTGGTCGAGGATCACGATGCGGTCGCAGACCTGCTGCACCGCGTCGAGCGCGTGGCTCGAGTAGAAGATCGACACGCCGCGATCGGCGAGCGCGCGCAGGAGCTTCTTCACGAGCACGGCGGCGTGCGCGTCGAGCCCCGAGAGCGGCTCGTCGAGCAGCAGCACCTGCGGCTCGTGCAGCAAGGCGGCGCAGAGCATCAGCTTCTGCCGCATGCCCTTCGACAAGGTGCCGATGCGCTGGTCGGCGCGCTCGAGCAGGTCGAATCCCGCGAGCAGCGACTCGGCGCGCGCGCGCGCGGCGTCGGGCCGCAGGCCGAACAGCCGTCCCACGAGCAGCAAGTGCTCGGCCACGGTCAGTTGCTCGTACAGGTGGGCGTGCTCCGGGACGTGGCCGATCAGTCGCTTGATGGCCGGCGCATCGACGCGCGGGTCGAGCCCCAGCACGCGCACCTCGCCGTCCCACGCATCGAGGAAGCCGAGCAGCGCCTTGATGGTCGTCGACTTGCCCGCCCCGTTGCGACCGAGGTAGCCCACGATCTGGCCGCGCGGCACGACGAGGTCGACGGAGTCGACGACCCGGCGTTCGCCGTAGCTCTTGCCGAAGCCGCGCAACTCGACCGCCGGAGCGTCGTTCAGGAGTTCAGCCGTTCCCACGTGCGCTCCGGCTCGGGCTTGGTCGAGCACGGCAGGCCGCAAGCCTGCCAACCTTCGATGGGCGCGCCGTCGGGGCCCGCGCCGCCGCTGAAGCCGCCGGCGACGTCGACGAGGTTCGTCCAGCCCGCGGCCTCGAGCGCGGCGCAGGCCTTGGCGCTGCGTCCACCGGCGGCGCAGCCGACGACGAGCTTGGCGTCCTTCGCGAAGTACTTGCCCACGGCGTCCACGAAGCCCGGGTTCGGCGCCATGCCCATCGGCCCGCGGAAGAAGGCGGGGATGTTCCACGCACCCTCGGGATGGCAGGCGCCATACTCCTCCGCCGTGCGCACATCGAGGTAGGTCCAGCCTTGGGCGAGCAGCGCATGGGCCGAGCGAGGAACGAGGCGTCGAGTGGGCATGTGCGGAGGGTCTCTTCGTGCGTGGGTATGCGGAATCCCGGCAGGTTCAGCGTGCTTCGCGTTCCAGTTGGTCCCGGAAGTAGCGTTCGCCGCGCTCGGGCTTGAAGCAGGTGAGAATCGTGCCCTCCGGACGGTACGCGAGGAAGGCTCCGTCCGAACGCCGGAAGCGGCAGAGCACGCCGTCCGGGCGCCGCAACTCGAGCACATCCCGGGAGAGCGGCGCGTCGCGCAGTTGGCAGGCGACTGCGAGGTACTCGCTCGGCGTGCGGCTGCCGAATTCGGCTCCATGGCGCGCGTGGTGGTCGAGCAGCTTGGGCTCGTCGCGGAAGTCGCAGTCCGAGCCGGCGGCGTCAGGGGCGCGCACCGCCGAAGTGGTCTGCGCCGTCGATGGACCGGGATGGACCGGGCCAGTCGCAGAACGAGGCGCCCGGCCGCCCTCGGGCGATGCCTGGTCGGTCAGGTCGCCGGGGGCCAGCAGGATTCCGAGGACCACGACGGCAAGACCCAGCAGCCACGGGCGCAACTGGCGTGAGGGGGGACGCATGTGCGGCAGGGTAGCGGGTGTCTCCGTATGGACGGGGGTGCCGACAAGGTCGCAACCAAGCCCGACCTAGGGTAATTCCGTCCAAACTTCGGAATTCGGCTTGGCTCCTGAGCGGCTTACGGAAAGGAGACAATTGCTGCGATAATTAGGTGCATTTGTATAAACATCTGCTAGCCATTTACTTGCGTTGTCGTTTTAGGCTATCAATCTAGGGCAAGGGCAGGGTTGGCATGGATGCTGCATCCTGGATCTAGTCATCCTCCGTCTCCATGGAACTGGAGACGAGAAGAAATCGATGGGAACGGACTTCGCGGGAAACAGCTCCCGGGGGGCGGGGGATGGCAACCTGCCAAGGCAGGGCCCAGCAGGGTCCCCGGGCCCAGCGGCAGGTCGGTCGGCGTGGTGCGACTGGGCCCTGCTAGCCCCTGCTCGCGCCCCGCGGGGTGCGCCAGGGCGATCCACCTACCACCAGCGCACGCGGCCCTCGAGGGCGTGCCAGCGAGTGCGCTCGAACCTCCAGCGACCACCGTCCTCGACGAGATCCGCTTCCAGCGCGGCTCGCCACTCGAGCTGTTCCGCGTCGGGTCCGACGAGCCATGCTTCCACCTCGAAGCTGGCCTGGGCCGGGGTCGAGGACGTGGCCTCGAACAGTCGCACCGACTCCGGAGGCACGCGGTGCTCGCGTCGCGCGGCGCCGGCGGGTGCGCGGCGCCCCTCCTCGAAGCTCCACCACAGGGCGCGCGCCAGTTCCGGTCGCGTCGCGCCTGTGGGTGCATCGCGCCAGAGTGGGGCGACCAGCGCGAGGATGGGATCCGCGCGACGCTCCGCGTGGGCTTCGCACGCCTCGGCCAGTTGCAGCCGCAGGCGCGCCGTCGGCGACAAGAACCACGGGAGCGCCGCTTCGATGGCGAGCCACAAGAGCGCCGCCCCGGCGACGAAGGCGAGGATGCGGCGCGCCACGGCGCGTTCAGCCGATCGTGACCACGACGACCTGCGTGTCGTCGACCTTCGAGAGCGCCTCGCGCAAGGCGCGGATGGCATCGAGCACGTGCGCGCCGATCCCGGGCGTGGACTCGCCGTTCAGCTCCTCGTAGTGCGCCTGCAGGTCCTCGCGGTCGAAGTTGGCGAGGTCGAGGTCGTCGTAGTGCGCCGCGCGGTGCGCCGCCTCGAGCACGAAGCACTGGCAGTCGAGCGCCTCGGCGATGCGCGCCGCGGCCTCGTCGTGGGCGGAGGAGCTGAGGTTGGCCTCGACGACCTCGTCGAGGTAGCCGAGCGCGCACGGCACGAGCCAGCCGTCCTTGGCGTACTGCGCCGCGGTCTTGGCGCGTTCCTTGCGCCAGGTCGGGAAGGCGCCGGACTCGGCGGCCTCGCAGGCCTCGCCCAGGCGCGCCAACGGGACGAGCGTGAAGGTGGCTGTGGCGGCCATGGAACGCGCGACGCGCGCCTCAGGCGTCGACGGCCGGCTGGTAGTCCTTGGCGCCGGGCTGGGTCTGTCCAGTCACCTTGACATACACGTCGAACAGCTTCTGCTCGAGCGGGAACCCGTAGCGGCCGCTCTTGAGGCGCCAACCGGCGATCCTCGACAGCGTGTCGCGCATCCACTCGGGGCCTTCCTGCACGTGCTTGTCGTAGATGGCGGCGGTGTTGTTGTACAGGCGCCAGTGCTCGCGCACGTCGTCGGGCAGCGGGGTGTTGTGCGAGTTGTACTTGTACTCGAAGCACTTGCCCCACTCGTGGAAGTCCTTCGGCGGGTTGTAGCCGAGCTTCACGGCGGCGTCGAAGTCCTCGGTGCCGGGGATCGGGCGGAACGGGTAGACCTCGCTGCCGGCGATCGGGTAGCGGTGCTTGACCATCGCCGCCTGGCGCAGGGTGGCGAGCATCGACTCGCGCGTCTCGCCCGGGTACCCGATGATCCAGAAGGTGCCGGGCACGATGTTGCGCGTGGCGAGCTTGCCGATCGCGAGCGGGATGTTCTCGATCGAGATGTGCTTCTTGATGCGTTCCTGCATCTCCTTCGTGCCGGTTTCGGCGCCGAGCCAGAGCAGGTGGCACTTGGAGGACTCGAGCAGGTCGAGCGTCTCCTCCTTGTACCGCATGATCGTCTCGATCTCGATCGTGCCGTTCCAGTGGATCGGCACCTTCAAGTCGACCAGCCCTTCGCAGAACTCCTTGGTGCGCTTCTCGTGCACGCCGAAGTTCGCGTCCTGGAAGCGCAGCACGTCGAACTTGAAGCGCTGCTGCAGCTCGGCGATCTCCTCCGCCAGCTGGCGTCCCGGGATCGCCTTCCAGCGCCGTCCGGTGACGAGCGGAGAGCAGCAGAACGTGCACGGCTCGGGGCAGCCGAAGCTCGAGAAGTAGCTGAAGCCGCGCGGCGGATTCTCGGGCGTCCAATGCCCCGGCAGCGGGAAGCGGTGGCGCACCTTCATGCGCGTCGGCTTGACCTGCAGCTCCGCGTAGCGTTCGTACTCGAGCAGGTGCCACGGCACGGGTTCGAACTTGTCGAAGCCGACGACCGCGCGATGCTCGGTGTACACCATGCGCCCGTCGCGCTTGATCGCGAGTCCGGGCACCGTGGCCAGGTCCGCTCCCGCGTCGAGCGCGCGCACGACCTCGCGGAACGTCAGTTCGCCCTGCCCGATGCCCACCGCGTCCGCGATGCCCGCGTCGAGGTACATCTGCGGCGTCACGCTCGGGAACCAGCCGCCCCAGATGATCGGGAGCTTGGGGAACTTCTCGCGCACCGCCTGCGCCACGACATATCCGTCGTAGACCTGGTAGCCGAGGATGCACGACGACGCGAAGCACAGCGCGCCGTCGCAGGCCTCGAGCACCTTGGCGATGTAGTCGGGCTCGATCATCGCGTCGACCATGACGACTTCGAAGCCGTCGGCGACCGGTCCGGAGGCGATCTGCAGCAGCTCGAGCGGCAGCAGGTCGGCGCTGAACATCTCGCCCCGCGTCGGGTCGGCGCGGTGCGGGAGGAACAGGACGATCTTCTTCTTCTTCTGGATCACGGCGTCACGCTGCGGGTGCGTTGGGCGTCACGCCCGAGGTGGTGTCCTTCTTGATCATGTCGCCCTGCGTCTTCTTGCCGGAGACGCGCACGTACATGTGGAAGAGCTTCTGCTCGATGGGGAACGAGTAGTTCTGGTTGCGCAGGCGCCAGCCGGACATGGAGCGCATCAGGCGCCGCACGGCGCCGGCGCCCTCCTTGGCGAGTTCGTCGTAGAAGGTCGACGCCACGCCGTAGCGCTTCCACGAACGCACCACGTCCAGCGGCAGCCCGATGTCGTCGTACGCGTACTTGTACTCGAGCACCGCGCCCCACTCCTCGAGGGTGCGCGGCGGCTGGTAGCCGTTCTTGACGGCGGCGTCGAAGTCCTCGGTGCCCGGGATCGGCCGGAACGGGAAGATGTCCGAGGGCGACTTGGGGAACTTGTACTTGATCTCGGCGGCCACGCGCAGCGTCGCCTGCATCGACTCGACCGGCTCGTTCGGGTATCCGATGATCCACGAGACGCCGGTCTGGATGCCGCGCTGGTTGAGGCGGCGCAGCGAGCTCTCGAGGTCGTTCTCGATGTCGATCTTCTTCTTGATGCGCTCCTGCTGCTCCTTCGAGCCCGCCTCCGCGCCCAGGGCGGCCATGTGGAAGCGCGATTCCTTCAGCAGGTCGAGCGAAGGATCCTTGTAGCGCGCGATGGTCTCGATCTCGTAGGTGCCGTTCCACCAGAACGGCGATCCCGCGGCGACCAGCGCCGAGCAGAACTCGTTGCTGCGCTTCTCGTGCACGCCGAAGTTGGCGTCCTGGAAGCGCAGGATGTTGAACTTGAAGCGGTCGTGCACCGCGAGCACGCGGTCGGCCAGCGTCGGTCCGGGGATCGCCTTCCAGCGCCGCCCGGTGACGAGCGGCGAGCAGCAGAAGGTGCAGGGTTCGGGGCAGCCGTAGCTCGAGTAGTAGCTGAAGCCCCGCAGCGGGGTGCCGGGCTGCATGTCCCACGGGTCGGCGTACTTGTGGCGCAGCTTCCAGCCGGAACCCTTGTCGTTCTGCAGCGCGACGTACTTCTCGAAGTCGAGCAGGTGCCACGGCACGTCGGGGATCTTGTCGAAGCCCACGACCGCGCGATGGTCGGTGTAGACCATGCGTCCATCGCGCCACACCGCGAGGCCCGGCACCTTGGCGAGGTCCTCGCCCGCGTCGAGCGCGCGCACGACCTCCGCGAAGGTCAGCTCGCCCTGGCCCATGCCCACCGCGTCCGCGATGCCTTCGAGGAAGTAGCGCTCGGGCACCACGCTCGGGAACCAGCCGCCCCAGATGATGGGCAGCCGCGGGAACTTCTCGCGCACGGCCTTCGCGACGCGCGCGCCGTGCGCCACCTGGAAGCCGAGGATGCACGACGACGCGAAGCACAGCGCGCCGTCGCAGGCCTCCATGACCTTGGCCATGTAGTCGGGCTCGACCATGGCGTCGATCAGCACGCACTCGTAGCCCTCCTGGTCGGGGATGGCCGCGATCTGCAGCAGTTCCAGCGGCGTCAAGTCCGCGCTGACCCGCACACCCTGCGCCGGATCGGCGCGGTGA
The DNA here is from genome assembly GCA_046341775.1 of Planctomycetia bacterium. GTDB lineage: Bacteria > Planctomycetota > UBA1135 > UBA1135 > SXXH01. The sequence goes on from JBKDQQ010000134.1 coordinate 8,275, forward strand.
GGCAGGAACAGCACGATGCGTTTGCGGCGTTGGATCATCCCGGTGCGGTGCTGGCGTACCTTGCGGCGCCCACGAGCCGCGTCCGGGTGGTCAACCCTGACGCGCACGGTAGGTCTGGCAAGTATCGTCGCAGTCGGCGGTTTTGCGCTAGGGGAACTGGGGGCTGGGCGAGTGTCCCCCTATCGGCAGGCCGCGCCCGCGCCCTGACCCTTTCGGGTGTGGGGATCGGGCTCGAGGCCATGCGGACGATACCCGCTGCACGCGAATCGTGGGTAAATCCGCGTTTGGATTGCCGCTTTCCCGCACGCGACGAGCCGGCGATCGGCCCGGGTGTGAAGGCGTAAAGCAATGTGGATTAAAGCTTTACGCGCTCGATTCGCTCAGCCGCCCGGACGCAATGGCAGACCGCCAGGTCCCGTGGGGCCGAGCGGTTGGGCCGGATCGTCCTTCTTCGGGTTGTGGCGATAGCGGGTCGAGACGTATTGCCGCCACGCCTCGTCGAACTGGTTGTAGTTCATCCCCAGGCACTCGAGGAACTGCTTGCGGTGCCAGTCGGGCAGGTTCGCGCCGGTGGGCAGCCCGCGCTCGTCGAAGTTCGACTTCAAGCCCTGGATGAACTTGGCCAGCGCCTCGGGCTTCTCGGTGGCGAGGTAGTCGACCATCGACCAGGTCGCGAAGTGCGCCGGCAGCTTGAGCTCGCCGTAGTTCTTCAGCGACACGAGTTCCGCCATGCGCGGCGCCTGGTTGGCGGCCACCATCTTGTAGACCTCCGCCTTCCAGTTGGTCTTCGAGGTCGTCTCGAAGGTCGAGCCCTCGTCCGCGTCGAAGCTGTTGTGCAGCGGGTCGATCTCGCGCTCCATGTAGTGCGCCAACCCCGAGTGGATCCAGATCGGCGTGTCGTAGTTGTACGACTTCAACCCGTCGAAGAAGTTGTGCGCCATCTGCGCGCCGAGGTGCGCGTGCAGCGCCGAGTCCTCGCGCAGCTTCGCCTGGCGGATGTGCAGGATGGCCGCGATGGCGCCGCGGTCCGTGTAGTGCCAGCGCTGCGTGCGCGTCACCTGCAGGCCGGCGTGCTCGACGAGGAAGTCCTTCTGCGCGACTTCGTTGGGCAGCACGAGGATCTCGTACTTCTCCTTCATGCCCATGTAGGGCCCTTCGCCCATGTAGCCGCCCGCGCTGCCGGAACGGCCGGGCGCGAAGACCATTCCGGTGGTGCCGGACAACTCGCCGAAGCGCTTGTGGAGGTCCTCGAGTCGTTGCGCGTACAGGTGCAGACGCTGCCACTCGTCGAGCGCCGCCTCCTCGACGGCGACGGCGGGCAGCGCCTGCTTGAGGCGCGCGAGTTCCTCCATGACCTTCTTCTTCTCCTCGCGGCGCACCTTCATCGGGCCCGCGGCGAAGCCCACGCGGTAGTTGGCGCTTTCGATCCAGAGGATGTCGACCGTGGAGAGCAGCTCGTCGACCTTGGCGCTGTCCGAGCCCTTCTTGCCGAAGGGGAACGGGCCGTGCGAGACGAGGCCCGCCGCCGCCAGCAGCTGCGGGTCGTTCTTGCACCACGTGCAGTTGGCCGGATCGGTGCGCTTCTTCTTCTGCGCCTGCGTCGCGGGCGCGCAGACGAGCAGCGCGACGCAGCAGGCCGCGAGGATGCGCACGAGCCGCATCACACGCGCCCCTTCCACTTGCGCGCCGTCTCGATGGCCTCGAAGGCCGAGATGTCCTCGAGCGGGCCTTCGCCGTCGACCATGCCGCGCAGCGCGTTGATCGTCGCCACGCGGATCGAGTTGTCCTCGTTGTCGAGCAGGCCCTTGATGGCGCCCGCATCGTCCTTGACGCCGCATCCCGCGAGCAGGCGCAGCGCGGCGACCGTCGCCTTGCGGTCGTCGGGCTTGATGCGCGCCAGGGCCCACGCGCTGGCTTCCTTGGCGCGAGCGCCTTCGAGCGCCGCGCGCAGCTCGCGCTTGCGCTTGTCCCACTTGGCGCCGGCGGCTTCGAAGAGCGCCTCCATCCCGGCGGTCGAGCCGGCCGAGGCGCAGCACAACGCCGCCGCGTAGCGCTCCTCGGCATCGGCCTTGTCGCCTTGCTTCTGGAGCCTCGCCCAGGCCTTCTCGGCGGCGGACTTCAACTCGGCGTCGGGGAAGGCGGCCGCGCGCCGCAGGGCGAAGGCGCGCACGGGCGGGTTCTTGTCCTCGAAGCGCGCCGCGAGCAGGCGCGTCATGGAGGCGTCCGTGGCGCTCGTCAGCACGTCGAGCAGGCGGTCGCGCGCCCCCTCGACCTTCTCCTTGCCGTAGCGGTCGAGCAGGAACGGCACGCCTGCGGCGCCCGCCGCCGCCAGCGCCTCGCGCGCGGTGCGTTCCATGTCCTCGGTCGAGGCCTTGCACAGCTTCTCGATCTCCACGAGCAGCGCCTCCTTGTCCGTCGGCTTGGGCCACGCGGCGAGCTTCGACGCGGCGGGTGCCTCCACCGCGGGCTTGGCGGACGGCGGGCCATCCTGCGCGGCGAATGAGTGGGCGGCCAGGCAAGCCAGCGCGCCGGCGCGGGCGAGGACGATGACGAGTCGCTTCATCGGGCGTTGAGCTTCTTCTGCCAATGGAGGGGTACCACGTCGCGCCAGGCCTCGTCGACGAAGCGCAGCGTCGAGCGCGCGAAGCGCTCCTCGATGCCGCGTTGGGCGGAGTCCGGCGGCAGCCAGCCGCGATGATACACGCGCAGCGCGCAGGCGAAGTCGCGCGGGTTGGCGGCGTCGCCGCGCGAGACGAGGCGCGCGAAGCACCACACGCCGGGTTGTTCGAGGACCGGCGACAGCGCGCCGACCTCGGCGTCGAGCGCCCAGTTCCACAAGGTCGGCGTCAACTTCTGCCAGTCGCCCGCGAGTTCGCGCTCCTCGACCCGCAAGGCCTCGAGACGGGGCGCCTCCTCGCCGGCGAGGAGCGCGGCGCGCGCCTCCTGCACGGCGGCGAGCGCCTCGGCGCGTCCGGCGCGATCGACGAGGCGCGCACCCAGCAGCGGGAAGAGCGTGTTCGTCAAGGCCAGTTGACGCAGGTGCGGCAGGCTCGCCACGGGCTCCAGCCGCGCCCACACGCCCGCCGCCGCGTCGATGGTGGCGGCGTCGAGGGCCTCGTCGTCGAGCAGCATCACCGCCCCCGGCGGAGCGGGGGGCGCAGGCTGGGCGTCCGGCGCCCTCGTGCACGCCGCGACGAGGGGCAGCAGTCCCGCGCACAGTCGCCACGCCGACGCGAACCATCGCGTCGCCGCGCGGCGCCCGCCCGCGCCCGCGCGCGGGGCGTCGTGCGCTGCGGATGCGTGCGCGGGATGCGAGCAGGTCATGGTCGAGGTGGGAGGCGCCGGGGGGGGGAGATGGCGGATGTACAAGGCTCGCGCGCGCAGGTCACGCGGCCGGGCGGATTCCGGCGCGACGGCTCGCGGACCAAGCGCCCGCGAGCCGCGCTCGCGGCCTTTGCGGCTTGCGAACAAGAGGCGCTGCCGGGCCCGCAGGCGCTCGAAGCGCGCTCCGGCGCCGAGCTTCCGCGCCCTCCCGCCTTCGATGGTCCTGGCCCGCCTTCGATGATCAGGTAGAGCCTTCGATGGTCAGGGCGCGCCTTCGTCCTGGTCTTCGCCCGCCTCGTCGCGCTCGGGCGGCGGCACGACGACGTCGAAGGTGGCGAGGAAGCGCATCGTCGATTCCGTCACGAAGCGGTAGGTCTCGAGGATGTTGCCCTCGACCGCGTCGAGCAGGCCGTCGTTGCGCGCGCCCGAGAAGGTGGCGTGGTCCTCGAGGTAGATCGAGCGCGGGTCGGCGGCGCACGATTCGATGCGCAGGGCGTGCGTGGCCGCGCTGTCCTCGGTCGGCGGGAAGACGAGGCGCAACCCGAACAAGCCCGCAGGCCGGCCGAAGCCCGCCTCGATCTCGTCGTCGAAGCCGAACACCGCGTGCTTGAGGTAGGCGCGCGAGTCGTCGAAGGCTTGCGGGTTGACCAGCGTGCGGACGGTGACCGTCTGCTGCGTGTACTCGCCGAGTTCGCGCAGGGCGCAGAACTGGCGGGCGACGGCGCGCACGCGCGCAGCGAAGTCGTCGTGGGTCAGGCTCGACAGTTCCTCGCGGAAGACGATGCGATCCGGGAGGCAGGTGGCGAGGCTCGCGCCGCCGTTCTCGGGCGGGTTGGCGAAGATCGCGCCTTGCGGCGTCAGTTGCAGGTGCGCGTAGGGAGTCTGGGCCCCTTGGCGCAGGCTCTGGTGCAGGCGCTCGTACGCGTCGGGATCGTGGGGCAGGGCTGCGTGGTGCAGCTCGCAGACGAGGGACATCGTGCGCGGGGCGTAGAGCATCAAGCGAGCCATGCGGGTACCTCCACGATTCGGGTGCGGCGCAACCGGGGGGCTGTCGCGTCCGTTGAGCAGGATGTAACCCCGAAGCCGTCTCAGGTCGAGGGGCGCGTGGGATCGATCCGATCGAGCGTGGGGATTTTACAAAATCGCTAACGGGAATTTCCTTCCAGACGGGAGCTTGTAGCGAAATCCCTATGCCGGCGAGCCTGCGCTGCCGATCTACATCGGCCACCCCGCGGCCGGGACGGCGGCGCAAACAGCTGCTCACGGGCCGCGGGGGAGTGCGTATCCTGTGCGCCCCAAACCGCCGCGGCGGGGGGGCGGGCAGGCGCAGCATCGCCTGCCGAAAGAGCCCCCTCCCGAGCACACCCGCATCCGGCGCGCCCGCTCCGCTGCCTGGCCCACCGGCCGCGAGCGGCGGCACTCGCGGCGGATGCACACCAAACGACACCATGCAGACTCGATCCTTCTTCGCCGCCTTGGCGCTGGTCCTCGGCGCGACCACTTCCGCAACCGTCGCCGCGCAGGGCGTCGGCCCCGCGCCCTCGGCCGCCGACGCCGGTTCGATCTTCGGAGCCCCGCTGGTCGTCAACGGCGTGCGCGTGCCGGACGTCGAGATCCAGCGCTTCCTGATCTACGGCGCCGGTCGCTTGCAGGTCGAGATGCAGCGCGTGGCGCTGATCATCGAAGACGAACTCGCCCGTCGCGCGCAAGGCGCGGCCCTCAAGGAGATCGACTCCCAGAACGCCGCCCGCCTCGACGCCGCCGCCGAGGCCGCGGTCGCCGCGCGCGAGAAGGACAAGCCCTTCGCCGGCGCCGAGGAGCGGGCCGCCGCGCTGCGCGACGAGCGCGAGGCGCAGAAGGCCGTGCTCTACCAGACCGAGGAGGTCGTGGCCGCGTACCGCAAGTCGTACGACCGCGAGCTGTCGCTCGTGCGCGAGCAGGTGGCGCTCCCCGAGGAGGAGTTCGCCAACGAGTACCAGAAGACGATCGACGACTTCGTCAAGAGCTACCCGACGCTCAACGCCGAGGCCGAGGTGGCGCGCGCCTTCCGCACGCTCGATTGGTACCGCGAGAACCTGCGCCAGACGCTGCTCTTCGACCGCGTGTTCTTCCCGGACGATCCGGCCAACTGGCCCGAGACGACCGTCGAGGCGGTGCGCGCCGACAGCGGCGACGCCATGATCGCGGACGCGCACGACAGCTACCGGATGCGCCGCGAGTACGCCGAGAAGACGGGCGAGCCGCTCTCGAAGGAGGACCCGATCTACACGCAGATGATGCGGCAGATCGTGCGCGACGCCTGCTTCGCGACGGTGGGCTACAAGACGGCCTTCGACGGCTTGCCGCAGGACCTGATCCTGACGGGCGACAAGGACGGCGACGGCAATCCCGAGCTGGTCGTCAAGACCGCCGACATGTGGACCAAGGTCGCGCCGACCCTGTCGGAGACCGAGATCCGCGAGGCCAAGGAGTGGTTCGCCACGACGATCGCGACGCGCGACGCCCTGCGCGCCGCGGGCGAGGGCATCCTCCTGACGCGCGACGAGGAGCAGCAGGCCGTCCGCGACCTGAAGAAGACGATGGAGGGGACCTACTTCACCATCGACATCCTCGCCACGCAGGAGTACCTGTTCCCTTCGGCCGAGAGCTTCCAGGAGTACTGGTGCCTGCTCGAGTCGTTCAAGCGCTTCAAGAAGTCGGAGCTCGCGCGCCAGGAGAACGGCGACATCGCCAAGGTGCTGCGCGAACACCTCGACCGCGCCAACAAGGTCATGGGCCTCGGCCAGGTCGACGTCGACGTGATGCTGGTCAGCGCCTTCGACATCCCGAACTTCAAGTGGAAGGACGACGGCTGGAACTGGGCCGAGAAGCGCGCGAAGGAGCTCAAGCAGCAGCTCGAGGACCAGCAGCGCCGCCACGCCGCCGATCCGTCCAAGGAGAAGGATCCGGCCGTGTACTGGGACGAGCTGATCGCCGAGGTCAGCGAGTACTGGGACCCGCCCTCGCCGGAAGGCCAGGGCAAGCGCGGCTCGGACGTGTCCATGAAGAACAAGGGACGCTTCGGCCTGCGCTACAGGAACGACCTCGTGGGATTCGTCGGCGAGACGCGCTACCGCGAGTGGGTCACCGGGTTCTCGCTGACCGACTTCGTGTTCTTCGACCAGGCGGAAGGCACCATCGCCGGTCCGTTCAAGGGTCCGCAGGGCTGGTACATCACGCGCGTCAAGCGCCGCACGCCGCCTTCGCGTCCCCTGAACCTGGCCGAGCCCAAGCACGTCGAGCTCCTCACGGATGATTGGACGCGCGTGGCCTTCAACGCCTTCGGCGTGCAGTCGACGAAGAACGCCAAGATCGAAGGGCTCTGATGCCCGCGGCGGCTCCCGTCGAGGAGCCGCGAGCGCCGGCGTCCCGCGGCTTCCACGGAGGCCGGGAGGCGCGCCGAACCACCGCGCGGGCCGCACGACTCCTCCAGGGGCGCGCGGCCCGCGCCCATTTGCGCGGCGCATGCTTGGCCCGCGGGCCGCGCTCAGGCCAGAATGCCGAGCGACGATGGGTCTGGGCACTCTTTGGCGCGTGCTGGCGCCGCACATCAAGGCGCACTGGGGCTCCTTCGCCCTGCTCGTGGCCCTGGGCTGGATCTCCGCCCTGGGCCAACGCTCGGTGGTGCTGCTCGTCTACCCGGCCATCGACATCTTGTTCCCGGGCTACGCCCAGCAGGGCGCCGCGGCCCAACAGGCCTGGTGGAGCGACGCCGTGGCCACGCTCCATGGTTGGATCGTCGGTGGCGGCACGCCCATGGCTTCCTTGTGGCGCGTGGCGCTGATCGCGACCGGCGTGGGGGTGCTGGCCGCCCTGGCCCAGTACGCCTTCCTGGTGCTGTCGCGCTGGCTGGCGCTGCGCCTGGTGGTCGATCTGCGCGAGCGCATCGTCGGGCACCTGCTGGGCTTGTCGGTCTCGTACCACGGCCAGCGGCACTTCGGCGACCTCCTGTCGCGCTTGTCCTCGGACACGAGCACGACGCTGGCGATCCTCAACACCGCCGTGCGCGAGCTGGTCCAGCAGCCGCTCATGATCGTCGCCTCGCTCATGGTGGCCGCGGTGGTCGCGCCCTGGCCCACGCTGGTGGTGGTCGCCGCCATGCCGATCCTCGCCGTGCCGCTGTGGAGGCAGACGCGCCGCATCCGCCGGAGCAGCAAGCGTTCCCTCGGGCAGCTCGGGGAGAGCGTGCAACTGTTGACGCAGATCTTCTCCGGCGTGCGCACGGTCAAGGCGTACGGCGCGGAGCGTCGCGAGCGCGAGCGCTACCGCGGCGCCAGCGAAGAGTACGCGCGGCAGTCGATGCGGCTCGTGCGCGCCCAAGGAGTCGCGCAGGCCTGGACCCTGTTCGCCAGCCACGCGGGCATCGGCCTGATGATCGTGGTCGTGGGCTGGCTGACCTTCGAAGTGGGCCAGTTCTCCGATCCCAAGGGGGTCACGACCTTCTTCCTGTCGATCGCGGCCGTGTACCAGGCCACCAAGGACCTGGTGAGGGCCCTGAACAGCACGCAGGAAGCCGCGGGCGCGGCCGATCGCATCGAGGAGCTCTTCGCGCACCAGCCCGAGGTCGTCGACCGGCCCGATGCGGCGACGATCGAAGGCCTGGGCTCGGGCATCGCCTTCGAGGGCGTCGGCTTCCGCTACGGCGCCGAGGACGGCTTCGAGCTGCGCGGCATCGACTTGCGCATCCGGCCGGGCGAGACGATCGCCTTCGTCGGCGGCTCCGGATCGGGCAAGAGCACGTTGATCGACCTGGTGGCGCGCTTCGTCGATCCCACCGCGGGCGCGATCAAGGTCGACGGCCGCGACCTGCGCGAACTGAAGCTGGCCGCGTGGACCAGGCAGTACGCGCTCGTCTCGCAGCAGCCGTTCCTCTTCCACAGCACGATCGAGGAGAACATCCGCTACGGCAAGCCCGAGGCGACGCGCGCGGAGGTCGAGCGCGCCGCGCGCCTGGCCGGCATCCACGACTTCGTCGCCGCGCTGCCGGAGGGCTACGCCACGAACGTCGCCGACGCGGGTTCGCGCCTGTCCGGAGGACAACGCCAACGCATCACCATCGCGCGCGCCTTCCTCAAGGAGGCGCCGCTGCTCCTGCTCGACGAGGCGACCAGCGCGCTCGACAACGAGAGCGAACGCGTCGTGCAGGAGTCGCTCGAGCGCCTGATGCAGGGCAAGACCGTGCTGGTGGTCGCGCACCGCCTGTCGACGATCCGCCGCGCCAGCCGCATCGTCGTGCTCGACGCCGGCCGCGTCGTCGAGGTCGGCACGCACGACGAGTTGCTGGCGAAGAACGGCAGCTACGCCCGGTTGCACGCCCTGGCCGGGTGAACCCCGAGCGCCTCGGGCAGCACGACGCGCGCGGCGAGCACGCACACCGTCCACGCCACGAGCAGCGATCCGACGACGTGCGAGGGGAAGTGCGCGCCCATGGCGCAACGCGCGAGCCCCATGGCGCCGCCGTAGGCCAGCGCGATCCCGAGCACCGCGCGGGCAAGCGCCGGATGCGAGGGACGCAGCGCCAACCAGCAGGACAGCAACGAGAAGCCGCCGGATGCGTGTCCGCTCGGGAAGCACTTGCCCGGCGACGAGCCCGCGGGCAACGGGTCCCACAGGCTGGCCCACGGTTCGGAACCCCCGTAGAGCTCCAGATCCCACGGACAATGCCGCGGCGAAACCGACTTCAGCCACCCGACCAACGCCGGCACCAGGGCCACGCACACGACCACCAGCAGCAGCGGCCTGCGCCAAGCCCGCAACGCCCTCCACCGCCACCCCCCGACCAGCAACCCCAAGGCCACCACCCCGAGCGCGATCACGGCGATCTTCATCCCCTCGTGCACCACGATCCTGAAGAACCAATGCTGCTTCGCCGGGAAGAGCCGGGTCTTGGCGTCCCAAAGCCACGAGAGGAAGGTCCGGTCCGCAGGGGACTCGTGAAGGAGGAGGATGGCGGCGACCATGGCCAGCGCGGGGAGCGCGAGCAGGCGGATGGACCAGTGGCGGTGGGGCACGGGGGAGCAGGCCAGCTTCCGATGCTGGCCCCGGTGATTGTGCGCAATCCGACCAGCGCGCAACGCAACTAGGGTCGGAAACGCAGGCTTCCCTGCCACGCTTGGCACCCGCCGTGCGTCTTGGGATCCACCTTGTCCGTGGCGCCGTGTGCTCCCCGTGGCGACGCGCGTGCGTCGCCCAGCGGCCCTGGCGCCCTTTGGAGCGAGTCGGCACCCATCGCCGAGCGTGAGCGCAGGCCAGCGACCTTCCACGCGCGCACGATCGACCCATGGAAACGACGTAGGCTCCTTGCTGGCGGGCAACCCGGTCCGCGGGTGCCTCCCGCCCTTCGCTGTGGATGAAGATCCCCGCTGGCGGGGCATGCGAGGGAGGTGTCGGGGGCCAGGCCTCGGGTCGGACAGCCCTGGCAGCGCGTGGACCATTCCAATGGACGCTCGCTTGGGGCCTGCAGGCAGCAACCCGGCCGGAATTCTTCGGTGGGCGCGGCGCGGGATTCGCACAATGACCGGGGCCAGCATCCACTATCCTCTGCGCCGATGTGGTTCGTGGCCCTGAAGATGCTCGTCGGCGACCGCGGTCGCTACCTAGGCATCATCCTCGGCGTCGCCTTCGCCTCCCTCCTGATCACGCAGCAGATGTCCGTCTTCACGGGCATCATGTTCCGCACCTTCAGCACCGTGACGGACGCGGGCTACCCGCAGATCTGGGTCATGGACCGCAAGGTGCAGTACATCGACGACGTCAAGCCGATGCAGGACACCAAGCTCTACGCGGTGCGCGGCGTGGAGGGCGTCGACTGGGCCATGCCCTTCTACAAGGGCCTGCTCAAGGCGCGGCTCGCCGACGGGCGGTTCCAGACGGTGAACCTGTTCGGGCTCGACGACGCCACGCTGGTCGGAGGGCCGCCGACGATGGTCGAGGGGCGCCTCGAGGACCTGCGGCGCGCCGAGGGGGTGATCGTCGACGAGAACGGGGCGCGCGGCCGGCTTGCCAAGCCCGATCCCGGGGGCGGTCCGCCCATCCCGCTCAAGGTCGGCGACGTGCTCGAGCTCAACGACCACCGCGCGGTCGTCGTCGGCATCTGCCGCGTGGGGCGCACCTTCCAGTCCCAGCCCGTCGTCTACACGACCTACTCGCGCGCCGTGTCCTTCGCGCCGCGCGAGCGCAAGCTCCTCTCGTTCATCGTGGCGGGCGCCAAGGCCGGCGAGGCGATCGAGGAGCTGTGCGCGCGCATCGAGCGGCAGACCGGGCTGGTCGCGCTGCCGGCGAACGAGTTCAAGTGGCGTTCCGTGTACTACTACCTCAAGTACACCGGCATTCCGATCAACTTCGGCACCGCGGTGCTGCTCGGGTTCCTCGTGGGCACCGCCATCGCCGGGCAGACCTTCTACAACTTCACCGTCGACAACCTGCGCCAGTTCGCGGCGCTCAAGGCGATGGGCGCCACCGCTTGGACGCTCTTGTCGATGGTGCTCCTGCAGGCGCTGCTCGTCGGCGTCGTCGGCTACGGGCTGGGAGTCGGCGTCGCCTCCACCTTCGGCATCGTCTCTCGCAATTCGGAGCTGGCGTTCCGCCTGCAATGGCAGATCCTCGCGATCTCCGCCGTGGCGGTCGCGACGATCTCCGCGCTGGCCGCGGTGCTGTCGTTGCGCAAGGTGCTGAAGCTCGAGCCCGCCATCGTCTTCAAGTGAGCGGATCGGCGGCCGCGCGCCTCCCGCGCTGCTTACAAGGCCTACGCTGCTTGCTAACAGCGTTAGCATTCCTAACACTGTTAGCCCCCGAACCACGGCCATGCCCTCGACCCATGCCATTCGCCAGCGGCGGCTGGCGGCGCGCCGCGCACGCATCCTGGCCGCGGCGCGCACGCTCTTCGCGCGCCATGGCGTCGAGGGCGCGACCATGCGCAGATTGGCGGACGAGGTCGGGTGCAGCGCGCCGGTCCTGTATTCGCACTTCGCCGACAAGGCGGACCTGCTGCGCCAACTGTGCGCCGAGGACGCGGCGGACCTGCTCCTTGCGATGCGGCGCGCCGCTCGCGCGGACGAGCCGCTGGCGCGCCTGCGCGGCATGGCGCGCGCCTACATCGAACACGCGCTGCGCCGTCCCGCCCAGTTCCAGCTCATGTTCCTGACGCCGTTCCCGCCCGAGGAGCTGCGGCGCATCTCGGCGGGCCGGACCAAGGACGATCCGGCGCTCGCGTGCTACGCGATCTTGCGCGAGTCCGTGCGGGCGGCGCTCGAGCGCCGCGCCTTGCCGCGCCGTCCGGGCGGCCCGGACGCCTTGGCCCAGGCCTTGTGGGGCGCCGCGCACGGCGTGGTCGCGCTGCACGCGATCCTCGGGGCGTCGCCCGACGTGCCGTGGCGTCCTTCGCGCGCCGTCGCGCGCGAACTGGTCGATGCCGCGCTGGCCGGTTGGAGCGCGCGCGAGCCGCGTCGCGCGCGGACCAAGGCGAGGCGCGCGTGATCGGCATCGCCCTCAAGATGCTGCTGGGCGATCGGCTGAAGTACTTCGCGCTCGTCGCGGGGTTGGCCTTCGCGGCGCTGCTCGTGACCCAGCAGTCCTCGATCTTCGCCGGCTACACGCTGCGCACCGGTTCGTGGATCCGCGACACGGGCGCCGCCGACCTGTGGATCATGGATCCGCAGCTCGTCTTCACCGAGGACAACAAGCCGATGCTCGAGCGCGCGCTGTACCAGGTGCGCGGCGTGGACGGCGTCGAGTGGGCCGTGCCCATGTACAAGGGTTGGTTGAACCTGCGCCTGCCCGACGGCACGCGCGTGACCACGCGCCTGATCGGGCTGGACGACGCGTCGCTCGTGGGCGGGCCACCCGAGATGGTCGAGGGGCGCCTCGCGGACCTGCGCCGCGATCGCGCGGTGATCGTGCACGCGGACCAGGCGGGCGACGGCCTGTACCTGAAGAAGGGCATCGACGGCGAGGGGCCGCGCGCCTTGCGCGTGGGCGACACGGTCGGCGTGCGCGACCATGGATTGGAGGTCGTCGGCACCTTCCGTTCGTCGCCCGAGTTCTTCTGGGATCCGCTGGTGTACACGACCTACACGCGCGCCTTGCAGGTGGCGCCGCCCGACAGGCGCATGACCGGCTACGTGCTGGCGCGGTGCCGTCCCGGCGAGGACCCCGCGCAGGTCGCGCTGCGGATCGAGCGTCGCACCGGGCTCGAAGCGCGCACCCCGGGCGAATTCGAGCAAGCCACGATGGACTACGTGCTCGACAAGACCGGCATCCTCGTCAACTTCGGCTTCACCATCCTGCTCGGGTTCGTCGTGGGCGTGCTGGCCGCGGGCCAGACCTTCTACATGTTCGTGCTCGACAACCTGCGGCACTACGCCGCGCTCAAGGCGATGGGTGCTTCCGACACGCTGCTCGCGCGCATGGTGTTCGTCCAGTTGTGCGTCGTCTCGCTGGTCGGCTACGGCATCGGCGCCGGCGGCGCCGCCCTGACCGGGGTGTTCGCCAAGGGCACCGGGCTCGCCTTCCAGATGCCGTGGCAGGTGCCGGTCGCCGGCTTCCTCGCCATCCTCGCCTGCGCCGCCCTCGCCGGGGCTGTCGCCTTGTGGCGCGTCTTGAGGGTCGACCCGGCGCTGGTGTTCAAGTCATGATGGAGGACGCGATGCGAGTGCCCGACGGAACCGGGGAGGAGCCGCTGGCCGTGCGTTGCCGCGGCGTGTGGAAGACCTACGGGTCGGGCGGCGAGTCCGTGCACGCCCTGCGCGGCGTCGACCTCGAGGTGCGCTCGGGCGAGTTGATGATGCTCGTGGGCCCCTCGGGCTGCGGCAAGACCACGCTCATCTCGATCATCGCCGGGATCCTCGACCAGGACCGCGGAGAGGTGCTGGTCCATGGCGCCGACGTCAAGGCCATGAAGGGTCGCGAGAAGGCGCTGCACCGCGGGCGCACGACCGGCTTCGTGTTCCAGCAGTACAACCTGCTGCCTGCGCTCACCGCCGCCGAGAACGCGGCCGTGCCGCTGCTCGTGCTGGGCGAGAAGCGCAAGCTCGCCGTGCAGCGCGCCGAGGCCATGCTCGAACGCGTGGGCCTCGCCGACCGCGCGCGGTCCCTGCCGTCGCAGCTGTCCGGCGGCCAGCAGCAGCGCGTCGCCATCGCGCGCGCGCTCGTGCACGCGCCGCGCCTCGTCGTGTGCGACGAGCCCACCAGCGCGCTCGACCAGGACACGGGACGGCGCGTGATGGAGCTCCTGCGCGAGGTGGCGGTCGCGCCCGGCCGCGCCCTCGTCATCGTCACGCACGACAGCCGGACCTACCACTTCGCCGATCGCATCGCGCGCATGAACGACGGCGCCATCGTCGGCGTGGACGCGCCGAGCCCGGCGTCCCGCTGAGGCGCCACCTCGCCCGACCACGCCCCCACGAAAGCCGTCACCATGCTGGTCAAGTACCTCCTGCCGATCCTCTCCTTGTGCGGACTGGCCTTCGCCATCCACACCGCCGCCAACAGTTCGCAGCAAGCCGCGGTGGCCAATCCGGTCGCCGAGCCTGCGCGAGCGCCTTTCGCCGCGACCATCGCGGGCGCCGGCATCGTGGAGGCGCGCAGCCGCAACATCGCCATCGGCGCGCAGGTCGGCGGAGTCGTGGCGCGCGTCGGCGTCGACGTCGGCTCGCGCGTCAAGGCGGGCGATCTGTTGTTCTCCGTCGACGATCGCAAGGAGCGCGCCGCCTTGCAGGTGGCCGAGAGCGCAGTGGCGGTGGCGCGGGCCGAGTTGGAGCGGCTGGCCGCGCAGCCGCGAGCGGAGGACCTTCCGCCGTGGCGCGCGGCCGTCGCGGTGGCCGAGGCGCAACTCGCCGAGGCGCGCACGCAACTGGCGCTGGTCGAGAGCGTGGTCGACAAGCGCGCCGTCGCGCAGCAGGAGCTCGATCGTCGCCGCAGCGCCGTGGCGATCGCGGAAGCGCGGCTCGCCGAGGCGCGGTCCGACCTGGACAAGGCCTCCTTGCCGGCCTGGGAGCCGGAGCTCGCCATGGCGCGCGCGCGCCTCGCCTCCAGCGAGGCCTCCGTGGCCGCGGCGCGCGCCGACCTCGAACTCGTGGCCGTGCGTTCTCCCATCGACGGCGTCGTGCTGCAGGTCGAGGTGCGCCCCGGCGAGTACGCCCCGGCGGGCGCATCCGCGCGGCCGTTGCTGCTGCTCGGCGACTTGTCGCGGCTGCACGTGCGCGTCGACATCGACGAGAGCGACGCGTGGCGCTTCAAGGACGGCGCCGCGGCGCGCGCCTTCGTGCGCGGCAACCGCGAACTGGCGGTCGACCTCGAGTTCGTGCGCAGCGAACCCTACGTCCTGCCCAAGCGTTCCCTGACCGGCGAGAGCACCGAACGCGTGGACACGCGCGTCCTGCAGGTGGTGTACGCCTTCGATCCTGCGCGGTTGTCGGTGCGTCCGGGCATGCAGATGGACGTCTTCGTCGACGCGGGAGGCGGGCAGTGAGCGGATGCGCCGGTTGGCGCGTCCCCGCGGCGATCCTCGCGGCGTCGTTCTTCGTCGGCTGCGGCGCCACGCCACCGCCGGTCGAGTCCATCGAGCCCCGCGCGGGCCTCGCGTGGCGCGAAGAGCTGCTCGGCGCGAGCACCGCCGCGCCCGGCGCGTGGTGGAAGGAATTCCAGGACCCGGCGCTCGACGCGCTGGTCGAACGCGCCTTCGCTTCATCGCCCAGCGTGGGCGCCGCGCGGCTGCGTGTCGAGGTCGCGCGCGAGGAGCGGCGCGTGGCCGCGGGCGCGCGGCAGTTGCAAGCGAACTTGACGGCCGGCGCCGCCGTGCAGCAGACGAGCGAGAACCGGCCCGGTGGCGCGTTCCTCGGCGGAGTCGACCCGTTCCACTCCGCCGGCGTGGAGTTCGGTTGGGAGATCGACGCGTGGGGGCGCCTGGACGCGGAGGTCGCGGCCGCCGACGAGGCGGTCGAGCTCGCCGTCGAGCTGCGTCGCATGGCGGCCGATGCGCTGGTGGCGGAACTGGCGCGCGAACGCGCGCTCCTGCGCGGGGCGCAAGGCGAATTGCGCGCGCTCGACCAGGGGCTCGCGTTGCTCGCCGACGCCTTGGAGCTCGAGCGCGCGCGGCTCTCCGGCGGCTTGACGACGGAGCTCGACGTGGCGCGCGCCGAGGCCGATGTGCTGGCCGCCAAGGCCTCGCGCCCGGCGCTCCTCGCGCGCATCGACGCCGCGCGCCATCGACTCGCGGGCCTCGCCGCGTGCGAAGCGGAAGTCGTGGCCGCGTTGGTCGTCGACGACGCTCCGGCGGGGGTCGTGCCGCTGGGACTCGCCCTCGGCGCGCCGCTCGACGCGCTCGAGAATCGCGCCGACCTGCGGCGCGCGCGGCGCGAGGTGCTGCGGCAGACGGCGCTGCTCGGCGTGGCGGAGGCCGAGACCAAGCCGCGCCTCTCGATCGCCGCGGCGTTGGGCGCGCAGTCCGACGACCTGGGCAAGCTTGCGGATGCGTCCAGTCGCACTTGGAGCCTCGGAGGGTCCCTCCTCGCGCCGCTCTTCACCGGCGATCGCCTGGAGGCCGCGCGCGACGCCCAACTGGCGCGCGCCGAGGCCGCCGCCGAGGACTGGCGCGCCGCCGTGGTCGCGGCGTGGACCGAGGTCGAGGCGGCCATCGTCGAGTTGCGACGCGAACGCGAGCGCGAGGCGGCCCTCGTCGCGCAGGCCGAGGTCGAGTCGCGCGCCCTGGTGCTCGCGCGCGATCGGCACGAGAACGGGCTGGTCGACTACTTCGAGGTGTTGGCGGCGCGCAGGGCGCTCGTCTTCGTCGAGCAGGAGCTGGCCCGCTCGCGCACGCAGTTGGCCTTGAAGACGGTGGCGCTGCTGCGCGCCATCGGCGGCCAGTGGCGCGCGGCGGACGAATGAACCACGGCCTTCGCGGTCGCTAGTCCGCCTCGAGCAGCGCGACCGCGTGGACAACCACCGCGGCGCCCTGCGCGAACGAGCCGAGCCCCTCGAGCGTCTTGCCCTTGACGCCCACCGCGTCGGGATCGATGCGCAGCAAGTCGCCGATGCGCGCGCGCATGGCGGCGCGGTGCGGCGCGATGCGCGGTCCTTCCGTGGCGACGACCACGTCGACGTTCGACACGCGCCAGCCCTTGGCCGCCACGCGCGCCACCACGTCGGCGAGCAGCGCCGCGCTGTCGGCCCCGCGCCAGCGCGGATCCTTGTCCGAGTAGAGCGTGCCGAGGTCGTCCAATCCCGCGGCGGAGAGCAAGGCGTCCGCCACCGCGTGCAGCACCGCGTCCCCGTCGGAATGGCCCAAGGGCCCCGTGTCGTGCGGCAGCCGCACGCCGCCGAGCACGCACTCGCGCCCGGCGACGAGGCGATGCACGTCGAAGCCCAGTCCCACGCGCATGCGTCCCATCAGCCTGATTCCTCTTGCGCGCCTTGGCCGGCGGCGCGCGCGGCCAGCATGGCCTCCGCCAGCAGCAGGTCCTCGCGCGTCGTGAGCTTGATGTTGCCCGATCCGCCATCGACGAGGCGCACGGGACCGACCCAGCGCTCCCACAAGCCGGCGTCGTCGGTGGGGGTCCAGCCCTCCGCGGCGGCGCGCGCGACGAGGCTCGCGTAGCGCGCGCGCTCGAAGGCTTGCGGCGTCTGGGCGGCCCACAGCGACTCGCGATCGAGCGTCTCGCGTTCGAGGCGGCCATCGAGGCTGCGCTTGATCGTGTCGTGCACGCGCCGCGCCGCGATGGCTGCGCCATGCTCGGCGGCGGCGGCCAGCACCCGCGCCACGACCGCCGGTTGGACCAGCGGACGCGCCGCGTCGTGGATCGCGACGAGGGTCGAACTCGCCTGCCCGGCCGCCAGCGCGGCGCCCGCCGAGTCCATGCGCGCCGCGCCGCCCGCGACCACGCGCACGGGCCTTGCGGTGCGCCCTTGCAGCGCCGCCGCGCGCGCACGATCGTCGGGGTGCACGGCCACGACGATCTCGACCACCTCGGCCACGGCCTCGAACGCCAGCAGCGCGTGTTCGAGCACGGTCCGTCCGGCGAGCGGCAGCCAGACCTTGCGCTCCTCGACGCCGCCGGCGCGCATGCGCGAGGAGGAACCCGAGGCGAGCAGCAGGACCGAGGTGGGCACGAGCGTCTTCCGTTCGAGGGAGTGGACCCCTAGAGTGCCGAGCGAGGGATGGAGCGCGCAACCACCACCACGCCGGTCGTGCTCGGCATCGACCCGGGCACGCGCGTCGTCGGGTACGGCGCGGTGGCGCTGCGGGCGGACGGTCCGCGGCTCCTCTCCGCCGGGGTCGTGCGCCTGCCGGCCAAGATGCCCGTGGCCGAGCGCCTGGCGGCCATCCACGCGCGCTTCGAGGAGTTGATGCGCACCTTGCGGCCCGCGGTGGTGGTCGTGGAGCGCGCCTTCGCCGCCAAGAACATCGCCTCGGCGCTGCGCATCGGCGAAGGCCGCGGGCTCGCGTTGGCTTGCGCGGCCGCGGCCAAGGCCGAGGTGGTGGAGCTCGCGCCGCGCGCCGCCAAGAAGCGCGTCGCCGGCAGCGGCGACGCCAGCAAGGAACAGGGGGCGGCGATGGTCCAGCGCGCCCTGGGCCGCGACGACCTCGACCTGCCGCTCGACGCCACCGATGCCCTGGCCTTGGCGCTGGCCCACGCGACGCGACCGGCGTTGCTCGTTCCCGCCGGCGCGCGGCGCGCCTCCGCGACGCGCAAGAAGGGCGCGGCGGGGTTGCCCGAGCATGTGTTGGCGAGCGCCCTGCGCGCGCGTTCCGCGCCGCTCGATGCAGGCCCCGCCAAGCCGCGCAAGCCCGCCTCCTGAAGGCGATCGCGGCGCACGCGCGGCCTCCGACCGCGTGCGCAGATCGGCGACGACTTCTGCGCAGAGCCGGGATGGGGCTTGCTTGCGACCCCTCGAATGCGGATCTTCGCCTTCGTCCCGCCTCGCGCGCCCCCCGACGCGGGACACGAAGCACTCGATGCCCATCGATCGCACGACCGAAGCGGAATGGAGCGCGCTGGAGGAAGTCCTGCGCGAGTCGCTGGATGGATTCGAGGTGCTCGACCGGGGGTTGCAGCTCGATGGAGCGCCATCGCTGGCCGGGACGCGCCGCGCGGACCTCGCGGGTGTCAACCGCGCTGGACAGCTCGTGCTCGTGCACGCCTTGCCGCGGCGCGATGAACTGCTCGAGGCGGCCGTCGACCTGCTCAGCTCCGTGCGCGAGCGCAAGCAACTGATCGCGCGCCACCTGGGCGACGCGCGCCTCGATCCGGGCAAGGAGCCGATCGCCGCGCTGGTCGTCGATGGGGTCGAACCCGCGGGCCTCGCCGCGCTCCGCGCCTTGCGCGCGCGCGAGCTGCGCCTGTTCGAACGCGTGCGCGTCGCCTCGGGACGAGCCACCAGTTCGTGGGTCGTGCCCGTGGACCTCGCCGCCGGAGCCAAGGCCGACGACGAGGCGCAACCCTTGCTCGAGTGGATGCAGCGCGTCGACGAGTCGCGGCGCCCGCTCGCCGATCGGGCCTTGGAGTCGTTGCTGCGCATCGACCCGGAGTTGTCGCTGGAAGTCGCCGGCGAGGAAGTGCGCGGACGCTTCCGCGACCATGATCTCGCGCGCCTGCGTTGCGAGTCCGGCCGTCCGGTGCTGGCCCTTCCGGATGGCGACGGGTTCGAGTTGGAGCGCACCGAGGACCTGGAGCGCGCCTTGGATCGCGTGCTGCGCCTGCACCTGACGCAGCTCGACGATCTGCCCCGTGGCACGCAAGTGGAGTCGGAGGCGGCGCTCGACGAGCGGTTGCCCCTCGCCATGCAGCCACCGCCCGGCCTGAGCTCGGAGGAGCTCAGCTTGCTGCGCGGCTGAGAGCGCGGG
>JBKDQQ010000135.1:0-4052 GCA_046341775.1 Planctomycetia bacterium
CAGTTCCACTGCTGCTGCAGCTCCTCCACCAGTCCACGCACGCTCGAGGAATCCTCGCGCGCCAGCACGCACCATCCCTTGATGGACAAGGCGCGCCAGCCCTCGGGCGGGTCGAGGCGCCACTCCTCCTGCTCCTCCGCCGCTATCGAGCGCTTCCTTTCGGCGCGCTCGAGCGGCGTCAGGCGGCGGAACTCGTTCCAGCTCAAGGCGCGCGCCGGCGCGGCCGCGGGTCGAGCCGTGGCGTGCGCTCGCGCCTCGCGCGCCTCGACCGCGGAGGCGTTCGAGCACAGGACTGCGGCGCACAGGAGGCCGGCGCGCAGCCGACCGAAGGATGCGGAGAGGTGCATGCGGGGGATGGCGAGACGATCCCGCCGGAACCCCCGGCGGCGGCGCCGCGCTGCCCTGCGACGCCACCACTGCATCGAGCACCGACCTGCGGCGCCTGAATCAATTTGCTATTTTCTATACTACCCGGGCTGTATTGCTCGTTCCCACCCGCGACTACGCGTCTTTCGGCGCGCTCGCCCGGCTCGCCAGGCGTCGCCACGTGTCGACCACCGTGTCGGGATTGAGCGAGATCGAGTCGATGCCCAGATCGACCAGCCACTCGGCGAAGTCGGGGAAGTCCGACGGCCCTTGGCCGCAGATGCCGATGTAGCGGCCGCGCCGGCGGCAGGCCTCGATCGCCATGGCGATCAGGGCCCGCACGGCGGCGTCGCGCTCGTCGAAGCTCGCGGCCACCAGGCCCGAGTCGCGGTCGAGGCCGAGGCACAGCTGGGTCAAGTCGTTGCTGCCGATGCTGAACCCGTCGAAGTGGTCGAGGAAGCGGTCGGCGAGCAGCGCGTTGGACGGCACCTCGCACATCATGATCAAGCGCAGGCCGCCGGTGCCGTCCGATCGGGCCCCGCCGCCACGCTCGAGGCCGTGGCGGGCGAGCAGCGCCACCGTGCGTTGCGCCTCGGTCAAGGTGCGCACGAAGGGAACCATCAGTTCGACGTTCGACAAGCCGAGTTCCTCGCGCACGCGCTTGAGTGCGCGGCACTCCATGGCGAAGGCCTCGGCGAACTCGTCGGCCACGTAGCGCGCCGCGCCGCGGAATCCGATCATCGGATTCTCCTCCACCGGCTCGAAGAGCTCGCCTCCGAGCAGCGCGCGGTACTCGTTCGACTTGAAGTCGGACAAGCGCACGATGACCGGCTTGGGCCAGAACGCGCCGGCGATGGTCGCCACGCCCTCGACGAGCTTGTCCTCCCACCAGCGCGTCGGCGAAGCGTGGCCCGCCGCGAGTTCGGCGATGCGCTCGCGCAGGTCGCGCGGCAGGCGCGCCGCTTCGATCACGGCGCGCGGGTGCACGCCGATGGCGTTGCCGACCACGAACTCGATGCGCGCCAACCCCACGCCATGGTTGGGCTGGGTGGCGAAGCCGAAGGCGAGCTCGGGATTGCCGACGTTGAGCATCAACTTGCAGGGCGCCGCCGGCAAGGGCTCGTCGACCTCGACGACTTCCTCGATCGGCAGGGAACCGCGCCACACGACGCCGGTCTCGCCCTCGCAGCAGGAGACGGTCACCAGCTGCCCGTCCTGCAGGCGCTCCAAGGCGTCGCCACACCCCACGACGGCGGGGATGCCCAGCTCGCGCGCGAGGATGGCCGCATGGCACGTGCGACCGCCGCGGTCGGTGACGATGGCCGCCGCGCGCTTCATCACCGGCTCCCAGTTGGGGTCGGTCATGTCCGCCACGAGCACGTCGCCCTTCTGGACGCGCTGCATCTGCGCAGGATCGCGCACGACGCGCACCACGCCGACGCCCACCTTGGTGCCGATGGCGCGACCGCTGGCCAGCGCCTCGGACCGCGCCAGCAGCTTGTGGCGCACGCGCCGTCCTCCGCGCCGCGAGGCCACGGTCTCGGGGCGCGCCTGCAGGATCCACACGCTCCCGTCGCGGCCGTCGAGTCCCCATTCGACGTCCATGGCGCGACCGTAGTGGCGTTCGATGGAGAGTGCGCAGCGCGCCAATTCAAGCACCTGGTCGTCGGACAGCGACCATGCACGGCGCTCCGCGGCACTGGTCTCGACGACGCGCACGCGCTCCGCGGAGCCGGGCTCGGCCCAGACCATCTTGCGTTCCTTGGAACCGAGCCGCCGACGCACGATGGCGGGTCGCCCCTCGGCGAGCAGCGCCTTGTGAACATGGTATTCGTCTGGATTGACCGCGCCTTGCACGACGCATTCGCCAAGACCGTGGCTCGCGGTGATGAACACCACGCCGTCGAAGCCCGACTCCGTGTCGAGCGTGAAGAGGACGCCCGACGCGCCGAGGTCGCTGCGCACCATGCGCTGCACCCCCACGGACAAGGCCACCTCCGCATGGCGGAAGCCATGGTGGGCGCGGTAGGCGATGGCGCGGTCGGTGTAGAGGCTCGCGTGCACATCGCGCAGCCTTTCGAGCACCGCCTCGACGCCCACCACGTTCAGGTACGTCTCCTGCTGGCCGGCGAAGGAGGCGTCCGGCAGGTCTTCGGCGGTGGCGGACGAGCGCACGGCGACGGGCACCAGCGCGCCCTCCCGCGCTTCGAGCGCGGCGTGCGCGGCGCGCACGGCTTCTTCGAGGGCGTCGGGCAAGGAGGCGGAGCGGATCCACGCGCGCACCTCGGAGCCGCAGGCCGCCAAGGCCTCGACGTCCTCGACGTCCAGGCCTTCGACCCTGCGTGCGATGCGCTCGCCGAGACCGTCCTTTTCGAGGGCGAGTCGGAAGGCGTGCGCGGTCGTCGCGTAGCCGCCCGGCACGCGCACTCCGGCGCCGGAGAGCGCGCCGATCATCTCTCCCAGCGAGGAGTTCTTGCCGCCGACCAAGGCCAGATCCGCCAAGCCGACTTGGGCGAGATCGAGGACGAGGGCTTCGAAACGCGAGGCGGGGATGGAGTGGGGCATGGCGGACTTCCGAGGCTAGAGGGTAGGCGGAATGGAACCGAAACGGCACGGGAACCAGTCCCAGTCGCGGAGCGTGTACTTCGTCTCCGACAGCACGGGCGTGACGGCCGAGACCTTCGGCCGCTCGCTCCTCGCGCAATTCGGCCTCGGCCGCCGCCACGACGACGCGAGCGTGCAGGAACACCGCCTGCCCTTCATCGACAGCATCGAGAAGGCCGCGGCGGCGCGCCACTCGATCGACGAACAGTGCGACAAGGACGGCGTCCGCGCGCTGGTGTTCAGCACCCTGGTGGACGCCGACATCTCGGCGGAACTCGGTCGCACTAAGGGCCTGTTCCTCGACTTGTTCGCCTCGTTCATCGGACCCTTGGAGCGCGAGCTGGAACTCAAGGCCGAACACGTCCTGGGCGCCTACCACGCCTACGCGCAGACGCCGGCCTACAGGCGCCGCATCGAAGCCATCGACTACGCCCTCGCCACGGACGACGGGCAGCGTCCCGATCGCGTGCGCGAAGCGGACGTGGTCCTCGTGGGCGTGTCGCGCTGCGGCAAGACCCCGACGAGCCTGTACCTCGCCATGCAGCACGGCCTCAAGGTGGCGAATGTGCCGCTGATCCCCGAGGACTTCGAGCGCGGAACGCTGCCCGCGGCGCTTGCGGCGCTCGACGGGAGGGTCTTCGGGCTGACGATCGCCGCGGTGCGCCTGAGCGAGATCCGCCAAGGCCGTCGACCCGGGAGCCGCTACGCCATGATCGAGACTTGCGCGCGCGAGGTCGAGCAGGCGGCGGCCATGATGGCCGCGGCCGGGATCCCGACTCTTTCCTCGACATCGCGCTCCATCGAGGAGATCGCGGCCACGGTGCTGCAACACCTCGAGGCGCGGCAGCAGGGCGCTCGCGGCGCTTGACGCCGGGCGCGGCGATCAATCACGCGGCGCCTCCGGCCTCAGCCACAACCAGGCGAGCACGACGGAAAGCACGACGACGACCGAGGCGCCGAGCGCGGGCCCCATGCCGGAGCTGATGATGCCGAAGGCGGAACCGGCGCCCATGGCGACGCTGGCCGCGACCTTCGCACGACGCGACACGACCCCGTGCTCGAACCATGCCGCCAAGGCGCGC
>JBKDQQ010000136.1:0-19168 GCA_046341775.1 Planctomycetia bacterium
ACCCGCGCACGGGTGACGTGCCTGTCTCGATCAAGGGACTGATCCCCGCGACCGGAGCGACCCGCATCTATCAGCTTTGGTATCGCGACCCGGGTCCGTTCTGCACCTCTTCGACCTTCAACCTGACCAACGGCGTGCAGGTGACCTGGACGCCCTGACGACGCCGCCCCGCCACGGTCGCCTCGTCGCCGGCGGAATCGCGCGCGTCATTCGATGCATGGCGGCCACGCCGGCGTTGGAACTGCCGATCAATCCGGCGTCATCGCGATGAGATCGGCGGTTCGAGCGGCGCGCCAAGCGCGCGTCGCAGTTCCACGTTCGCTCGCGCCGCCTCCAGCCGCGCCTCGAGCTCGGTGCGGCGCGCCGCCAGCAGCGCCTGCTGCGCCTGCAGCAAGTCGAGCACCGTGGCATCGCCCAAGGCGCTGGCGCGTTCCGCGAGTCGCACCGACGCCGCGGCTTGCGGCACGAGGCGCGTGCTGGCGTGTTCCGATGCGCGACGCGCGATGATCGCGCGATCGGCGACGGCGCGCAACGCCTGGCGCGCCTCGAGGACCAGCGCTTCGTGCTCCTTGCGTCGCTGCAACAGGTCTTGCTCGGCGCGCGCTCGCGACGCGTGGTGCTGGTCGAACACCGGCAGCTCGAGCGTGGCGGTCGGGCCCAGCACGAGGTCGGAGGACTCGGATCCTTCCGGGCGTTCGGCGGACAGGCCCGCGTCGAAGTCGAAGCCGCGCGCGCGTTCCAGGCGCAGTGCCGCCTCCGCGGCCGCGACCGCGCGCGCGCTGGCGCGCAGGTCGAGCCGCTCTTCGAGGCTTCGTTCGAGGTCTTGCAGGCCCTCGAACGTGGCCGGAGCCGCCGCGGTCATGCCATCGAGCAGGTCGACCTCCAGCAAGTCGACCTCCAGGGAGAGCAACGAAGCGAGCCGGCGCCGCGCGGCGCTTCGACCGCCCTCGGCCGCGAGCCGCGCGAGCTCCGCGGAGAGCGAGGCGTTCTCGGCCAAGGCTTCCTGCGCCTTCCCGGCGACGCCTTCCTGCACTTGCCGCCGCACGCCCTCCAAGGTGCGGCGCGAGAGTTCCGCGGCGGCTCCCGCCAACGACGACGCCTCGTCGGCCGCGACGCAATCGTCGTAGGCGAGGCGCGTGGAGGCGACCAGATCGCCTGCGAAGGCCGACACCTCGAGGATGCGCTGTTCGAGCCCCGCCAGCGCCAGTGCTTGCCGACGGGGCAGGCGCCACGCATCCGCGATGCTGCCGGCGAGGTCGGCGGTCCAACGCGCGCGTCCGCCATCGGCAGGCAGCAGGAACGCGAGGCCGAGGCTCGGGTTCTCCAGCAAGCCCGCTTGCTCGTAGTCGGCGCGCGCCACTCCGATCGCGTGGAAGCCCGCCTGCAAGCGACGGTTGTTGAGCAAGGCCAAGCGGCACGCTTCGTCGTGGCCCAGCCCGTCGCCGAGCATCGCCGACACGCGCTCGGGCGCCATGGGTGGAGCCGAGGGGTCGAAGATCTCTTCGAAGCCCACGGAATCGCGAATGCGCGCGCGGGCATCGGCGTGGTCCGGGGACGGATCGACGCTGGCGCAAGCGGCGAGGCAGGCGAGGAGCGGAATCCACACGCGGCGCGAGCGCTCAACCATGATGCACCTCCGTGGCGCCGGCCGCCACGAGAGAAGGAGTCGCGCTGGACGCGAGCATCGCGTCCGGCGCCGGGTCCGATCGCTCTCCGAAGCGCAGGAACAAGGCCGGTGTCGCCAGCATGTTGAGGAGGGTCGAGCTGGCGAGGCCGCACAAGATGACGATGGCCATGGGAGTGAGGATCTCGTTGCCTGGCTCGTCGCCCCGCAAGGCGATGGGGACGAGCGCGAGGCCCGCGGCGCTGGCGGTCATCAGGATCGGCGCCAGGCGCTCGAGAGCTCCGCGCCTGACGGCTTCGGCGAAGTCGGCGACGCCTTCTTCGCGCTGCAAGTGCCTGATGTGCGACACGAGCATGATGCCGTTGCGAGCGGCGATGCCGAACACGGTGATGAACCCGATCAGCGAGGCGACCGACAGCACGCCGCCGGCGAGGTGCACGCCCGCCACGCCCCCGATCAAGGCCAAGGGCAGGTTCAGGAGCACGAGCAGCGCATCGCGCGAGGAACCGAAGGAGATGCGCAGCAAGCCGCCGAGCGCGACGACGATGCCGACGAGCAGGACCACCAGCAGGTTGGTCGTCGCTTCCGCGCTTTCGAATTGTCCGCCGTACTCGACGTGGTAGCCCGTCGGCAAGGAAAGCCTGGTCCCGATCCTGCGCCGGATGTCCTCGACCACGCTGCGCACATCGCGTCCGGCCACGTTGCCGGTGACGACGATCTTGCGCTGGACGTTCTCGCGGCTGATGAAGTTCGGCGCGCGATCCTCCTCGATGCGCGCGAGCAACCGCAGGGGAATCCGCGCGCCCTCGGGCGCCTCGACCAGCGCGGCTCCCACCGACTCCGGCGAGACGCGCGCCGGATCGCCCACGCGCACGAGCAAGTCGCGCGCCACGAGGTCCTCGCGCACCTGCCCCACGACCTCGCCCTGCGTCGCCAACGACAAGGCCCTCGCCGCGTCGGCGACGCGCACGCCGTGGCGCGCCAGCGCCTCGCGGTCGAACTCGACGCGCAATGTGGGCACCAGGGCTTGCTGCTCGACGGCGAGGTCGACGAGTCCCTCGACGCCTTCGATGGCTTCCTCGGCGCGCGCGCCCAATTCGCGCAACTTGGCGAGGTCGTCGCCGAAGATCTTCACCGCGATGCTGGCGCGCGTCCCCGACAGCATGTGGTCGATGCGGTGGCTCAACGGCTGCCCGAAGGTGGCTTGCAGGCCCGGGATGGCTGCGAGGTCGGCGCGCAACGCGGCCAGCAGCTCGTCCTTGGTCCGCGTCGGCGATCCGGTGCGCGCGGGAGCCTGCATGTCGAGCGTCAGGTCGATCTCGCTGGCCTCGACGCCCATGATGTGCTCGTCCTCCGCGGCTCGGCCGGTGCGGCGCCCGATGGCGACGATCTCGGGATGGCGCATCAGCGCCTCTTCCGCCAGGCGCGCCAGTTGGTCGCTCTGCTCGAGCGCCGTGCCCGGCACCGTGACCAGTTCGACGACCAGCGCGCCTTCGTTGAACTCGGGCAGGAAGTTGCGCCCCATCGTGGAGATGGCCCAGCCACCCGCGGCGAGCAAGGCCGCGCCCGCGGCCGCCAATCGCAGCGGTCGGCGCAAGGCCCGTTCGAGGACCGGCGCGTAGAGGGCCTTGAGGGCGCGCACGAGGCGCGGCTCGCCGCCCGAGCGGACCGTGCCGCTAGCCGGCAGGAACAGCGAGCACAGGACCGGCGTGACGGTCAGGGCGGTCAGCAGCGACGCGCCCAAGGCGACGACGAAGGCGAGGCCCAGCGGCTGGAGGAGCCGGCCTTCGACCCCGGACAGCACGAAGATGGGCGTGAACACGAGCACGATCAGGAAGGTCGCCAGCACGATGGAGGAGCGCACCTCGAGGCTGGCCGAGCGCACGACCTCGAGGGTCGAACTCCGCGCGCCGGCGGGCCGAAGCTGGTTCTCGCGCAGGCGCCGCACGACGTTCTCGACGTCGATGATGGCGTCGTCGACGAGCACGCCGATGGCGATCGCCATGCCACCCAGGGTCATGGTGTTGATCGTGCCGCCCAGCGCGGCGAGGCACAGCGTCGCCGCCAGCAAGGACAGGGGCAACGCGACGAGGGTGACGAGGCTCGCCCGCAGGCTGGCGAGGAACGCCACGACGACCAGCACGACGACGAGGGCGCCCTCGAGCAGCGACAACGTGGTGTTGCGCACCGACGCCTCGATGAAGCTCGATTGGCGGAACAAGTCCTTGTTGATGTGCATGCCCGCGGGCAGCGTGGCTTGGATCTCCTCCAAGGCCGCGTCGAGGCGGCGCGTCAGTTCGAGCGTGTTGACGCCCGGCTGCTTCTGAACGGCGACGATGACGCCTGGTTCGACGAGCGCCGAACCATCGGGGAGGCGACGAGAGGCCGAAGCGACGCCGCGCTTGAAGGCCGCGCCGATGGCGACCGTCCCGAGGTCCGAGACGAGGACGGGCGCGCCGGCGCGGGTCGCCACCACCGTGCGCGCCAGATCATCCGCGTCGCGCGCGCGGCCGATGCCCTCGATGATCGACTCCGCGCCCCCGACGACGAGCACGCCGGCGGAGAGATTCTCGTTCGACTCCTCCAGCGCACGCGCGACCTCCGAGGCCGAGAGCGAGTGGGCCTGCAGGCGTTCCGGCGACAGCACGACCTGGTACTGCTTGGTGTCGCCGCCGATGGGGGTCGCCTGCGACACGCCCGGGATCGCCAGCAGTCGCCGCCGGATGCGCAACTCCGCCACGCTGCGCAGCTCGAGCGAATCGTGCGTCGGCGATGTCAGGGACAGGAACAACACCTCGCCCATGATCGACGAGGCGGGCGCGAGCCTCGGCGCCTCCACCTCGTCGGGTAGGTTGCTCGCGACGGAAGCGAGGCGCTCGGCGACGGCTTGGCGCGCGCGGTGGATGTCGGTCCCCCACTCGAACTCGACCCACACGACCGCGATGCCCAAGGCCGTGCCCGAACGCACGCGTCGCACGGCAGCGGCGCCGTTGACCGCGGACTCGATGGGCAGGGTGACCTGCGCCTCCATCTCGCTCGGCGACATGCCATGCCCCTCCACGACGATCGTGACCGTCGGAGCGGTCAGGTCGGGGAACACGTCCAAGGGCATGCGCAGGGCGACGAAGGCGCCGAGGCCCGTCATCAGGGCCGCCAGCGCGAGCACGAAGCCGCGATGTGCAAGCGACCAGCGCAAGAGGAAGTCGACCATGTGCGACGAGCCTCAGTGCGAGTGGCCGTGGCCGATGGAAGCGGGCGCCAATCCCGCGAGCTTGACGAGGTGGGCGCCGCGCGTCGCGACGCGCTCTCCGGCGCGCAAGCCCGACTTGACCTCCACCCAGGCGCCATCCTCGACGCCCAGCTCCAACTCGCGCCGCTGGAACAGCTCGCCCGCGAGCATCGCGTAGGCGGTGGGCAATCCCTGGTCCATCACGATCGCCTCGCGCGGGACGACGATGGGCGCCTCGGCCGTGCTGGTGGCGATCGAGAGCTCCGCTTGCATGCCGGCGCGGATGCCTCCATCGGAGTTGTCCAGTTCGTAGCGCACGCCGATCGTGCGCGTCGCGTCGTCGACGACGGCGCCGATGCGCGGTCGGCCGTCGTCCGGCCCGCGCAGGCGGTAGGTCCGTCCCGGCATGGCTGGGAACTCGGCCACCGCCTCGGTCCCGGCCGCGATGGACGGCAGGTCGTGCTCCAGCACGCGGCCTTCGACCCACAGCACGCTCGCGTCGACGATGCGGGCCAAGCACTCGCCCGGCTGCACTTGGGCGCCAGGCATCCAGGGCGCCTCCACCAGGATCCCCGACAGCGGCGCCGCGATCGGCAAGCGCAGGGGCGCGCCGTCAGACTTGGCGTCGGGCGCCGACGCCTTGGATCGCGTGGCCTCCAACTCGGCCTGCATGCGCGCGGACGCCGCCAGTTCGGCGCGCGCGAGGGCGGCATCGCGCTCGGCTTGCTCGAGTTGCTGCTGCGTGCCGAGTCCCTCGCCGCGCAGGCGAACGATGCGCTCGACTTCGCGCTCGGCGTAGCGCAGGCGCGTCTCGGCTTCGGACTTGGCGCGCAGGATCTGCAGCGCTTGCATGCCGAACTCGAGTTCCAGCGCGCGCGCTTGCACGAGGTCCGCGGCGAGCAGCGGCGGCTCGACCTGCGCCAGCAGCTGCCCCGCCTCGACTCGTTCGCCCGAGCGCTTCCACGCGGAACCGGTCGGCGCCACCAGGCGCCCCGCGACCGGCGACGACACCAGCGCCGTGCGACCTTCGGGCACGACGGCCCGCGCCAACACCGCATGGCGCCGCGCGAGCACGCGCGGGCCGGCCTGCGCGACGAGCAACTTGAGCTTCCACTGGGTCTCCAGCAGGAACGGCACGGCGTTGGCGGGTTCCTCCTCGGCGCCATCGTCGGCCGAGTGGGCGGCCTCGTGCGCGTCCCGGTGGACCTCGACCTCGCCCAGCTCGAGCGTCTCGTCCACCTGCTCGCCCTTCACCACGAGACGCGCCTTGAAGTAGCCATCCTCGGGCGGCGCGCCTTCGGGAGTGAACAGGCCATCGCGTGCCTTCACCGCGGCCTCGAGGCGCGTGGATCCGATCTCGAGCACGACAGAACCGTCGCGCACCGGCTCGCCCGTCGCGAGGACGGTGATGTGCACGAGGAACTTGGCCGACACGCCGCGCGCGAGGTGCGGGTGCTCGATGTAGGCGAGGATGCGCTCGCCGAACACCGTCATGCTGGCGGGATCGTGCTCGTGGTCGTGCTCCTCCGAGGCGGGCGTGGCCGGCGAGTGCGGAGTGCAGGAAGGCAGGGCTGTCCAAAGAGGCAGTTGGAGCGCGAGGGCGAAGAGTCGGATGCGAAGCATGGGCGGTGCTCGAACAGGAGTTCCGGAACGCGCGCAGTCGACCGGCAAGCGACTGCCATGCACACGACGCCGCCTTGTCCGGGGCGGCCGGAGGGGCGGCTAGACGAGGATCGCGTGGTTCCGCTGCACGACGAGTGCGATGCCGGATCGTCGTCGCTGGCGTGGGGGAGATCCGCGCGCCGCGGGTCGCAGTCGAGCAGCCATCTGGTTCCGCGCTTGCGCAGCGAACGGAACGCCACGCGGAGGCGAAGGCGCGGGCGACCCTGCGCCATCCACGAAGCCTTGCATCCTGCCGGAGGCGATCAAGAGCTCCGGCAGGCTGATCGCGAGTCCGCAGGGAGCCTGGCCATGGTCGCCGCTTTCGGCTGGTTCGGCGCGGGCGCCGTGATCTCCGTGCCCAGCATGATCATCATGCCCGGCATGACCAACGGATCGGGCATGATCACCCTGCCTCCCGTGGGCATCGTGCGCGTGATCGTGCACGTGGACACCATCGCTCGTGTCGACCCGGGTTTCCCTCGATTGGCCGCGGCGGGCCTCGCTGCGAGCGCCGTGGGGATGCGCATGGCCCGCTTGCACGGATCCATGATCGACGTGCAGGTGCCAACCGAACGCATCGTGCGCGTGGAGCCATGCGCTCCATCCGCCCAAAGGCGCGATCGCCGAAGCGCACAGCAGCAAGCCGAAGGCGGCGAACAGCAACAGCCCGCGCTTGCGGCCTTGCTCGACGACCGACTGAAGGCATGCCATGGCCGAAGTTGTGTACCACCCGCATGGGTGGCAGGGCAACCGCGGCGCGCGACATGTCCGTGGTCGCTGTCCGCGAAGAGCCAACAGGCGACCAGACCGGCCCAAGTGCTCGCGATGCCACTTGGTCGGATCGCGCGCGAGCACATCCGCCATGCGACGCGTGCGACGAGCCACCCCCAAGCTGCGCGCGCGCTGCTTGGATCGTCCACTCGCCTTCGGTCGGGGCGCGGCCCCGAACCATCGGGCCACCGCGACCAGTCGCGATCCCGCGCGGCCACCCAGGCGAAGCCGGCCTCGTTCAAGTCGCGCTGCACGGTATCGACGCGTTCCAGCGCATCGTCCCGAGCCGTCACGGTCCTGTGGCGCAGGCCGCGTTCCTCCCCATCGTCGTGCAGAGGATGCACGAGCAACGGGAGGACCCTGACTACATGCAGGCGCGAGTGCTTGCGGTGCTCGTACGTGCCCAGTTCCAAGCGCCCGACCTCGCCCACGACATCGGCTTCCTCGCGCGCATCCTGCGCAGTCGCGTCCCACGGCGTGCAGCCCGGATCGATGTGGCCCTTGGGGATGCTCCAGCGGCCGGTCGTTGTGGAAGGGACCAGCACGATGCTCCAGCGGTCGTCGACGCGCAGCAGCGCCACGCAGCCCGCCTGCTGGATGGGATGCACGCCGGGTGCGAGCTCCATGCGCAAGGCGGCCTGCCGCCGGCGGAATGACATCCGGTTGCACGCCCGCGCGCGAAGGAGAAGCGACGGGACGGGGGCATCGAGCCGCGACCGTCGGTGCGCTAGATTCCCTCCATGGTCGCGGTTCGCGTCGTCTGCATCTCCGACACGCACTTGCGCTGCCGCAAGGTGCCCATCCCCGATGGCGACATCCTCGTCCACGCGGGAGATCTGACCGGGCGGGGCTCGTTGGAGGAACTCGCCGGCGAAGCGGCCTGGCTGCGTGCGCTGCCGCATCGCCACAAGGTGGTCGTGGCGGGCAACCACGACTTCTGCTTCCAGCGCGAGAAGGCGCAGGCGCTGGAGCTGTGCCGGGGCCTGGTCTACCTCGAGGACGAGGGATGCGAGCTCGAGGATCTGCGCTTCTGGGGCTCTCCATGGCAACCATGGTTCTTCGACTGGGCGTTCAACTTGCCGCGCGGCGCGGAACTGCGCGCCAAGTGGGACCTCATCCCGCGGGACCTCGACGTGCTGGTCACGCACGGGCCGCCGTCCTCGATCGGCGACCTGACCATGGGTGGCGAAAGCGTGGGATGCGCCGACCTGCTCGAGGCCGTGCGCCGCACGCGGCCACGCCACCACGTGTGCGGCCACATCCACGAAGCACGCGGCGTGCGCGTCGATGGCGAAACCACGCACGTGAACGCGTGCCTGCTCGACGAAAGCTACGCACCCGTGCACGCGCCCATCGTCCTCGACATCGAGCCGCGCGACAGGGGCTCGCATGGCTGAGGACGAACGCGGCGGGTCGTTCACGGTGCTCTTGATCGAC
The DNA here is from genome assembly GCA_046341775.1 of Planctomycetia bacterium. Taxonomy (GTDB): domain Bacteria; phylum Planctomycetota; class UBA1135; order UBA1135; genus SXXH01. Next base: position 8,724 of record JBKDQQ010000136.1, read on the forward strand.
GACCGCGACTACGCCTTGCCGCAGATCGAGGCGGCCATCCCGGCGCACCTGCGCGAACGCTGCCATGTGCGGCACCTGTCGAGCTTCGCCGCCTACCGCGCCGAGGGCCGTCCGCGCGCGCAGGTCGTGCTGCTCGACTACTTCCTCGACCTCGACGCCACCGTGGGTGAACTGGTGGCGCACGAAGTGCGCGCGGAGCATCTCGTCGGTTTCTCCTCGGAGGCGTCCTGCTCCGAAGCCATCGTCGCGGCCGCCGGGCGCGCCCACGCGGACATCCCTCCAGCGCGATTGCACGCCGTGCGCAAGCTGCACGGAGCGTCGCGCAATCGCGAGCTCGAGGCCTTGTTCGCGCGCATCCTCTGACGCGGGTCTTCAACCTCCGCGCAGCATGCCCAAGAGGCTCGACGCGTCCGTCTCCCGCGCGCTGCGCTCGATGTCGCGCTGGTGCGCGGGGTACAGCGCCTTCGCCCGTTCGAGTTCGCGTCCGAACAGCGCGCGCAAGTCGATGGACGACAGCTTCCGCCCGCCGGCGTAGTACTGCTTGGCCACCATGCCCAGCGCCCAGGTCGTGGCGAAGGTCATGCCCGCGCCGGTGGCCACGCCGGCCACCTTGGCGGCCTTCTTGCCGAGGAACTTCTTGGCGAGGCCGCCCACCAGCTCGCGCGCGAAGGACTCGACGACTTGCGACGCCGCCCCAACGCCGACGACGCCCAGCATCTCCTTGATGCTGCCGCGATCGAGCGAGACGCCGCAGGACTTGCCGACGCCGTGCACCATCTTCATCTGCAACGGGACGATAGCCATGGTGGCCATGGTCTGGGGCAGCAGCTCGAGTCCACCGGCGAGGATGGCGTACTTGAGCACCGTGGAGTCGATCTCGGCGTCGCGCGTCGCGACATTCGCGACACTCGCTCCGCTCGAGACCGGCAAGGGGGGCGGCGCGACTGCCACGACGGATCCCGCGGCGGCCACGGCCGGCAGCGGCGGCGGCGCGAGCGGGCTCGTGGCGAGCGCATCCGCGTCGCGCACGACGCTGGCCGCCTCCGCCTGCGGCAAGCCGACGAGCGCGCGCAAGCGCTCGAGGAACGCCGCTTCCGCCTGGTCGTGCGCGCCATCCGCGTCGCACACCGCCACCGCCATCTCGAAGGCGAGGCGCCGCATGGGCTCGCCCTGCAAGGCGCGCACCTCCTCCTCGAGCGTCGTCTCCTGCAACAGCACGCGCTTGCAGGCCGTCGCCATGGGCTTGGCGGCTTCGCCCCCCAGCCCTTCGAGCACAGAGCGGATGCGCTCCCGCTCCACACCGCTCTTGTCGCCGTCCGCAAGTGCCGCCATCACGCAGATGGCCCCCATCGCCTCGAGTTCGCGTCGCTCCATGCCGAGGAGACTAGGCGCGGCGCGGCGCTTCCGTGCGCAAGAAGCCTGTCAAGTCGAATGCCCTCGGGCCGATCCGGCCCAGGGCCGGCGCGACGAAGTGCGTGGCGGCCTTGCGCAGGCTGGCGCGAACTCCACCTACGCCCGGCTTCGAATGGCGGCGCGCGGACCGCAGGACCAGACTGTTCCGGATGCTGATCCTCGCCCTGCTAGGCGCCGCCGTCGTGGGACTGTCGCTCGGCCTGATGGGCTCGGGCGGCTCGATCCTCGCCGTGCCGGTGCTCGTCTACCTGGTTGGACAAGACGAGAAGGTGGCCATCGCCGGGTCGATGGGCATCGTCGCGGCGATCAGCGCCATCGCCGCCATCCCCTACGCGAGGCGGGGACTGGTGGCTTGGCGCAGCGTGCTGTGGTTCGGCCTGCCGGGCATGGCGGGAGCATGGATCGGAGCGGCGGCGTCCAAGCACGTCGCCGGGGCCGTGCAGCTGTCCGTCTTCGCCGCGCTGATGCTGGTGGCGGCGTACATGATGCTGCGACCCGCTCGGGAGGCCACGCAAGCGGCGTCGCGAGCGGCAGGGCTCGTGGTCGTGGATGGACTGGTCGTGGGCGCCGTGACGGGCTTCGTCGGAGTCGGTGGCGGCTTCCTGATCGTGCCGGCGCTCGTGCTGCTGGGCGGGCTCGAGATGCGCAACGCCGTCGCGACGAGCCTCGTGGTCATCGCGCTCAAGAGCGCGGTCGGCTTCGCCAAGCACCTGGAGGTGATCGACTCGTTGGGCTTGGCCCTCGACTGGCAGGTGATCGGCCTCTTCGTGGCCGCGGGCGTCGCCGGCAGCCACGGCGGATCGATCCTGGCGGCGCGCATCCCGCAAGCCGCGTTGAAGCGCGCCTTCGGCGTGTTCCTGCTCGTGATGGGCGCCGCGATCGTCGCGCAGAACTGGTCGCGCGTCGTCGGCGCCTGAGCTGGCCGCCGAGCCGGATGCGCCGGCTCGGCGCGATCCTCCGGTCGGCACGAGTGGTGCTTGGATGCACCGCGGGAACGCGCGACTCAATGCCTGTCGAGTCGCTGGCGCCGAGGACGCACGACCAGCACGCTGCACGGCGCGTGCTCGACCACTTGCCTCGCGACCGAGCCCAGCGCCAGCGTGGCGAGGGCCGAGCGCCCATGCGCGCCCATGAAAATGTAGTCGGCGCCCCATTCCTGCGCCTCGGCCAGGATCCGCTGCGCCGCGTCGCCGTCGAGGCGGCGCGCTTCGAAGCGCAGGTCCGCCTTGGCGGAACGCACGAGGTCCTCGCCAGCCCGCAGATCGGCCGCGGCCCGGCGCTCCTCGTCCAGGAGATGCTGCGAGTACACGGCGGCGCCGGTCATCAGCGGATCGCCGACGAACGGCCAAGGCCGCACGACCGAAACCACGCGCAACACGGATCCGGCCGGCCATCCCCACGCCGCGCACTCCTGCAACGCCAGATGGGCATTCGCGGATCCGTCGGTGGGATGGAGGATGCGCAGGCTCACGCAGGCAGGCTAGCCGGTCCACGCCCCGGTCCAACTTGGCCGAGGTGCGCAGCCACCGTCGGGAAGATGGCCCGTTCAGGCGTAGTCGAGCAACTGGTGGTTCGGGTGCTTGCGCGCCGCGGCTTGCTTGTCCCACTGGTCGCTGAACAGCACGACCGTGCGCCCGAGATCGTCCTTGGCGACCATCGACGTCGTCGGCGCCAGGAACGTCTCGCGGTCGCCCTGCAACCAGGCGCTGCACTCGTAGGGCAGCGGAGTCAGCGTCGTGGCGACGCCGTACTCGTCCTCGAGGCGATATTGAAGCACCTCGAACTGCAGCTTGCCCACCGCCGCCACCATCGGGTCCGCGGTCGGGCTGTACTCGGGCCACAGCATCTGCACGGTGCCCTCGGCGATCAGCTGGTCGATCCCCTTCTGGAACGCCTTGCGCTTGCCCAGTTCCTTGGGCGCGATGCGCGCGAACACCTCGGGTTGGAAGCGCGGCAGCGGCTTGTGCTCGAAGCCGCCATCGATGCTGATCGTGTCGCCGATGCGGAAGGTGTCGCGGCTGATGAGGCCGACCACATCGCCGGGGTAGGCCTCGTCGAGCGTGCTGCGCTCCTGCGCCACCATCGTGTGCGGACGCGCAAGGCGGATCTCCCTGTCGAGGCGATGGTGGTGCACGACGAGGTCGCGCTCGAACTTGCCGGAGCAGATGCGCACGAACGCGAGGCAGTCGCGATGGCGCTTGTCCATGTTCGCCTGCAGCTTGAAGACGTAGGCGCTGAACGGCTCCGCGACGGGATCGAGCTGGCGCTCGCCGCCGCCGTCGACGTCGACTGCGCGGGCACCGGGCGACGGTGCGAGGTCGACGAAGGCGTCGTAGAACGGCTCGACGCCGAAGTTGTTCATCGCCGATCCGAAGAAGACCGGCGTGACCTCGCCCTTGAGGAACGCCTCGCGCGAGAACGGATTGCCCGCCACCTCGAGCAGTTCGAGCTCGCCCTTGACCTGCTCGACCTTCGCCGCGCCGATGCGCGCGGCGAGCGCCGGATCGTCGAGGCGGAAGCGCTCGATGCCGGCCTTCTGCGCTCCGGCGCTGGCGAGCTTGGTGAAGACCAGCGCTTCCCGCGTGCGCACATCGACGACGCCGCAGAACTCCTGGCCGCTGCCGATGGGCCAATTGAGCGCGCTGGCGTGGATACCAAGCACCTCCTCGACCTCCTGCATCAAGGCTAGGGGATCGCGCCCGGGCAGATCGTACTTGTTGATGAAGGTCAAGACCGGGATCTTGCGCAGGCGGCAGACCTGGAACAGCTTGCGCGTCTGCGTCTCGACGCCCTTGCTGCAGTCGAGCACCATGATGGCCGAGTCGGCCGCGGTCAGCGTGCGGTAGGTGTCCTCGCTGAAGTCCTGGTGCCCCGGCGTGTCGAGCACGTTGATGACCGCGTCCTTGTAGGCGAACTGCATCGCCGACGAGGTGATCGAGATGCCGCGCTCCTGCTCCATCCCCATCCAGTCGGAGGTCGCCAGCTTGCCCTTGCGGTTCTTCACCATGCCGGCGGTGTGGATCATGCCGCTGTACAGGAGCAGCTTCTCCGTCAGCGTGGTCTTGCCGGCGTCGGGGTGCGAGATGATGGCGAAGGTGCGCCGACGCGCCGTCTCGCGCGCCAGAACCGGATCGTTCGTCTTGGTCGTCATGTAGTCTTCGCGCCGGATCGCGCGAAGACTACATGATGCCATGCGCCCGTCCGCTCGCGCACCTGCACGAAGCCGGGGCTGGCTCCCGGCGGCCGCGGCAGGCGCGGATTCAGCGATGCTGGAGCAAGGCCGGGTAGCGATGCGGAGTGGACAGGGAAAGGACGGCCAGCGCCGTCTGGCAAATGGGCCCCCCGTAGTGGCCGCCCCAGCGATCCGGCACGATCCAGCCTCCACTGCGGCACGAGGGGCGCGAACCCGGCTCGACTTCTTGCTCGAGTGATTGCAAGGGAAGCAGCGCAGACAGCAGTGCGCGGCTCCACGCGCCCCACGCGCGCCCACCACTCGCCTCCGAGCCGAGCCCGTCGTGGTGCCACAACGCGAGCGTCCCCCAGTGCCAGTAGTAGTAGTCGACGTCGAGGCGAGCGCCGTGCTCGCGATCCGGGGCTCCCGCACGCGGGAGATCCTTGGAGAGCTGGCCCGCGGCCAAGGGCAGGAACGCGTCGCGGGCATCGGCCTCCACGCACATCCGGATGCACATGCCAAGCGCGGACATCACGGCAGGGTGGTACCGGAAGTGGTCGCCGCCGCCGCTCAAGGCTTGGCCGGCTTCCTCGGGTCGGACGTATCCGACCATGCCGTTGCCGGCGGTCACGTACTTGGCGAAGGCCAGTCCACCCTCCATCGCTTCGTCGGGCACGTCGAGGCCCGCGAGCTTGGCGGCCTTGAGCGTCAAGACGCACCAACCCGTCACCGAAGCATCCGCATCGTGCAGAGCGGCGCGGTCGCGGCTCCCGGCGAGCTCGCGCTCCACGTATCCGCGCGCATCGTAGCGCCAGCCCCAAAGTCCCCTGCCGGCCGGCGAGGGGCGTTGCGCGGAGACGAGGTAGTCCACCGCCGCTTGCGCGTTCTCGCGCGAAACGGATCCGAAGCGCATGCCGTAGGCCTCGATCAAGGCGCAGGCAACCAAGGCTTCGTTGTACATGAAGGGCCGGTCATCGCCGATGTAGCCCCTGCGCTCCTGCCGGGCGAGCAACCACGCGACGCCTGCTTCGACGACTCGGCCGAACGTGCGGTCCTCGCCAGGCATGGTCTCGAACACCCGCGTCCGCGAGTGCTCGCCATGGCCGTTGGCCATAAAGGCGAGCAAGGCGAGGCCGGTCAAGCCGGCGTCGTAGTTGCCGGTGATTAAGGCCTTGCGGTCGTAGCAGGGCTTCTCCTCCGGGCAGATCGACCTCAAGCGCCCGTACGACCACGAGCCGTCTTCCGCCTGATGCCGCGCGAGCCAGCGCAGGCCCGCATCGATCGCGGCTCGGGTCGCCGCCGGCCCGTCGGGTGTGGATCCCCAACTGGTCGCGTCCGGCTTGCGCGGACCGTAGGGGCCTGCATGCGCGGGTTCCTGCAGCGGTCGAGGCAAACGCACGATCTCCGTGCTCATGCGCGGCATCCACGCGCTGGGAACGCCGCCTGGTCGGGCTCGACCCGAGGCAGTCCTCCCAAGCGCGACGAGTCGCGCATCGATGAGCGCGGCATTGGCCTCGTCTCCGCTCGCACGGCAAGCGCGCAAGGCCAGTTCGAGCACATCCGGCCAGGCGGCTGAGGCTTCGGGCGAGACGATGCGCGCCTCGAACTCCTCGATGCGGCGCAGGATCGTCCGGTGTTCGGCGACGCCAAGCATGTCCAACTGGTGCAACAGCACCAGGACCAACGTGTCGCGCGGGGCTTGGGGCGGATTCCTGCGACCCGACGAGTCCGACTCCCAGCAGTCCAGCATGCTGGCGGCCCTGTCGAGCACCGAACTGGCCAATCCGATGTCGCCGGATGCGCGCGCGAAGGCGGACTCGTACACCAGCGCGTCGCAGCCTTGGACGAGATGCTCGAGATCCTCGGCGACCGCCCTCGCCCTCTTCCGCATGGCGCCCAAGTCGAGGCGCCTGGCATCCTCCAAGGTCGATGCGAGCCACAGGATCCGCAGCTCGTGCAAGAGCGCCTCGGCCAGCGCCGCCTCCACGTCCGCCGCCAGCGGCGCGCGAGCGTCCACCGCCTGTAGCGCGATGCGCTCCTGATCGAGGATCGCTCCCGCCAATTCGGAACGACTCCTCGTGGACTCGAGGGCATGTTCCAGTAGGCGTCGCGCTTCCTTCGCGTAGACGCCGCGCATGGCCTCGTCGCCCTCGGCCTCGTGCAGGCTAGCGCACGCCGATCCGAGGCGCAGGTAGGCGAGCGCCGCGGCGGTGGCAGGCGCCAGGATCTCGCGGGCGAAGACGGCGAGCTCCATCCCGCGCCCACCAGCCCGCACCTGCAACCTGTAGGCGAGTCCCTCCCCACCGCTCGAGCGCCTGGCCTTGACGAGCTGCAAGCCCGGCACCGACTGGCGCGCGGCCTCGACGACCCATGCCGGCACGCGGGCAACGTCGACCTCGATCTCCGAGGCGGCCCCCGTGGCGGCTTCCGTCGCGACATCCGTGGCGAGCGCGGGTGCGGCTTGGAGGGACGCCTCCACGCTTGGAGCCGTCCCTGCGAGACAGCACGCCAGCAACGCCATGGCAGCCGCCCACTTCCGCACGACCACGATTGGACTCGACCACCTATACCGCATGGCGAAACCTATCCCGATTGGTGCGCTCTGGCAAGCCACGAGAGCGGCCCGGGGGGGCACCCGCGGATGCGGGCCGGGACGGTCCAGATCGAGCGGGACCAGCAGAACCATCCAGACCATCCAGACCGTCAAGGCATCGTCGCGATCGACACCGGCCAAGTTCCCCGCCGTGCGGGCCGAAGCTTGGATCGCGAACGCGGGAAGCTCTGGTGCGGCTTCACCGGCCTGCACCCCAGCGCGCCTGCGCCGCCTGCAGGATCTCCTTCAACGACAGCGGGTGGTACCCGTGGCCTTGGCGCCAACCGAAGCGGATCTCGCCGCCGAAGGCGGGTTCGGCCTGGTCGGCGAACTGCTTCAAGCGCGCGACCGCGTTGTCGAGGAAGTACTCGTCGGCGTCGCCGACGTAGACGTGGATCTTCCCCGCGAGGCGCGGCGCGAGTTCGCTCCAGCGCGATTGCAGGGTGTGCCGCAAGTCGTGCGCGCGCCACGCCGCGCGCGCGCCGTCGTCGATGGCGCCCGTGCGCGGGTCCCACAAGGCGCGCGGAAGGAGATCCGCGCCGCGCTCGCCGTAGGTGGCGTTCCACGAGCCCCACTGTCCGCCGGAGCGCGTCCAACTGTCGCCGAGGCCGAGCACGTTCTCCAACTGGCATTCGTGCCGCACGGTGAAGAGCGTGTCGCCGTCCTGCGTGCGCATCGCAGGCCTCTCGAAGCCCGCCGCGTTCACGTAGGCGTTCCGGTCCTCGTACACATCGACCAGTTGGAAGTGCCGGAAGTCCACGCCATCCGGCGCGAAGGACCAGCAGCCGTTGAAGTGCTCCGGATGCCGCACCTGCAAGGCGAGCGAGACCCAGCCGCCGGTCGAATGGCCCGTGGTGAAGCGCGCGCGGCCATCGGGGATGGCGCGGAACTCGCGCTCGAGGTGCGGCAACAGTTCCTCGACCAAGGCGGTGCCCCACGGGCCGTGGTTCGCCGAGTCGACCTGGTACGGATCGCCCAAGGGGCCGGCCCCGTCCAGATGCACGAGCAGGAAGCGCGGCATGTCGTCCGCGCGCCACTCGGCCAGGGCGCGCGAACCATCCGCGTAGCGTCGCGCGAGTCCGCGGCAACGCGAGCCGAAGCCGCCGATCTCCACCAGCAGCGGCCAGCGCCGATCGGCCTCCTCTTCGTGGCCTTTCGGCAGGAGAACGGCGGCGCGCAGGTGGATGTCGCGCCCGTGGAAGCGCGACAGATGCTCGGAGCGCAGTTTGACGAACTTGACCGAGCGCGTGTCGGCGGGCAGGTCCTCGTGGGAGATCGGCTGCGACAACTCGAGGCGCAATGGCTGCGCGGCGCCGGGATCGAAGCGCACGAGGCGCGCCTCGCTCTGCAAGTTGCCCGGCGCGTCGAGCACGAGGAGATCGGGGTTCGAGCGCAGGAAGGCCTGCACGCGGTACTCGCCGGCGGGCAGCCCCGCGAGGCTCTCGAGCGGGAAGGCCGCGGAGCGCGCGTCGACCACCGCCACGCCACCGCCCTTCCAATCGGGCGCGTCCACGCCGAAGAGCGGCGCCGCGTCGTTGCCCGTGTCCCCCACCATGCGGCGCGGCTCGCGCGCCGAAGGCGGAGCGAACACGACGAGCACGCGACCGCCCGCGTGCGCCGGCTCCACGCCGCTCGCCAGCGCCACCTCGATGCGCGGTTCCTGGGCGGCCAACGAGCACAGCGCGAGGCAGAGGACGGCGGCGAGCATGGCTTGGATGCTAACGCGACGACGTGCGGTGATGCTGGCCCCGTTCGTTGTGCGCGTCTTCTGCGTAGTCGAGCACCCGAACCCACGAAGATCGAGGTTGCCTGCTGCGCCCAGGCCAAGGCCGCTCGTTCATTCCTGATGGACCTCGGTCAACTAGGGTGGCGGACCCCTGCCGCCAGCCTTACGGAGCCCCGCCAAGGCCGCCACGCAGCGCCTGTGACCTCCTCGGCGCCTGCACCCGAGTTCACTGGCCGCGGGGCAGGTGCTCGTCGCGCCAACGGACGCACACGACGCCAGCGGCGCGGACATGCAGTGGTGACGCCCAGGGCTCGAGCCGCGAGTCGCGGTCGATAGCTTGCAGAAGGCTTGCCAGGCCTCGGATTGGCCCCGGAATGCCGTAGGCGTGTCCAGGATGGGGCAACGCGTGACCGGTCCCGTATCCGATGGAACGCTGGGCGCGCGCGCCGCGTGGCAGGCAGCCTCGGATTTCGTCGTGGACCGGCTTCATGCCGCGCACAACGAAAGGGGCCAGCATCACGTGCGGTGCTCACTTCCGCGCCAGCCACCGCTCGAACAGGAGCGTGGTGAACGGCGGGAAGGCGGAAGCGACCCCGAGCAAGAGGGCCAGCGGCCCGAGCCGCAGGTGCCGCGCGACCTCCATCAAGGACGCCAGGTAGGCGACGAACAACGCGCCGTGGATCGGACCCATGATCCGCACGCCGATGGGATTGGCGTGGTCCGAGTACTTGAACCACATGCCCGCCAGCAGTCCGGCCCAGGAGGCGGCTTCGGCGAAGGCGACGATGCGGAACCGTCCGAGCGGCGTGGCGAGGAATCGCAGCATGCGTCGAGCAGTCTAGCCGCGCCGGGCAAGGCGGCGGGCGGGCCCCTGCGCGAGGGACCCGCCCGCCTTGCGATTCGTCCAGCGGACGCTCAGGTGCCGATCAGGCCGCCATCGATGCGCTGGATCGCGACCGTCGCCGAACGCGGGCGACCGCCGAAGGGCCAGGTGCTGACCGACGACGGATTGGCGTTCGTCGGGGCGCCGAACAGGCCGTTCCAGTAGTTCGTCGACTCGCCCGGGTGTTGCACGTTCACGAACAGCGTGCGCTTGTCGGGCGACATGCAAACGCCGGTGATCTCGCAGCCGCGCGGACCGGTGAGGAAGCGCTTGAGCTCGCCCGTGCCCGGGTTCGAGACCAGCATCATGTTGTTGGCGATGCGGTCGTAGCCGCGATCTTGGCGGTTCTGCGAGGAATTGGAGATGTCCGTCTGGATCCACAGGCGACCATCGGGATCGGCCCAGATGCCGTCCGGCGAACCGAACAGGGATTGGCTGGCGGGCACCAACGGGTCGTACTGGTTGTCGCCGGCGAGCAGGAACACGCTCCAGTCGAAGGTCGTCAGGCGGTGGTCGCCACCCGTCTCCCGCAGGCGCACGATGTGGCCGTAGGGGTTCGGATCGCGGTTGCTGTTGACCGGAGCGTTGTTGCCCGTGCCGTTGGTGAAGGCGACGTAGACATCCTGGGTCTGGGCGGTCTCGCAGACCCACTCCGGAC
>JBKDQQ010000137.1:0-2383 GCA_046341775.1 Planctomycetia bacterium
CGATCTCGCGCGCCTTGCTGCACGATCCCGCGGTGCTGATCCTCGACGAGCCCACGACAGGCCTCGACGTGCTGGCCAGCTCCGCCATGATCGAGTTCATCGAGTCGCGTCGCGCGGCGGGCACCTGCGTGCTGCTGTCGACGCACGTGCTCTCCGAGGCCGAACGCCTGTGCGATCGCATCGGCATCATCCACCACGGACGCGTGCTGGCCTGCGGCAGCCTCGAGGAACTGCAGCGACAGACCGGCGAGGAGTGGCTCGAGGACGTGTTCAAGCGCGTGGTGCTCGCCGCCGAACCGGCGAACGCGACCGGCGCGGAGGCGCGAGCACGTTGAGCGCCGATCCCTCGCAAGGCCCGCGGCGGCGCGCGAGCGCGCGACCCGCGCGTCCGGCGCCGATGGCGCGCGCCGCCGGCACGGGTCTGTCGCGGCCTGCGCGCGGCGCGCGCGCCTTCACCAGCCTCGAGCGCGTCGAACTGCTCGGCGTGGTGCGCGATCGCCGAGCGATGTTCGCGGCCTTCGTGCTGCCGCTGCTCTTGTTCCCGTTGTTCTTCTGGCTGGGCGGCCTGTTCGAGCGCATGGGCGTGGAGCGCATGGCGACGAGGCCCATCAAGGTTGCGCTCGACCTGCGCGCCGTGGCGCCGGACGTGCAGGCCGGCCTGCGCTCACAGCTGCTCGCCTCCGGGCCGGCCGAACTCGTGGAGGTCGACGCGTCGGTGCTGGCGGAATTCGACCTCTCCGCGCCTTCCGGGGAGTTGGAGCGCGAACGCGCGACGAAGCTGCTCGCCGTCGGCCACTCGCTGGTCTTCGCGCGCGCGGCGATCGACGCGGGCCCGCCGCGGCTCGTGCGCTGGTCGCGCAGCACCGACGAAACCTCCGGGGAGGCCGACCGGCGCCTCGCCGAGGTGCTGGAGGCGCTGCGCGTGGAGGAGCGCGAGCGACGCATCGTGGCGGCGCTGCACTCGGATCCTGGCGCGGCCTTCGCCGCCGAGGCCCGCGACGTCGCCGATCCAGCCGTCGCGCGCGGCCGGCAATTGGGGCTGTGGGCTCCGCTGGTGCTGCTCTTCACGCTCGTCGGTTCGGCCGCATGGGTGGTGCTGGCGGCCTTCGCCGGCGAGCGCGAGGCGGGCACGCTCGAGACCCTGCTCGTGCAGCCCGTCCCGGGGCGCGTCGTGGCGTGGGCCAAGTTCGCCGTGGTCGTGGTCGTGACGGTGGCGAGCCTCGCGACGAACCTGCTCGGGTTCCAGATCGCGGTGCAAGCGGGCCTCGTCTCCGGCATGGCCGCCGACGCGCAGGCCGCCATCTCGCCCTCGAGGAGCATCGCGACCATGGCGGTGTTCCTGCCGTGCGTGCTCCTGACCTGCAGCGTGCTGTGCCTGGCCACCGCGCGCGCCAAGACCTTCCGCGAAGGCCAGAACCTGCTGTTGCCGCTGCTGCTCGGGCTGCTCGTGCCCATGGTGCCGCTGCCGGACGCGGACCTCGGGCTGAAGTTCGCGGCCGCGCTGCTGCCCTTCGCGGGCGCGGCCCTCGCCGTGCGCGAAGTGCTGGGCGGCGAACCGATGGCCTTGCTCGTGGCGTCGTGCGTCGTCTCGCAACTCGCCTGGAGCTTCGTCTTCGTGCGCAAGGTCGGCGACCTGCTCGATGGCGAGAAGGCCCTGATGGCCGGCGACGTCGAACGCGAGGCGCAGGCCCGCGCGGTCCAGTCCCGCCGAGCCTTGCACTTCGCCGTCGCGGCGATGCTGTGCATCTACGTGCTGGGCGGCATCCTGCAGGGGCTCGACCTCGCGCTGGGGTTGGCGGCGACCTTGTGGGGCATCGCGCTGCCCTTCGCCGTCCTTTCGGCGCGCGGCACGGCGCGGCGCGCAGGGGAATCGCTGGTCGAAGTGCTGGGACTCGCGCGCTTCCCGCTGGCGGGCGTGGCGGGCGCGGTGCTCCTGGCGCCGGCCCTGGCCAAGGGCGCCGAGCTCCTGTTCGCGCTGCAGCAGCGCCTGTTGCCGCTGCCCAGCGGCTACGACGCCGAGTCGCTCTTCGCCGAGATCCACTCGCTGCCAACCTTCGCGCTGCTCTTGCTCGTCGCCGTATCGCCCGCGATCTGCGAGGAGCTGTTGTTCCGCGGCGCGCTGCTCTCCGGCCTGCGGCGCGACCTTGGCGCTGCGAAGTCGATCTGGATCAGCGCCATCCTGTTCGGGTTGGTGCACGCTTCGATCTACCGGCTGGCGCCGACCACGATCCTCGGGGCGCTGCTGGCCGCGCTGACGCTCTCCACGCGCAGCTTGTGGCCGGCGATGGCGCTGCACGCGGCGTACAACGCGGTGCTCGTGCTGCAAGGACTCGCCGGAAGGGACGGCGACGCGCTCGTCTGGTTGCCGGAATGGAGCCCTTGG
>JBKDQQ010000138.1:0-14925 GCA_046341775.1 Planctomycetia bacterium
GGCGACCGGGTTGAACTCCACTCCTCCGCGCTGGAGGTGGACGATGGTGAAGAACGTGTCGAACAGGTTGAGGAGCGCGATCCACATGACCAGCGCCAAGAGGCGCGGTTCGTGCAGGTCCACGAAGGAGCCCGCCTGCTCCCCCGCGCGACGCGCGGAGCGGCGCCGTCCGCCGACGAAGGTCCAGCGCGACAGGCGCGGCGTGGGTTGGCGGCGTCGATCGGGCCCGCGGGGCGGATGGATGGGCGGAGGCTGCACGCGAGTCGCGAGCGCGCATCGGCGCGTCCCGCGCCGGATCTATCGGCCTGCGGACGGCGCCAAGTGCACCCCCAGGGCTTGCTCGTAGACCGCCAGCGTCTCCTCCACCATGCGGTCGATGGAAAAGCGTTCCGCCACCCAAGCCGGGCCGGTGTAGGCGGCGCTCCGCGCGAGCTCCTCGTCCGAGGCGACGCGCAGCAGGGCGGCGGCCAGCGCTCCGGGATCCCCGGGCGGCACGAGCACTCCGGTGCGACCTTCGAGCACGACCTCGGGGATGGCCGAGACGTTCGTGCTGGCGATCGGGAGCCCCATCGTCATGGCCTCGAGGAAGACCAGGCCCAGCCCCTCCCACAAGGAGGCCATGGTGAACGAGTCGGCGGCGCAGAGCAGTTCCGGGATGTCGCGCCGGATGCCGAGGAAGCGCACCGCGTCCCCCAGCCGCAGTTCGCGCGCCAAGGCCTCGGCGCGCGACCGTCCGTCGCCGAAGGGGTCGTCGCCGGCGAGCCACAGCTTCAGCCGCGGTTCGCGCTCGCGGGCGCGCGCGAAGGCCGACAACAGCACGTCGTGCGCCTTCTGCGGCGCGAAACGCGCGATGCAGATGGCGACATGGTCGGCCTCGGTCGCGCCCAGTTCCGCGCGCAAGCGCGCGCGATGCTCGGCGCGGCGCGCCTTGGCGCGCTCGAAGGCCGTGGTGTCGAGCCCGTAGTAGACGCGCACGATGCGTCGGGGGGCGACGCGACCATGGTGCGCGATGAAGCGGCCCACGTGGTCGGAGAGCACGATCGTGCGCTTCGGCAGGTTGCCGAGGATGCCGTGCGCGAGGGAGACGAGCGGCGAGAGCAAGGCGCGCTCGTCGTTGTGCTTGCTAGCGACCAGCTTCGACCGCGCGCCGCACAAGGTGGCGACGATCGCGCCCGCGGCGTCGGCCTTGAGCAGGTGCGTGTGCACGACATCCGCGTCGCGCATCAAGGATGCGAGGCGCAGGGGCCACGCGGGGCCGCCCAGGCGCTCGACGCGCGCGCCCGCGGCCTCGAAGTCGGCGCGCAACGCGCCCTCGCCCTTCAAGTAGGCCACCGTCGGCGCGACGCCGCGCGCGTGTTGGCCGCGCACCTGTTGCAGCAGGTGCATCTCCGCGCCGCCCACGTCCAGCGTGGTCACGAGGTGCAGCACCTTCACGCCATGGCCTCCTCGTACACGGCGAGGGTGCCGTCCACCATGGAATCGCGCGAGTGGCGGGCGACGACATGCGCGCGTCCGCGCTCGCCCATCCGTTCGCGTTCCGCCCGCGTGCGCGCCAGCGCCCGCCCGAGGGCCTCGGCCAGCGCCGGAGCCTCGCAGGAGCGCGCCAACTCGCCCGCGCCGGACTCGGAGAGGATCTCGCGCGCCCCGTCCACCGGCGTCGCCACCACGGGCGTGCCCGCGGCCAAGGCCTCCAGCACGACGTAGGGCAGCGCCTCCCAGCGCGACGGCAGCACGAGCCAATCGCAGGTGCGCACGAGGCGCGGCAAGTCGGTGCGCCAACCGAGGAAACGGACGCGCGACTCGATTCCGAGTGCGCGCGCCAGCGCGCGCAGCGCCGGCTCCGAAGCGCCGTGGCCCGCCAACAACAAGTGCGCGCCCCGACCGGCGGGCGAGGCGAGCGCGCGCAGCGCGAGGTCCTGGCCCTTGGCCTCGTTGAACAACCCGGCCACCAGGAGGAGCGGCGCGTCCACCGGCACGCCGAGCTCCGCGCGGCCGATGGGGAGCGCCGTCGCGTGCGCGGCGAGGTCGATGCCGTTGCGCACCACGCGCACCCGGTCCGGGTCGCACACGCCGCTGCGCCGGATGGTGTCCGCCTCCGACTCCCCCACGGCCACGATGCGACGCGTGCAGCCCGACAGCGCGCGTTCGATCTCGAAGTACAGGCGCCGCTTGCGCGCCGGGAACATCGCGTCGAACAGGAACGCGAAGGTGTGCGGAGTGTGCACGACCGCGGCGTGGCCCGCGAGCAGCGCGGCGAGCCGGCCGAGCGCGCCGGCCTTGCTCGAATGCGTGTGCAGCACGTGCGGACGCTCGCGCTCCAGGATGCGCGCCAAGGCTCGCAGGTGCCGCAGGTCGGCCGCGGGAGAGGGCTCGCGCACCATGGGGAGCCGCGTCGCGCGCACGCCCAGGGACTCGAGTTGCCCGAGGTCGGCGTCGAAGTCGGGCTGGCGCAGGGTCGACGCCACCAGGTGCGCGTCCACTCCTCGCGCCGCGAGGCCCGCGCAAAGGTCGACGATGTGGCGCCGCGTCCCGCCGATCGTGCATTCCATGGCGAGCACGACGCGCAAGCGCCCCTCGTGCGGACCAGCCTGCGCGCTCGCCGGAGCCACGACGCCTAGTACGCCCCCGTGCCCTTCGCCACCGCGAACACGGTCAACGCCACGATGACGAGGTCCAGCAGGAACGACTGGTTCTCGATGTAGTAGAGGTCGTAGTCGAGGTTGTCGTGGATGGCCGCCGCGCGCGCGTAGCTGATCTGCCACAGGCCGGTGATGCCGGGCTTGGCGCGCAGGCGCTCGCGTTGGAACGCGTCGTAGCCGTCGACGATGAAGCGCATCTCCGGGCGCGGCCCGACGACGCTCATGCTGCCGAACAGCACGTTGAAGAACTGCGGCAGCTCGTCCAGCGAGTAGCGCCGCAGCCACCTGCCGATGGGCGTGATGCGGGGATCGTAGGGCGAGTTCGGCGTGGGCGCGTCCCCGCCCATGTGGGCGTGCATCGTGCGGAACTTCCACATGGTGAAGGTCCGGCCGTCCTTGCCGATGCGCTTCTGCTTGAACAAGACCGGTCCCTTGGACTGCTGCTTGATCAGCAGGGCGATCAGGAGCAGCACGGGCGCCAGGGCCGCGATCACGAGCGCCGAGAAGGCGATATCGAAGGCGCGCTTGGCGAATCCGCCGAAGATGCTGCGCGTCCGCTCTGGTCGCACGATCAGCGGGATCGAGTCGAGGTCGTCGATGCGCACCTTGAACTGCATCAGCTGCCAGAAGCGCGGCACCACCTTGTAGGTCGTGCCCGTGCGCTCGCACAGCTCGACGACGCGCATCGTGCGCGCCTCGTCCTGGTCGGGCAGGGCCACGAAGACCTCGCTGACCTTGTGGACCGCGATCAGGCGCTCGAGGTCGTCGAATCCGCCGAGCACGCGCGAGCGCTCGACCATCGTCCCCTCGAGGGCCGGATCGTCGTCGACGAACCCCACCAGGTTCAGGCCCAGCGTCGGCACCAGCATGAACTTGCGCTGCAGCTTGCGCCCGATCGCGCCGGCGCCGCAGATGAGCACGTTGCGGTTGCCGATGCCGCGCCGGTGCAGCCCTTGGATCAGGCGGAAGCTGACGAAGCGGCTCAGCATGGTCGCCACGAGGATCGTGGCGAAGGTCACGAGCAGGGTGACCCGCGAGATCGAGTTGGGGTTGATGTCGAGGTCGATCACGCGGTGCAGCGGGACGATGATCTCGTACAGCGTGCCGGACGGCGCCTGCCAAGTGCTGTGCAGGTACACGATCAGGGTGAACAGCACGAAGAACGACACGACCACGCTCTTCACCACCGCCTTGAACTCGTTCATGTTCAAGAGCGACTTGGTCGGGCTGTACATGCCGAAGGCGTGGAAGGTCACGAGGCACACCGCGCACACCAGCGCGGACAGCTCCTGGTACAGGCGCGCCTGGCGCGCGAGGATGCCCGGATCGACCTCGACGGGCACGCCGCCGAGGCGTCGCCCGACCTCGTAGCCGATCCAGCACGACAGGATCAGCACCAGCAGGTCCACGACCACCTGCGCCGACAGCAGCAGCGGCTCGAAGTTCCTGCGGACCAGCGTCCCGATCGCCGTCATGCCTGCACTCCGCGCGCGGCGAACCGCGGGACGGGGGCGCCCGCGGACGAAGTCCGCGGACCGTCTTGGGCATGGGTGCGCTGCACCTCTTGGGTCATGGGAGGGGACCCTCGTCGCGCAGGCGCGCGAAGAGTGGCTGGAGTGTATCGGCAGCGCGCGGCCCCAAGGTTTCGTACTGGCGCCTGAAGCTCGCCGCTCCGCCCCAACCGGCGAGGTCGGTGACCACCCGCAGGGCCGCAAAGGGAATTCCTGCCGCCTGCGCCGTGGCCGCCGCCGCCGCCGTCTCCATGTCGCACACCCCGCCCCCGGGATGGCGACGTTTGGTCCACCAGCGCCGCCAAGGGGAAAGCACGGCGCGGTCGGCGGTCAGGAACTCGTCCTCGACGCCCCCCGCCACGGACCGCCAGAGGGCGCGCATCTCGGGATCGGCCTCGCTGACGCGGCCTTCGCGCACGCCCAAGTCCGCCTGCACCGCGCGCGTGCAGTGGATGCTCGCGCCGACTCCGTGGTCGCCTCGCAGCGATCCGCAGGTGCCCACGATCCACAGGCGCCGCACCTCGCCCGCGGCGCACAGGGCGGCGACGGCGCGCGTCGCCGCCACCTTGCCGACGCCGCACACGACGGCGCGCGCCGGCACGGGCGCGTCGAGCTCGAGCACTTCGAGGCCGAGGTGGCGCGTGCCGGAGCGCACGCGTTCGCGCCACGCGCCCAGCTCGAGCGGCAGGGCGCAGACGATTCCTTCGACGCCGGGGCGTGTCCGCACGGGACGGGGAGTCTATCCTCTCCCCCAACCATGCGCGTCAGCGACGCCATCGTCTTCGCCACCGGCGCCGCGGCGCTGGTGCACGAGGTGACCTGGGCGAGGCTGCTCGCCCGGCTCGTCGGCAGCGACGCGAGCGCGACCGCGTTGACGCTGGCGACCTTCCTCGGCGGCTTGGCGCTGGGCGCGCAGCTGGCGGCCGGCCTCGCGGCGCGCACGACGCGCCCGCACGCCTGGTTCGCGGGCCTCGAGCTGTTCGTGGCGGCTTGGGCGGCCATGGTGCCGGCCGCCGTGGCCTGGTGCGAACCGCAAGGCTCCTTCGCCGCGCGCGGCGCCTACGCCTTGGCGTTCCTCGTCCCGCCGACGATCGCCATGGGCGCGACGGTGCCGCTGCTCGCGCGCGCCTTGATCGTCGACAAGGTCGAAGCGGGCAGCGAGACCGGCGCCTTCTACGGCGCGAACACGCTGGGAGCCGCCGTGGGCGCCTTGGCCGGGCCGTTCTGGCTCTTCCCCGCGCTGGGCTTCTCCGGCACGGCCTGGGCGGCCGCCTTGGCGCAGTGCCTCGCCGCGCTGGCGGCGCTGTTCCTCTTGAAGAGTCGGCGCGAGTCGGACCCCACCCGCGAAGCATGGGACGAACGCGTGCGCGCGCCGCTCGTCCATCCGCTGTGCATCGCCACCTTCCTCGTCGGCGCCGCCAGCCTCGGCCTCGAGGTGCTGGCGGCGCGGCTGCTCGTCGCCATCGCGGGCGCGTCGGTCTACTCCTTCGCGCTGGTGTTGTTCGTGTTCCTCGTCGGCATCGCGCTCGGCGCGCGCCTGCTCGCCGGGCGACGCGCGCGCACGGCATTGGCGGCGCGCAACCTCGTCCGCGACGAGGAGCATGCGCACAAGGCGCTGCTCATGGCCTTGCTCGCGGCGCCGCTCCTCGCCCTCGGCGGCTTGCTCGCGCTGCGCTTGACGCTCGGCGTCGACGACCTGTACGCGGGACTCGTCAACCAAGCCGTGGCGGCGCAGGATGTCGAAGGCGCGTGGCTGCGGCACTTGTCGTGGGCGAGCCTCGCCTTGCTGCCGCCCGCCTTGGCCTTCGGCGCGGCCTTCCCCGCCACCGCGCACGAGTTCCTGCGCGCCCATCCCGGGTTGGAGCCGGCGCGCGCGCTCGCGCGACTGTACGCGTGGAACGGCGCGGGCTGCGTCGCCGGCGCCTTGCTCGCGGGCTTCGTGCTGCTGCCGAGCTTCGGGCCGCGCGTGGCGACGGGAACGCTGCTCTTGGCGCCGCTGCTCGCGGCCTTGCTCGTGGCGCCGCGCCGCGGCAAGTGGATCGCGGCGGCGGGCCTGTTGGCGGCGCTCGTGTCGACGCAAACGCTGGCGCCGGGCGATGCGCGCAACGAGCCGCGCGCCTTGCAGGTGGGCCACGACGCGCACACGAGCGTGCGCGTCTCCGAAGGACACGCCACGGACGGCACGCTGATCCGCAGCATCTGGGTCAACGGCAAGCCCGAGGCCTCCACCGCGCCCGTGGACCTGCGCCTGCAGTGGCTGCTCGGCCACATCCCGCTGCTCCTGCACGGCGAGGTCCGCTCGGCGGCGTGCGTGGGGCTCGGCACGGGCATGACGGCCGGCTCCCTGCTCGACGGGCCGTTGGTCGAGGACCTCGTCGTGTACGAGATCTCCCCCGCCGTGGCGCAGGCGGCGCGACGCTTCGACGCGTGGAACGGCGGCGTGCTCGTCGAGCCGCGCACGACGCTCGTCATCGCCGACGGGCGGCATGCGCTCGCGTCCACCACGCGCACCTTCGACCTGATCACCGCCGATCCGGTGCATCCGTGGACGCGCGGCTCGAGCGACCTCTACACGCTGGAGCACTTCGCGCGACTGAAGGCGCGCCTCGCGCCCGGCGGCGTCGCCTCGCAGTGGTTGCCCTTGTACGAGTTGTCCTTCGACGACGTGCGCACGGTCGCCTCCACGTGGTGCGCCACCTTCGAGCACGTCTCGGCCTGGTTGACGGCCTACGACCTGGTGCTCGTGGGATCGAGCACGCCGTTGAAGAGCCTCGAGGAACGGTGCGCCGAGGCGCTGCCCGAGCGCGTGGCCGGCGTGCTGGCGCAAGTCGGCGTGCACTCCGGCGTCGACGTGGCGGCCCTGTGCTGCGCCGACGACGCCGGGCTGCGCGAACTCGCGCGCGGCACGGCTCCGATGCGCGACGACCTGCCGGTGATCGAGTTCCGCGCGCCGCGCTCGGCCTTGTCCGGGTACTGCACCGAAGCCCTGTGGTGGGCGGTGCGAGTCGAGTCGCTCGCCATCATCCCGCCGGAGGCGCAGATGGAGGCGCAACGCAACGCGCGCCTCGTCGAGAAGTTCCTCTCGGACCTGCCGTACGGCTTCAGCCTCGCCGTCGACGCCTACGGTCGCGGCTTGCTCGGCGGGCAGTAGCGGCTGGCAGTAGCGGCGCGCGGCGGAGGCGCGGCCAGCGCGCACGGTCGCGGATGCCCGGATCGACCGGCGCCGCACGAGGCCGGGACGGCGGCGCTGGCGCATCCCGGCGCGGCGGGCTGTATCCTTGTCCCGCCACGCAACCATGAAGATCGCCCTCACCGGAGCCACGGGTTTCATCGGCGGATACCTGCTGCGCGCCCTCGCCGAAGCCGGGCACGAAGTGCGCGCCTTGGTGCGCCCTGGCCGCGCCGCCGCGCTCGCCAAGCCCAGGCAGGGCGTGGTCGAGGTCCACGAGGGCGACCTGACCAATCCCGAGTCGCTGCGCGGCTTCCTGCGCGGCACGGAGTTGCTCGTGCACGTCGCGAGCGCCCACGACCACCTCGGCGACGAGGAGATGCAGAAGGTCAACGTCAAGGGCACCGAGGCCTTGATGGCCGAGGCCAAGGCGAACGCGGCGCCGGGCTTCCGCGTGTGGGTCGTCAGCTCGGCGGTGATCGGCGCGCCGGTCTACAGCTACTACCGCGACAGCAAGCGCGTGCAGGAGAAGATCATCCGCGGCTCGGGCTACACGTGGGCGAGCTTCCGGCCGACGCTCGTGTACGGCCGCGGCGACATGCGCCACACGGCGCCGTTCCTGCGCAAGTGCGCGCGCCAGTCGGGCTCGATCTGGGTACCGCACAGCGGCCTGTCGAAGGTCAACCCCGTGCACGTCGACGACGTGGTCGACGCCGTGATGCGCATGTTCTCCTTCGATCGCGACATGGATGTCGTGTACGAACTCGCCGGCCCGGCGGGCATCCCCTACAACGAGTTCCTCGACCTGACCATCGCCGCGACCGGCGGCAAAGTGAAGCGTCGCAACATCAGCAAGCGCTGGGCCGACGCCGTCATCTTCGTCAAGGGTCTCTTCACCGACGTGACCGAGGACCGGCGCGCCAGCGCCTACTTCAACCTGCACCACGAGCACGACATCACCGCCGCCTTCCACGAGCTGGGTTGGAAGCCGCGCACCTACGCCGAAGGGATCCGCGAGGTGGCCGCCGGCGATTGGTGGAAGCGCGAGGACTGAGCGGCGAGGCTCGGTGGCCGCGCGCGCGGACGGCACCCTGCGTGGTCGCGGGGAGCACTTGGGTGGAGTGCCGGGCATTTCCTTCCTGGCGCCGCCCGCCACCCGTGATTCCACGAATCCCCCGGTCCGAACCTAGAAATCCGCATTTTGTGAAGTCCTAGTAGTTTGCATTTCGATCTGCCTCCCCATGGTGGTCGTCGCCGGGCAGGGCGCCGGGCCGCCAAGGGCAACCAAAGGGGTCGGGCGACCCCGCACAAAGAGGGCAGAGATGAGTGTGCAACGCATTGGACTGGCGCTGGCTGCGCTGGTCGCTTCCGCGGGCTCCAGCTTGGCGCAGGCGCCGACGACGATCTGGACGCGGGCCTTGCCGGCGAACCAGTTGAACCTGCAGGCGCAACTGGGCGACGAGGCTGGCGCGATCTTCGTCTTCCCGACCCAGAACAGCGGCTCGATGCTGCAGTTGTCGCCCTACGCCGCCCCCACCGCCCAGCCGGTGGTGTCGGGAACCTATGCGCCCGGCAGCGGAACCTTGCGGCTTTCGGTGGCCGCGCGCGCCGCGATGGCGGCGACGGTGAACTGGGCCGCGGGCAGCGGCACGCCGCGACTGAACTTCTGGCGCCTCGGGGAAGCCCAACCGAACGCGGGATGGAATCTGCCCTTCGCGCCGACCTACACCTCGACCTTGGGCGTGCACTGCGTTGGCGATGGCGGAGCCGCCTACGTCTGGGTGCTCGACCAAGGCGCCAGCAACCTCGCCCTGTGGCGCGTCGGCGCGAACGGCCAACTCGCCTGGTCAACCACCTTGGCCGCGGGGTTCTCGCCGTCCGTCCGACCGACCGAGGACGGAACGCGCGTGCTCGTCGTCGGCACCCTGCGCACCTTCCTCCTCGACGGCTCGAACGGCGCGACGCTGCACGAGTCCTTGGACTTCACCCAGACGAACAGCACGGGTGCCACGCTTCACGGCATCTCGCGCGACGGTCTCACCTTCGCGCTGTCCAAGATGGACGGCGCGGTCGTCGTGTGGCAATCGATCAACGGCGCGTGGACCAGTTCGACCGCCGCGCCCGCCAGCGGCCAGTCGGTCGTGCGCCTGAGCCTCGATCCCGCGGGCTTGCGCCTGGCGCTGCACACCGCGAGTTCGGGCGACTCGAGCACCTTGCGACTCGCGGTGCACGAGCGCGCGAGCAGCGGCAGCACCGCGTGGACGCTCGCCCACCAGGAGCAAGCCAACGCCCCCGCCAATGGAACGATCAGTTCCGGCGGCCTGCTGTTCCTCGAGCATGGTCTGGCGCTGGCCAGCGGACACAGTCAAGGAGCCTTGACCAACGGGGTGGACGTCAAGCTGCTGCGTCGCTCGACGATCTGGGCGTCCGCGGGCACCTTGGACCTGCCTGGATCCATCTCCAGCATGAGCGGCTGGGGCGATGGACGGCGCTTCCTCGCCGTGCGCTACGACGAATCGGCCAACAGCTTCGTCGCTGCGCTCCATGCCACGAGCACTCCCGACCTGGTCGTGCTCGGCGAGCCGGCCCTGGGATCGACGGTGCGCATCGAGGTGCAGGCTGGCGCCGGACAACAGGTGCGATTGCTCTGCGCACCGCGCGCACCACGCACCTTCGTGCAACTCGGCGCCTTGGGTGAATTGCGGCTCGAGCGGCAGTCGGCCACCTCGCTGGCCCTGCTGACGGCCGGCGGCAACGGCTCGGCGTTCCACGACATGCCGATCGCCGCTAGCGCGAGTCTCGCAGGCACGACCATGATCATCCAGGGACTCGCGCTCTCGCCTCGTCGCCTGACGCGCGACTGGGCCAAGTTGACCTTGGTCCCCTGAGGCGCGGCGAGGATGCCCCGCGGGCGATCCGTGAAGCCGCAAGCACACCTGCGGCGACCACGGCGACGACACTTCGCATGCCCAAGCAAGGCACCAGCGGGTCGCTCCGTCCAGAGCGGCCCGCTGGTGCTTGTTCGCATCGGTCTGCGACCATCAGCGCGGCGCAGGCTCGGCCATGATGACGGCCTTGCCGCCAAGCAGCCGCCCCTGCCGCCGCGGTGGGATCACTGGTTGTCGTTGGCGGACGGGTTCGGGCCGTCCCCCAGCGGACTCTTGGGAAGCAGGTCGCCGTTGCGCTGGCAGTACTCGTAGGGCAAGTCGGCGGCGGCGAAGCCCGCGATGTCCTCCACGAGCACGGCGTAGATCGCGGGATTGGCGATGGTCTCCGCCTCGGATTGGGCGACGAGGCCTTGGATGCGGAACCAACCGGATTCGCGGTGGTTGGCGCCGATGATCTCCTGCGGATCGTCGCTGGCGCCGCGCATGGCGGCCTCCTGCGCGAAGGGGAACAGCGCCGTCAGGCGCGGCTGGTCCCAGCACGCGAATTCGTACTGGCTGGACGAGGCCACCTCGTTGTCGTTGTAGCCATCGACCATGACGGTCGTGCTGAAGGCCTGGCCGCCGGACAACGCGATCAGGATCACGCTCGTCTCGTCGATCGGTTGCTGGCCGATGAAGCGCGGAATGCGCAACTCGGCCGGCGCCTTCTCGTACTCCGGCAGCGGATCCGAGCTGAATTCGAAGTTGAGGTCGCGGATGCCGTCGTTGTCGTCGTCATTGGGCGAACGCTCGGCGCCGATGCCCTTGAAGTTGACGCTCGAAACCGACCAATCCGCCGCCGCGGCTCCATCGAGGATCAGCACCTGGCCGATCAGGTGGTTGAACACGATGGGCTCGCCCGTGGGATTGGCCGTCGTGTCCGTCTCGCTCTTGGCGTACGCGTAGGCGTAGCCATAGGCGTTCGGCGGGACCTGCGTGGAAGCCAGCACCGTCAAGGTGTCGTTGGGCGTCAAGCGGTGCTCGCGACCGGTCGGATGGCAACCCGACTTGTCGTCGATGTAGCGGAACTCGACATCGACATCGCCGCCCTTGTTGCCGTTCGTGTTCGTGATCGTCAGCAAGGAGACGCGTCCAGGACGCGTGTCGTACTTCGGGTACAGGAGCAGCGAAGCCGGCTGCAGGCGATTGAAGGTCGGGCAGACGCGGTTGACCGTCACGCGCGCGCGGCGGCAGCAGGTCTCGGTGCACTGGATGTTGCAACCGGGAACCGCCGGGCAGGTCTGGCAGATCTCGTAGAGGAAGCTGACCTGCCCGGGCATGGTGGCGGGCGGGGTGGGCGTGAAGCGGAAGGCGTTCTCCGCCGGCACCCAGACCACGGTGCCGGAACCGGCAGGCGTGATCGAACCGGCGACGAGGGTCGGCGTGCCGAGGGTGCAGCCGTCGGAGGCCGCGTCGTTGTTCTTGACCGGGATCAGCACGCTCGTCTGGATCGTGGGATCGATGAAGGCGCTGTCGTCGAGCGCGGAGGGAGCCGCTTGGACGAAGACGCACACCTCGCCCGTCGAAGAGCAAGCCTGCCCGCACACCGTGTAGCTGGCGGTGTACGTGAAGGTGACTTGCCCCGTGGGCGCCGCGTCGGCGACCGTGACGCGGATCTGGCCCGCTTCGACGACCGCGGTGACGCCGCTGCCGGGGGCCGGCGGGGTCGCGATGGCGAGCGTGGAAGCGACGATCGGCCCGCAACTGCCGGCGGTGTCGTTGGCCAGCACGTTGATCAGGCGATTCGTGCCCGGGCAGAAGCAGGCGTTGTCGCGGATCAGCGAAGGCGTCGAGCACACCGTCACGTTGACGGTGGTCAACGCGGACTGGCACCCCTGCTGGTCGGTGACGCGGTAGGTGAAGGAGTCGGCCCCGACATAGCCTGCGTTGGGTGTGTAGGTGATGAGCCCGTTGACCGGGGCGGAGACGTTGCCGTTGGTCGGGTTGTTCACGATCACCACGCTGCCCGGCACGATCGGGCTGCAGCCGTTCGGCGCGGAATCATTCGCGAGCACGTTCACCGAACAGGAGGTGTTGCGGCACACCTGCAATGTGTCGTTTTGCGTGGTCGGCCTGCACACCGTGACGGTGACGGTGGCGAGGTTCGAGGTGCGACCTTCGCCATCGCTGACGCGGTAGGTGAACGAAGTCGTGCCGACGAAGTTGGCCGGCGGCGTGTACACGATGCGGCAGTTGGGGCAGGGCTGGTTGCCCGTGCAGTTGCTGACGGCCGCGGTTCCCTGGCCCGCGGGAGGCTGGTTGACGACGGTCACCGTGCTGCAGACCAGTCCATTCGACTCGGGCTGGCCGCAGCTGTCCTGGTCGAAGTCGTTGGCGAGGATGTCGATCGAGGCGGTGCTGCCCGTGCAGATCAGGGCCGAATCGTTGTTGGCGACCGGCGGCAGGTTCGGGCAGTAGATGTAGCGGACTTCGACCTCGTACTGCGCCAGAGCGCGGAAGTCGATGTCGAACTTGCCGCAGTTGTCCGGCGTGGAGCCGTTGGAGATCGTGCTGTTGATGAAGGTGAAGTTGGCGTTGCCCGCGCCCGCCCAGGCGTTGTAGCAAGGCGAACCCACGGCACCGACTTCGCGACAGAAGAGCGCGGTCGAGACCACCGCCGGATCGGTGCAACGGCAGATCTCGTCGCCGTAGTTGAGGAAACTGCCGGAGCCGCATTGGGCCTGCGACAGGTTGCCCGTGTTCGAGCAGCGGCCCCGCAGGGCGATGTCCAACGAATCGTCGAGCGGGTACTCGTTGACGAGGTCGTTGACGGCGAAGTTGTGGCTGCCGGTGTTGATGCTCGCGCCGGAGGTGTCGATGTTCAGGGTCGGGGGCACCGTGCCGTCCGGCATCGTCGCGTTGACGGACCACTGGACGGAGTAGTCAAGCGCCGGGTTGTTGCACGGCGAGGTCGTCGAGACGTTCCTGACGTGGATGGCGACGTTGGTGAAGTCGGCGCGGAACTGGTACTCGACGCGCTGCAGGGTTCCCAAGGCCGGATTGAACTTGGGCACGCTGATCGTCTGCGAGCTCAGGTTCGGCGAGGCGATGCGGTTTTGTCCCAGGAAGGGCGCGGGCAGGGTGTAGGGCTGGATGATGGTCTGCGTCTGCGAACAGCCGCTGCACGCGGGCGCAGTGCCGCAATTGGTGGTGCAGACCTGGGCGAAGGCTTGCGCGCCCATCAACGCGAAGGCGACGAGGACGAGGGCCAACGAACGGATGGTGCCGAGGTTCGAAGACCGGGACGCTGACGACGGCGCCGAGGACGAAGCCTCGACCGCGAGGAAGGTGTGGCGAAGGAGCGCGATCCTGGTGCGGTTTCCCCGCGCGTGCGCCGCGCGGAGTCAATCGGTGTCTTCGGGGACTTGGAGAAGCGGCGCAGCAACCACACCCACCTGCGTCGCGCCACGACCAAGAGAGAGTCGCGGCGCCAGCAGCCCACGCGCACATCGCAATCCCGGCGGCAAGTGGACACGCCTCGCGCGGAGGAGTTCGGATCCACTCGCCGCGGGCGCTGGGCGCGATCGCATCGCGGCTGCACGACGCGTCGCTCCCAGCGAGGTCACGCGTGCGCGACGCGGACACTGGCTCGGCGCGACTCGCCGTCCGTCGGGGGCGACCTCGCTTGCGCGAGCGGTCGGGTACGGAACGAGAGTCTGCGTTGCCGGATCCGATCCTGACGCGCAGGAACGGCTCCGACACGCGTGTGTGTGCCACAGCTGCGCGGCGAAAACAAGCGCCGGCTTCGGAAGCCGCAAAGCCAAAACGAGGCTGCAAATTGCGAAGTCGCATCCTCGCGGCCCTTGGCGACTGTGCCCCCACGCCGCGATCTCGGCCTTGACGATGAGTTGCAAGATCGTGATCGTCTCCATTCATGACGACGCAGCGCAAGGCCGAGCGGGGCCGCCACTGTTATTACACGTTCCTTGAAATCGCCGCCTTGGCGGCATTGGCGGCCTGCTTCGCGGAGGCGTCAGAGCCTGCCCCCATCACCCTGCAGGACGCGGTGCCGCAGGTGCTGCGTTTGCAGCCCAGTGCGGGCACGATCCTTCATGCACAAGTGCAAGTTCCCAGCGACGCGCAAGCACTTGAATTGCGAATCACTGACGCAACCCGCGAAATCGAAGCGGGACTGACCTTCGGCGAAGCGGCAGCGGCGGCCCACGCCGCCGAATACTGGACTGGCACCGAATTGGGACAAGCCGTGCTGCGCCTCGACCGCTTTTCCTTGCCGCCGCTCGAGCCCGGCACCTGGCACGCGACCTTCGACATGGGCGGGCAGTTGCCGCTCGGGCCCCGCGGCCGGGTCGAAGAGGTCTCCTTCCGCGCCGAACTGCGCGTGCTGCGCCCGGGCGCGGGCGTGCAGCTCGCGCCGGGTGTCGCGCACGACGGCGTGGTCGAGACGGAGCGCGCTTCGACGTGGGTCGGACATCTCGATGTCCCAGGGGGGGCGAGCGCGCTGCGCGTCGACCTGCTCGAGGTGGAAGCGGACCTCGACCTCCTCGCCTACCCCGGCCGCGAGCCGCGCGACTTGTCGGAGCGTCCGCACCTGCGCAGTCGACCCTACGGACGCGAGACGCTGCTGATCGAGGCACCCGAACCGGGACCATGGACGATCGAGGTCGTCGATCCGCATGCCCTCGAAGCGCGCGCGGAGTTCCGCTTGCTCGCGTCCTTCG
>JBKDQQ010000139.1:0-5277 GCA_046341775.1 Planctomycetia bacterium
CGGCCTTGTTTCAAGCGCACCTGCAAATACGGCCACTACAAGTGCCTTGTCGATTTGGATCCCGGATTGGTGGCCGACGCATGCAGCCGTCTGGAGCGGGAGCGATAGGGGGCTCTGCCAAGTCCGTCTTCACCCGTTCCCATCCTTGCATTGCCTGACGAGCGTCAGGCAGGAGGCACTGAATGAGAGCGTGCGCGGGCTCAGTCCGTTGCAGTGCGCTTATGTCTGCGCCAATCCCACAGTGCAACCAGCACACTTGTCGGCGTTGCGCTCGACTTCGGCCCGCACCTCTGCGATCAACCCGCGTTGCAGCACGCCGACCTTTCGAGCGAGGAGCGCGAACGCATGCAGAAGCGCGTCGAGCTGCTGCACAAGCACTGGACCAAGGACCGCGCGTACCTCCCGACCGCGACGACCGGCCAGCTCGCCGCGCTCGACCCCGCGGTGCTCGTGACGCCGCCGAAGGGCCTCGAGATCGGCTATGTGCCGATCGTCACGCGCCAAGAGGCGCAGTAGGCGCACCAGCGGAACTTCCGACTGCGTATCGCTCGGCAAGGGCGGATCGGAGGATGGCTTGCGCGTTGCCACGAAGTGGCGGCAGCGGCCATTCGACGGTGCGCTTGGCGCGCGCAACATCGCCGCCGTACGCACGCCTCGCATGCCGACGGCACAATGGACGCATGCCCCAGCACCGCATCTACACGATGTCCGTCGCGTCCGTGTATCCGCACTACCTGACGAAGGCGGAGAAGAAGGGGCGCACCAAGTCCGAGGTCGACGAGATCTTCCGTTGGCTGACGGGCTACACGCAGGCGGCGTTCGAGGCGCACTTGGCGGCCAAGACGGACTTCCAGAGCTTCTTCGCGGGTGCGCCGCGGTTGCATCCGGACCGCGTGCTGGTGAAGGGCGTGATCTGCGGCGTGCGCATCGAGGAGATCGAAGACCCGCTGATGCTGGAAGTGCGGCGCCTCGACAAGCTCATCGACGAACTAGCCAAGGGCAAGTCGATGGACAAGATCCTGCGCAAGCCGGCGTAGCTTTCGCGTCGGCGCGTCCACCTGTCACGACGACATCGTGGAGCGCGAACCCGCGCGGCGCTTGGCGGCATGAGCTTGGCGGGATCCGCAGCGCCGCGCGATGGATGCAGGCGACGACCGCTGCGGCACACGCGACAGCACTACGCGAAGAGGCGCGGCTCCGCCCAAGCTGCGTGCGTCATGCAGCCGCAAGGCGAAGCGCGCAGCCGCCGTCCTAGTCGAACTGCACTTGGATGGTGCCCGTCGCCTGCATCGGCGCGCCGGCGGGAGGCGTGATCGTCACGGTGATGGTGACCGTCTCCACGCCTTGCGCCGCGTCGAGGTGCAGCACATTGCTGCCGGGATTGAAGTAGGCGAGTCCGCTTGGCGACGAGGCGTTCCATTGCACCGTGCCGACGGTGGCGGAGCTGTACGTCATGTCGATCATCGAACTCGGCACAGGATCGGCGGACGCCTGCGTCGATTGGCTGACGAAGTAGCCGGTCGCGTAGCAGTACACGAGCGCGGACTGTGCGAGATCGACGCTGTCGTAGCTCGCACCATCGGGGACGACCGCGATGGTGTTGAGGATGGCGGGATCGAAGGTCGCGTCCACGGAGATCGGGTCCGTCACGCCTCCGGTCCCACCAGGCATGCAGCCGAGCTTGCCGGCGGAGCTCGTGAGGCCCTGGATGCGCGTGCCCGTGAGCGTGTACCCGCCAGCCCCGAGCGTCGACTTGCGCCAGACGACGCGCGAGCCGATGTCGTCCGTGGTTCCGGGCAGATTGGTCGCGAGCACGGTCGTGGTGTCCGAAGACCGCCAAGACAGCAGTTCCTGCGTGTGGAAGGCCGGCTCGGCGGGGTTGAAGGGCGTGACGAGCCCGAGATCCTGCACGAAGCCGGCAGCGGACGCCGGGTACAGGGCGCCGTTCTGGAAGTTTGCCGACCGCGCCTGCTTGGTCCGGTTCGATCGCGCGATGCGTGTCTCTGCGTTGCCCTGGGCGTCCAACGGCATGCCGTAGACGCGGCCGACGGCGAGCGCGGTGCCGGCGTCCTCGTCGGCGATGTGGTTCGGACTGCTGCTGCTGGGATACCCTCGGTCGCCTGGAGTGTTGCGGACCAGGATGACATTGACAGAGCTCGTCGTGACCTGGGTGGGCACGCCGCCGTCGTCCTTGTCCTGGTCGAAGTTGTAGTAGTGCCAGCCGTCGCCGCCGAGTGAATAGTTGAGGCTGATGTCGTGCAGGAAGCCGAACTGCAGATCGCCGCTCCCCAGCGTGACGTCGAACCCCATCGCCCGCAGGCCCTCCTTGGGACTGTCGGGCCGAATCGCACGGGCACGCGCCCGCAAGCGTTGGTACTCAACTTTGGTGGCTGCACGCCATGAATACTGCGGGAACGCGCCATCGGCCAAGGATGTGGAGACGCCGTACTGGCCCACCTGCCGGTATTGGACGCGCTTGTAGTACATCGTGCCGATGTCGCCGAGCTGGTAGCGGTTGTCTCCGCCGCCGTCGCCGACATGGTTCCAGCCGCAGTCGACGATCACGTTCTCCGAGCCGATGGTTGCCGGCGGAATCATCTGTTTCGCCTGTTGCAGCGTGGCGTTGATTCCCGGTTGCGTCGAGTCCCCGAAGACGATCCCGCGGACGAGCGCGACCTTGGCGGGCAGGGTGTTTTCATTGCCCGCCAGCTGCAACGGGAACGTCGACGGATTGAGGTGCGACCATTCGACGAGCAAGTTGGCCCCGAGGACCATCCACCCGCAGTAGTAGTCGGTCGCCACGCGCGCCTCGTCGAGGAACTGGTTGTCGCGGAACTGCATCGAGAGCCAGTAGGCGTCTTCTTCCTGGCTCGTTTCGGTGCCGAAGCGTTCGAGCGACTTGCTGCGCGCATAGATCAGGCCGATGGGGCCGAAGGGCGCGTTGGGGCCGCCGGCCAGCATCTCGCGCAGGGATTGGACCGCGTAGACGAGGTCCTGGTGGTTGGACTGCAGCAGCAGCGCGGCGGCAGCCGGGTTCTGCGGGACCGCCGCCATGTACTGCAGATACAAGTTGTTGAGGTTGCGGATGGTCTCGACCGCCGGATTCGCGATCAATCCAGCCGTGTAGCCCCACGCCTGGCTGACCGTGTTCTGCTCCAGCGTCAGGTCGAGCGTTTGCAGTTCGCTCTGGATCGCGCCGATCGCTTCGGCCAGCTCGACCGTGCTCGTTCCACCTAGACCGGCCTTCTCGACGGCGAAGCCGAAGACTTGGTCGGCCGCCATGATGCGATAGTCGCCGACGAGCCGCGTCGCCTCCGACTCCCACGAGAAGAAGGGCGCCTTCGCGACGAGCTGTCCGGCGCCAGTGTTCGTCGCGAACGCACCGGCGTCTTCGTACAGCAAGCGACGCAGGTTCGGGTAGGGATGCGGCAGCCGGAAGGAACGCGGAGTGCCCCCTTGGTCCATCTCGACGGCCAGCTCGTCGAAGAACTGGTCCAGCGTCATGGATCCGGCGGCGGCGATCACGCTCGACCAGGCTGCGGGTGCGCGGTGCGTCTCCGCGAATGCGGTGTGCGTTTCGAAGCCGGCTTCGCGCGCCTCGGGAATGCCGAGGTGCGCGCGAGCCGCGGCATGGGCCGCGTCGATGCCCAGTTCGGGATGCAGTTCGCGATGCCGGCTCGCGAGAGTCGAGATCGGACCCACCCAATGATGGATCGGCTCGCCGACGGCCATGTCGATGTCGCGAGCTGCGTGCAACTGCAGCGACGCTGCGCCGCCTGCGGGCCAGGCGAGATCCGCTTCGATACGACCGACGAAGCCGTCCCAAGTCGTAGCGCCGAGGGCGAAGTCGCCGGAGCCGCCGGCGATGGCGGTGGCGACCACGGTGCCGCGACTGTCGACGGCACGCACCTGCACGCCGGCCAACTGCGCGTTGTGCTCCGGGCCGAACCCGAAAGCCCCGTGCAGGTACTGCTGCTCCGAAGGCGACTCGGTGTCGCCGCCGCCGCTGCAGGAAGGCGCGATGATGCTGGTGCAGGCGACGAGGGCGAGCAGGAGCGCGCGCTTGGATCGAGCAAGTGTGTGCATGGCGATCAGAACTTTGTCCAGCAGGCTTGACGGTCGGTCTTGGTGGCGCCGTTCACGGTCACGGTGACGACGATCGTCATCTGCTCGGATCCTTGCGCAGGGTCGAGCAGCAGGAGGTTCGGGATGAGCGTCGAGAAGCGCGCCAAGCCGCTCGGGGAAGTCACCGACCACGCGACCGCGGCGCCGCCTCCGGAGACCGAGTGGTCCTTCACGAGCAGAGGTTGTCCGAGCGAGTCGGCGTAGAAGCCCGTTGCGTAGCAGCGCACCGCCATTTGCGCCGGATCGGTGAACACATGGTTCGACGGCACGGCCATGACGCTCGTCAGCGCAGGCGTGGCCACGGGCGGCGCGCCCGGAGCGGCTGTCAGCGCGGCGACTGGGATGGTGATCGACACCGGGCTCGCGCGGCGGTTGCCGAACGAAGCGGCAGCACCCTGGTAGCCGGTGTAGAGCTCGCCGACCAGGTTGCCGATCGGGTTGGCGTTCGTCAGTTGCAGGAAGGGGATCGTGCTGGCGTCGCCGGCGTTCGACACCACGAAGCCTTGCGCGCCGTTCGCGTAGTCAGGCCGCCAGACGAGGCGCGAGCGCATCGTGTAGGCGTCCTCGGCCGCGGCGCCGAAGCGCTGGATCTCGCGGATCGTCTGCGTGCCAGGGCTCACGCGCAGGTTGTCCGAGGTCGGATAGGTCGCCTCCACGTCCGGCGGGAACGCGAGCGGTCCTGCCGCGAGGCCGAGCGATTGCGGATCGCGACATACGACCGCCGTGCCGATGTCATCGCTGTACGAGTAGGTCGGCGGGAACTGATTGGTGGTGCTGGTATTGAGTTGAGAGGTGCCACTCGGTGCGTAGCGAACGAACAATGCCCAAGCATCGTCCTTGTAGGAATCAGCGCCGTTGTTCTGGCGCTTGGTGCTCCCATCGTCCATGTTGACCAGCCATGCGTCATAGTGTTCCCCGCTTCCATCCACGTATGTGCCATCGCTGAGGGGAGACCAGACGTAGAAGTCCGAGGGCGTATTGGGAACGCCCGCCCAACCCAACTTGCGCAGACCTGCGCGTACATCGCCCGGCACGGCGGTCAGGGCCTTCTGTCGCAGTTGCAGCACCTCGTCGACCCATGCGCAGCGGAAGGAACCGCGTGGCCACGGACCGAGCTGGAACGAGGCTTGGGCTGCGCTGGCGTACGACCAG
>JBKDQQ010000140.1:0-57632 GCA_046341775.1 Planctomycetia bacterium
GCCGCGACCCTGCGTCGCGTGCTGCGCGAGCCTCGCGCTCCACGAGCCTCACTGCACGAACCCCGACGCGCGCCTCGCGGCCCGCGACGGGGTTCGCTCCTTTCCCGCCGGTTGCGGCGCTGCCGCGGGTCGAGTCCGGTGGCGGCGGGGACGGGGCCCCGGCACGTCGCGGAGCTGGCGCCTGCCGACAGAGTCGGCTCGGCGGAGCGTGACGATGTCCAGGCGACCGCGCCGCAGCGACGCGAGGCCAGGTCGCGATGCGAAGTTGCGATGCGAAGTTGCGATGCGAAGTTGCGATGCGAAGTTGCGATGCGAAGTTGCGATGCGAAGTTGCGATGCGAAGTTGCGCGGCCAAGTCGCGATGCGAAGTCGTCCTGCGCGGCGCGGGGATCCTCAGCACCTTGCGGAAGGTGCGAGAGGATGCGGATGGGAGGCAACGGAACTTGTTGTTCCAAATTCTTGACTGTGGACGCGGCGATCCCTTTGCTGGCTGCCCATGAAGACCATTCTCGCCAGCTCTCTCCTCGCCGTGTCCGTCCTGGCCGCCTTCCTGTACGCCAACGAACCCCAGCAGACGACGGTGGACCAAGTCCAGACCGTCATCGCCGCGCCGACGGCCGCCGTCGACGACGGATCGGAGACCGCCTCCGCCTTGGGCGGCAACGGAAGCGCCTACACCTACTGCAGCGCCACTCTCAACAGCTTCGGGACGACGGCACGCATCAACTACATCGGCTCCCTCGGCGTCTCGCAGAACAGCTTTGGCCTGCGCGTGACCGGCCTGCCCGTGCAGCCGCAGTCCTTCGGGGTCTTCACCTACGGCGGGACGCAGATGAACGTGCCCTTCGGCAACGGATACTTGTGCATCAACCCGCTGGGCGGCCTGTACCGCATGACGCCGCAGATGCTGACCGACACGACCGTGTCGCGCTCGGTGCTCGAGGCGCCGGCCGAGTTCCAGTTGTTCCAGCCCGCCACCACCTGGAACTTCCAGTTCTGGTACCGCAATCCCGCCGCGGGCGGCGCGGGCTTCAACCTTTCCGACGGCTTGAGCGTCCAGTTCGGCAACTGAGCGCGCGCGACGCGTCGTCCTTCGCAGGTGCGAGGCCGTCCTCCAATCGAGGGCGGCCTCGCTGCTTCTGCAGCGCGCAGTCCAGCGCCTCGTTGCTGCACGCGGCGGGGCCGCGCCGGGGCGCGCCGCTTTCGCCGAGTCGAGGGTGGAGCGCCGGGGATCGTCAGGTCACGATGGTGGTCCGATGCCGCTCGACGTGCTCATCCTGCGCGACCCCAAGGAGGCCGCCAAGAAGTGCTCGCTGACGCCACTGCGCGGCGAAGCGGGGTTGCGCTTCGCCACCTACCGCGAAGACCGGATCCTCGAGGCCGGTGCACGGATCCTGCTCCATCCCGAAGGCGAGCTGCTGGGTCCTAGCGACGCGGGAGCGCCTCTCCTGCTGGTCGATTGCTCGTGGCGGCGCCTGCCGACCTTGCTGCGCACGGTGCGCGGCGACCTGTCGCCGCGACGGCTGCCGCGCCTCGAGAGCGCCTACCCGCGCAAGAGCCGCACCTTCGCGGATCCGGGCGAGGGCCTGGCCTCGGTCGAGGCCTTGTACGCGGCGCTGGCCCTGACCGGGCGGCGGGAACCCGGGCTGCTGCGCCATTACCGCTTCGCGGAGCGCTTCCTCGAACTGAACCCCGCATTGGCCGCGGCGCCCGAGGCGCGGCCGTGACCGCCTTGCCGCCGGAGTCGACGCGCATCGTCGGCGTCGCCGCGCACGTCGACGCGGGCAAGACCACCTTGTGCGAGCGCATCCTGTACGACGGGCGCGTCGAGCGGCGCATGGGCGAAGTCGAGGATGGCACGACCGTGCTCGATTGGATGAAGGAGGAACGGGAGCGCGGCATCACGATCACCGCGGCCGCCACCTCCTTGCCGTGGCGCGAGGCGCGCATCGAGCTGGTCGACACGCCCGGGCACGTGGACTTCGGCGTCGAGGTCTCGCGCTCGCTGCTGGCGCTCGACGCGCTGGTGGTCGTCGTCGACGCGCTGGCGGGCGTGCAGGCGCGCACGGAGAGCGTGTGGCGCGCCGCCGCCGGATCCGGCCTGGCGCGGCTGGTGTACTTGAACAAGCTCGATCGCCCCGGCGCGGACGCGGCCGCGGCGCTGGCGCGTTTGTCCGAACGGCTTGACATTCCGATCGTGCCCTTGACCTGGCCGCACCACGAATCCGGCGTGTTGGCCGGAGTGGTCGACCTGGTCGACCTCGCCGTGGCGCGTTCCTCGCGCCGCTCCGCGCGGCTCGAGCGCGAGGAGGGCGTGCGCGTCTCGGAAGAGGCGCAGGTGCTGCACCACGAACTGCTGGAGGCCGCGGCGCTGGGCGACGAGGCGCTGCTCGCCGACGTGGTGGCGGGCCGCGCCGCCCCGCGCGCGCGCGTGCTGGCCGCGCTCAAGCGCCGCATCCTCGCCGGCGAGGTCGCGCCGCTGCTGTGCGGTTCGGCGCTGCTCAACATCGGCGTGCACGGCCTGCTCGACGCCATCGTCGACCTGCTGCCCGCGCCGAGCGAGCGTCCGCCGCGTCGCGCGCGCGCCCGCGATGGTTCGTGGCACGAGTTGACCTTGGACGAGCACGGTCCGTTGTGCGCGCAGGTGTTCAAGCTGCAGCGACTGGGCGGACGCGAGGTGGCCTTCGCGCGCGTGCACGCCGGCCGCTTGCGTCCGCACCAGCGCGTCGAGCTGGCGCACGCCGGCGGCGCGGAGGTCGTGGCGGGGTTGTTCCGCGCGCACGGCGAGACGTTGGAGCCGCTCGAGTCCGCGCCCGCCGGGACGATCGTCGCCATCGCGGGGTTGGCGCGCGCGCAGACGGGCGAGAGCCTCTGCCAAGGAGGCGCGCTGCTCGCCTTGCCGGGACTCGAACTGCCGCAGCCGGTCGTCGCCTGCACGGTCGAACCCGCGGAGGAGCAGGATCGCGCGCCCACGCGCGCAGCGCTGGCGTGGCTCGTGCGCGAAGACCCCACGCTCGGCTTGTCCGAGGACTCGGCCACGGGACGCCTGCTGCTCTCGGGGATGGGAGAGCTGCACCTCGATGTCGCGCTGCGGCGCGTGGAGGAATCGACGGGACTGCGACCGATCGCGGGTTCGCCGCAGGTTTCCTACGTGGAATCGGTGCGTGCCGCCGGCCGTGCCTTGGGTGCCGTCGATCGATTGCACGGCGAAGAGCGCATCGCTGGGCGGGCGGAGGTCGAGGTCGTGCCGGACGCGGAACACGAGCGGCCAGTGGTGGAGTTCGAAGGCGCCTGCGTGTTCACGCACGAGGCGCGCGTCGCCGTGCAGGAAGCCCTCGAAGCCGAACTGCAAGCCGGGCCGCGTCTCGGCTTGCCCGTCACGCACGTGCGCGTGCGCGTCCTCGGCGCCAGCCGCAGCGAGGACGCGAGCGGCTTGCTGGGTGCCGTGCTCGCCGCCCGCGAAGGCTTGGCGCGCGCGCTCGCGAAGGCCGGCAGCGAAGTGCGCGAGCCCTGGGTGCGCCTCGAAGTGCGCGTGCCCTCGACGCACGCCGCCGCCTTGCAGGGCGAGCTCCTCGGCCGAGGCGTGCAGGTCGAGGAGGTCGTCGGGGACGGCCTGGATCGCCTCGTGCGTGGTCGCGCACCCTTGCAGGCGACTTTCGGCTTCGCGCGCGGCCTGCGCTCGCTATCGCAGGGCCGCGCCGACTTCACCCTGTGGCCGGCGGGTCACGAAGTGGTGGAAGAGGCAGTCCTGCGTGAGCGCGGGCTCGTCTAGGCGCCGAGGCGCTCGGCTCTCAAGATATTGTCAGGAATGCACTTGTGTAGGATATTGCATTGTGGTCGGCGTCGGGCCATGAAACAGCTTGCTGTCCCATCGGAGGCGGTGGGAGCGAGGCGCCGCAGGCTGCCCGGCGACCAGGTCGGGTGCGAGGGGAAGGAGCTGCACGGAGAAACGAAAATGGGCGGGGAAGCGCCTTTGCGTTGACACCCATGGGTGTCGTTGTTAGTTTCTTCGGCCCTTTCCACAGCAGGCCGGCCTCGTCGGCCAAGCCCGCGCAACCAGCCCCCGCCCGCAGCAGCAGCCCATGAAGGACAAGATCCAGATCCGGATGGAAGCCTACGACCACGAGGCCCTCGACCAGTCGGGCCTCGAGATCGTCGAGACCGCCAAGCGGACGGGCGCGCGCGTGGCCGGACCCATCCCGTTGCCCACGCGGATCGAGCGCTACACCGTGCTGCGCTCTCCGTTCATCGACAAGAAGTCGCGCGAGCAGTTCGAGATCCGGACGCACAAGCGATTGATCTACATCAGCGAGCCGACCGCCCAGACGGTCGACGCGCTGTCCTCCCTCAACATGCCTGCGGGCGTGGACATCCGCATCAAGGCCTGATCGAGCGCACGAAGACCCCTTCCTGCATCCTCCACCAGGTCGTCCCTCGCGGATGACTCCGGGGCGCCAGTGGCGCCCCCGCGCGAGTCGCGCCACAGCGCGGCGAGCTTGACGAGCGCAGTTCTCTACAACCCGAACCCCGAACAGTCCCGCGTGGACGCCGGCGCCCTTCCCGACACGGAAGGGGGCCGTGCCGACTCGCGAGACACCACCCACCACCAGGGTCGGAGCGGATCCATCCACCACGCGGCTCGCCGCGGAGGGGGAGCGATGCGCGGCCGGCCGTCCGCGTGGCCCAGCGTCACGGAGCTCCAGCGTGGAGCCCCACTGGGTCGAACCGGAAAGCCAGAAGCACCCACCAGGAAGTTCAAGAGATCATGACGCTGATCCTCGGACGCAAGCGCGGCATGACGCAGTTGTTCGACGCAGACGGCACCGTCCACGGAGTGACGGTCGTCGAGGTCGGACCGTGCGTGGTCACGCAGATCCGCACCCTCGAGAAGGACGGCTACCATGCCGTCCAGCTCGGTTGGGGCGACATCGCCGACAAGCGGCTCGCGAAGCCGCAGCTCGGCCATTTCAAGAAGAACGGCGCGACGCCCAAGCGGCATCTGCGCGAAGAGCGCCTTTCGAGCGCCGCCACCTGCAAGGTCGGCGACACGATCACCTGCGAGGTGTTCAAGGCCGGCGACATCGTCGACGTGGTCGGCACGATGAAGGGCCGCGGCTTCGCGGGCACCATCAAGCGCCACAACTTCGGCCGCGGCCCCGAGACGCACGGCTGCATGAACGTGCGCCAGCCCGGCTCGCTCGCCAGCAAGCGCATCGGCAAGGTCGTCAAGGGCAAGCGCCTCGCCGGCCATTACGGCGACACCCGCGAGACCTCGAAGAACCTGCGCGTCCTGCGCGTCGACGCGGCTCGCAACCTGCTCTACCTGAAGGGTGCGGTCGCCGGCCACAACGACGGTTTCATCCAGGTGCGCACCGCCAAGACGGGCGTCAAGACGAAGGCGAAGGCCTGAGGTCCGCGATGAAGATCAAGAACTACACCAACGGCAAGGTGGCCGAGGCCGAGCTGGACCTCGCGCCCTTCGGCGACAAGGTCCGCATCCGCACCCTGAAGGACGCCGTGGTCATGTACCACGCGAACTCCCGCCAGGGCACGGCGAAGACCAAGGAGCGCAGCGAAGTCCACGGCTCGCACGCGAAGCCTTGGAAGCAGAAGCACACCGGCCGCGCGCGCGCCGGCGACAAGAAGTCGCCGCTGTGGCGCAAGGGCGGCACGATCTTCGGCCCGCACCCGCGCGACTTCTCCTACCACCCGCCCGCGCAGCAGCGCCGAGTCGCCTTGCGCGCTGCGATCGCGGGCAAGATCCGCGACAACGAGCTGGTGACGGCCGACCTGTCGTCGCTCTCGGCGCCCAGCGCCAAGGCCGCGCGCGCGGTGTTGTCCGGATTCCAGGGGCCGCGCCGCGCGCTGGTCGTGCTGGCCGCGCCGAACGCCTCGGCGTGGAAGTCCTTCCGCAACTTCCCGGGCGTGGTCGTCAAGACCGCCGCCGAGCTGAACGCGCGCGATGTGGTGGCCGGCGGCCTCGTGATCGCCGAGCGCGCCGCCATCGAAGCCCTCGCCAAGCGCGTGGGCGAGTCGAAGAAGGAAGGTGCCGCATGACCCGCGTCGAACGCTTGTACGAGATCATCCAGGCTCCGCACCTGACCGAGAAGGCCACGGACGAGACCGGGCGCCGCAACGCCTACACGTTCCGCGTCCCGGTCGACGCCAACAAGATCGAGATCAAGCAGGCCGTCGAGCGCCTGTTCAAGGTCAAGGTCCTGGCCGTCAACACCCTGCGCACCCAGCAGAAGGTGCGTCGTCGCGGCTGGGTCGCCGGCCTGACCCCCGCGTGGAAGAAGGCCATGGTCGTGCTCGCCGAAGGGCAGACGATCGACGTGCTCTGAGGAGCCACGCACCAGGCCCGCACGCAGCACAGCGCACCAAATAGAACAAGCCCACAGGTTCGAAGACACATGGCAATCAAGTCCTACGCTCCGACGTCAGCCGGTCGCCGCTTCGGCACCGTGCTCGACTACGCGGAGATCACGAAGACGACGCCCGAGAAGAGCCTCATCTCGGGCAAGCGTCGCACGGGCGGCCGCAACAACCACGGCCACCTGACGCGTCGCCACCGCGCCGGCGGCAACAAGCGCCAGTACCGCCAGATCGACTTCAAGCGGGACAAGGACGGCGTGCCGGCCAAGGTCCACTCGATCGAATACGATCCCAACCGCACGGCGCGCATCGCGTTGCTGCACTACGCCGACGGCGAGAAGCGCTACATCGTGGCGCCGCTCGGCCTCGAAGTGGGGCGCACCCTGATGAGCGGCCCGGGCGCCGAGCCGAACGTCGGCAACTCGATGCGCCTGGCGGACATCCCCGTCGGCCTCGAGATCCACAACATCGAGCTGCGCCCCAAGCGCGGCGCGCAGCTGTGCCGCTCGGCCGGCTCGGTCGCGCAGTTGTCGGCCCGCGAAGGCGACTACGCCATCGTGATGCTCTCCTCCGGCGAGCTGCGCAAGATCAACGTCGAGTGCCGCGCGACCATCGGCCGCATCGGCAACACCGACCACCAGAACGTCAGCCTCGGCAAGGCCGGGCGCAAGCGCCACATGGGCTACCGCCCGGTGGTGCGCGGCACGGCGATGAACCCCGTCGACCACCCGATGGGTGGTGGCGAGGGCCGCACCGCCGGTGGTCGCCACCCGTGCTCGCCCTCGGGCGTGCTCGCCAAGGGCGGCAAGACTCGTCGTCGCAAGAATCCGACCAACAAGTTCATCCTCCGTCGCAGGAAGAAGGGCAGCCACTGACCATGGGCCGCAGCACGAAGAAGGGACCCTTCATCGACGGCCACCTGATGAAGAAGGTGGTCGCCGACAAGGCAGGCAAGACGCGCCAACCGATCAAGACCTGGTCGCGGCGCAGCACGATCCCGCCCGAATTCATCGGGCACATCTTCATGATCCACAACGGCAAGGCGCACATCCGCCTGGCCGTGACCGAGGACATGGTCGGCCACAAGCTCGGCGAGTTCGCGCCCACGCGCGTCTTCCGCGGCCACACCAACAAGAAGGAAGAGGCCAAGCCCGGCGCCGGAGGTGCCTCGTGAGCGAGACTCGCGAATTCATGGCCAAGCACCGCTTCGCGCGCATCACCGCGCGCAAGGCCGGCCGCATCGCCGACCTCATCCGCGGTCGCAGTGTCAACGAGGCCCTCGAGCTGCTGCAGTTCACGCCCAATCGCGGCGCGAGCTTCTACCTCAAGGTCGTCAAGTCCGCGGTGGCGAACGCCAGCCAGGACGAGAGCGTCAACGTCAACCGCCTGTACATCAGCGAAGCGATGGCCGACGTCGGCCCGCTCCTCAACAACCGCCTGCGCTTCCGCCCGGGCCCGCAGGGCCGCGCGATGCCGTTCGCCAAGCGCTTGTCGCACCTGACCATCAAGGTGCGCGAGATGGCCGAGGCCGGCGACGAGGGCAAGTCCGCCAAGAAGGGAGGCTCCAAGAAGGCTTCCTGAGCCTTCGAGGGAACATCATGGGACAGAAGATCCACCCGACAGGCTTCCGCCTGGGCACGATCGAGCCGTGGCGCAGCCGCTGGTACGCCCGCAAGAAGGACTTCGGCCGCCTGCTGCTGCAGGACAAGAAGATCCGCGACCACGTGCGCAAGGAGTTCGGCTCGGCCGGCATCCCGCGCATCGAGATCGAGCGCACGGCAGACGCCGTTAACGTGATCATCTACACCGCGCGCCCCGGCGTCCTCGTCGGCAGGAAGGGCGTGCGCGTCGAGGAGCTCAAGAAGGAGCTCCAAGGCATGACGGGCACCACGGTCCACCTGACGCTGCACGAAGTGAAGCGTCCGGAGCTGGAGGCGAAGCTCGTGGCCGAGGTGGTCGCCGAAGCGCTCGAGAAGCGCCAGGCGTTCCGCCGCGCCAGCAAGCGTGCCATCCAGACGACGCTGCAGGCCGGCGCCAAGGGCATCAAGGTCGAGATGAACGGCCGCCTCGGCGGCGCCGAGATGGCCCGCCAGAACAAGGAGCGCGAAGGTCGCGTCCCGCTGTCGACGCTGCGCGCGCACGTCGACTACGGCACGGCCGAGGCGAAGACCACCTACGGCGTCATCGGCGTCAAGGTGTGGATCTACAAGGGCGACATCGAGCGCGGCAAGATGATCGACTTCAAGGCGATCTCCGCCGCCGCCGGACGCGACTCGCGCCCCCCGCGCGGTCCGCGCGGTCCGCGTCCGCAAGGTGGTCCCGGCGGCGCCTGAGCCGCGCGACGAGCCCACCCGGAGCCACACATCCAAGGCCAGCCAAACTCCACAGGAACCAAGCCATGTCGATGATGCCCAAGCGGACCAAGTTCCGCAAAGTCCACCGCGGCCGCCTGAAGGGCGAAGCGACGCGCGGCAACCGCGTCGCCTTCGGCGACTTCGCGCTGCAGTCGATGGACTACTGCTGGCTGTCGGCCCGCCAGATCGAGGCCGGCCGCGTGGCCGCCTCGCGCTCCACCGGCGGCGCCGCCCGCATCTGGATCCGCGTGTTCCCGCACAAGCCCGTTTCCTCGAAGCCGGCCGAAGTCCGAATGGGCTCCGGCAAGGGCGACGTGGAGTTCTGGGCCGCGGAGATCAAGCCCGGCACGGTGCTGTACGAGATCGGCGGCATCACCGAGGACAAGGCGCGCGTCGCGTTCAAGCGCGTCGCGCACAAGATGCCCATCAAGGTCAAGATGATCCGTCGCCTGCCGACGACCTGAGCGCGGCGCGCACGCACGCCACGCATACCCAGGACCACGCACACGCAGGCCACGCACTCGCAGGCACGAACAGCCAGACGACCAGGACAAGGACGAGAACAGCGATGAAGATCGAGGAAATCCGCGGCAAGACCAGCGACGAGCTGGAGATCGAGCTGCAGAAGATGCGCAGGGAGGTCTTCGACCTGCGCTTCAAGTCGTCGACCCAGGCCCTGACCAGCCCGGCGCGCATCCGCCAGTTGCGCCGCAT
Organism: Planctomycetia bacterium; assembly: GCA_046341775.1. GTDB lineage: Bacteria > Planctomycetota > UBA1135 > UBA1135 > SXXH01. The sequence continues at coordinate 9,444 of JBKDQQ010000140.1, forward strand.
GGTCGCCCGCATGGAAACCGTGCTGACCGAGCGTCGCCTCGGCCTGCGCGGCAACTCGGCCTCCTGAACGCCGGAGCCACATAGAACATGGACACCCAAGCACGCACGCGCCGCCGCACGGTCGAAGGGATCGTGACCAGCGACAAGATGACGCAGACCATCACGGTCCTCGTCGAGCGCACCTACAAGCACCCGAAGTACGGCAAGTACATCCGCAAGGCGAAGAAGTACCACGCTCACGACGAGGAGGGCACGGCCAAGCCGGGCGACCTCGTCGAGATCGCGGAGTGCCGCCCGATGAGCAAGCTCAAGCGCTGGCGCCTCGTGCGCGTGGTGCGCGCCGGCGCCGTGGCGCAAGGCTCGGTCGACTTCACGCCGGACGTCGTCGGAGGTGGCGCATGATCCAGATGCAGACCTTCCTGGACGTCGCCGACAACACGGGCGCGAAGCTCGCCCAGTGCATCAAGGTGCTCGGCGGCACCCACCGGCGCTACGCCGGCCTCGGCGACATCGTCGTGGTGTCGATCAAGAAGTCGATGCCCGGCAGCGAGCTCAAGCAGGGCTCCGTCGCCAAGGGCGTGGTGGTGCGCGTGAAGAAGTCCGTGCGCCGCGCGGACGGGTCCTACGTGCGCTTCGACCAGAACGCCGTGGTGATCGTCGACGCCGAAGGCAACCCCAAGGGCACGCGCATCTTCGGCGCCGTCGCCCGCGAACTGCGCGAGCGCAACTTCATGAAGATCATCTCGCTGGCCCAGGAGGTGGTGTGATGGCCGCCTCGACCCCGAGCAAGTTCCGCCTCAAGAAGGGCGACACCGTCGCCGTCGTCGCGGGCAACGACAAGGGCAAGACCGGCGTGGTCAAGTCCGTCGTGCGCGAGACCGGCCGCGTCGTCGTCGAGGGCGTCAACCTGCGCTGGAAGCACAGGAAGCCCTCGCAGAAGAACCCCAAGGGGGAACGCGTCCAGATCGAGGTCGCGATCCACGCCTCGAACGTGATGCACGTCGGCGCCGATGGCAAGCCGACGCGCAAGGCCCCCGCGCGCACCAAGAAGTGAGGCGCTGAAAGCGACACGCTGACATGGCACGACTCAAGGAAAAGTACCTGTCCCAGGTGAAGCCGGCCCTCAAGGACCGCTTCAAGATCGGCAACGACCACGCCGTCCCGCGCCTGGAGAAGATCGTCATCAACATGGGCGTCAACGGCGCGGTGGAGAACAAGAACCGCGTCGAATCGGCGGCCAAGGACCTGGCGATCATCGCCGGCCAGCGGCCCACGATCCGCAAGGCCAAGAAGGCCATCTCGGGCTTCAAGCTGCGCGAGGGCATGCCGATCGGCTGCGCCGTGACGCTGCGCCACCAGCGCATGTGGGAGTTCGCCGACCGCCTCTTCTCGATCGTGCTGCCCCGAATCCGCGACTTCCGCGGGGTGAAGGACAAGCTGGACGGCCGCGGCAACTACACGCTCGGCCTGTCGGAGCAGTCCGTCTTCCCGGAGATCGACTTCGACAAGATCGACGCCGTGCAGGGCATGGACATCACCTTCGTCACCAGCGCGCCCGACGACGAGCAGGGCTACGCGCTGCTGAAGGAATTGGGCATGCCGTTCATGATCCGCGAAACCAAGGGCAAGAAGGCCTGACGGCCGCCTGGACCAGGGCACCTGACAAACACGGACTAGACCAGATGGCCAAGCTTTGCCTCATCCTCAAGAGCCAGAAGAAGCCCAAGTTCTCCACCCGCGCGTACACGCGCTGCACGATGTGCGGCCGGGCGCGCGCGGTCTACCGCAAGTTCGGCATCTGCCGCCTCTGCCTGCGCAGCCTCGCGCACAAGGGCGAGATCCCCGGCATGCGCAAGGCCTCGTGGTGATCGAGAAGGGAACCAGACAGCCATGATGACCGATCCGATCGCCGACCTCTGCACGCGCATCCGCAACGCCAACACCGTGCGCGCGTCCTCCTTGTCCATGCCCGCCTCGCGCCTCAAGGTGGGCGTGGCGCAGATCCTCAAGGAGGAGGGCTACATCAAGGACTACGCCGTGGAACCCGGCCAACCCGCCTCGACCCTGACGATCCAGCTCAAGTACGGCGAGTACGGCGAGTTCGTGATCCAGTCGATCGAGCGCATCAGCAAGCCCGGCTGCCGCGTGTACGCGTCGGCCAAGGAGCTCAAGCCGATCATCCGCGGCATGGGCATCCAGATCCTGTCGACCCCCAAGGGCATCCTCTCCGATCGCGGCGCGCGCAAGGAGAACGTCGGCGGGGAGATCCTCGCCCGGGTGCGCTGATCCCGCGCAGGACGCAGAGCCAAACACACACGGAGCACGATCCATGTCCCGCATCGGCAAGAAGCCCGTCGCCATCCCGGCCGGGGTCACGGTCACCAAGGCCGCCGACAAGAAGATCAAGGTCAAGGGCCCGAAGGGCGAGCTTGAGCTCGCGCTGCGGCCCGAGGTCGACGTCGCCGTCGACAAGGCCGAAGTGACGGTCTCGGTGGTGGACGCGAGCAACGCGCGCGCCGCCAGCGCCTACCACGGCATGACGCGCGCCTTCCTCGCCAACATGGTCGAGGGGGTCTCCAAGGGCTTCGAGAAGCGCCTCGAGATCCAGGGCGTCGGTTGGAACGCGACGATGCAGGGGACCAAGATCTCCCTGAACGTCGGCTACAACAAGCCGGTCGTGCTGCCCATCCCCAAGGGCCTGACGGTCACCTGCCCCGACCCGACGAACATCATCATCCAAGGTTGCGACGCGCAGGTCGTCGGCGAACTGGCCGCGACCATCCGTCGCCAGCGTCCGCCGGAGCCCTACCAGGGCAAGGGCGTGCGCTACAAGGGCGAGAAGGTCGAGCGCAAGCAGGGCAAGAGCTTCGGCAGCTGATAGGAGCTGCGAAGGAACCACACATGAAGCAGATTTTCGTCAAGGCCAAGCGTCGCCAGCGCCGCGCGTTCCACGTGCGCCGTGTCATCCGCACGACCAGCTCGTTGCCGCGCCTGTCGGTCAGCCGCTCGCTGAAGCACATCAGCGCGCAGATCATCGACGACGCGCAGGGCCGCACCCTCGCCGCCGCCACGAGCGCCGCCAAGGCCCTCGCGGACCAATTGAAGGGCAAGACCAAGACCCAGAAGGCGCAGATCGTCGGCGCCGAACTGGCGCGCAAGGCCAAGGAAGCCGGCGTGACCGCGGTCGTGTTCGATCGGGGCTTCGCCCGCTACCACGGCCGCGTCAAGGCGCTGGCCGACGCCGTCCGCGAGGGCGGCCTCACCTTCTGATCCGACCCGTCCCCACGCATCCACGACACGCACACAGACATGAAGCCCAATATTCGCTTCCTCGACGGGATGGAGACCGCGGAAATCGGCGAGTTCGCCGGGGAACCGCTGCTGGTCAAGGTCAACCGCTCGTCCGCCACCGTGAAGGGCGGTCGCCGCTTCTCGTTCTCGGCCCTCTCGATCACCGGCAACAAGTCGGGCATCGTCGGCTACGGCTACGCCAAGGCGCGCCAGGTCCCGAACGCGATCGAGAAGGCCGCGCGCGACGGTCGCAAGCACCTGATGCGCGTGCCGATCACCTCCGCGGGGACGATCCCGCACGAGGTCGAAGGCTTCTACTGCAGCGCGAAGGTGCGCATGCTGCCGGCCTCGCCGGGCACGGGCATCATCGCCTGCCCGTCGGTGCGCGCGGTGTGCGAGCAGGCCGGCATCAAGGACATCCTCACCAAGTCCTACGGCTCGACCAACCCGATCAACCTCGTGAAGGCCACGCTGCACGCCTTGTCGCAGCTGCGCACGCCCGAGCAGGTCGCGCAACTGCGCGGCATCTCGCTCTGAGCGTCCGGCCCGCACGCCTACGGCACAAGAACGACAGGAACACGCCATGGACCTGAACCAAGTCGAACAAGGTGGAATCCGCTACGAGGACCGGCGCCGCATCGGACGCGGTCCCGGCTCCGGCCTCGGCAAGACGGCCGGTCGCGGACACAAGGGCTGGGGCCAGCGCTCCGGCACCAGCCGCCGCCCCGGCTACGAAGGCGGCCAGATGCCGATCTACCGCCGCGTGCCCAAGCGCGGCTTCACCAACGCCCGCTTCGGCACCGAGTACACGATCATCAACGTGGACAAGCTGAACGCGTTCGCCGACGGCGCGACCGTCGACCTCGACGCGGTCATCGGCCTCGGCCTCGCCAGCAAGCTCTCGCCGCTCATGAAGGTGCTCGGCGACGGCGAGTTGACGCGCAAGCTGGTCGTGCGCGCCCAGAAGTTCACCAAGTCGGCCGAGGAGAAGATCCTCAAGGCCGGGGGCACCGTCGTCCGCCTCGACCACCACGGTCGCGAGGCCCAGGCCGAGTGACCAGCACGTCCCGCCGCGCGGCGGGACGGACCACCAGGACCCCCCCGGAAACCGAGAGACCGGACGACCAAGTGGCGAACCAGCTCCAACAGAACTTCCTGCAGCTGTTCAAGGTTCCCGAGACCCGTCAGAAGATCTATCTGACGCTGGTCCTCCTGCTCGTCTTCCGCTTGGGCTTCCAGATCCCGATCCCCGGGATGAGCCCCGAGTTCCTCAAGTCGGCCCAGGACCAGAACGCCATCTTCGGCCTGATGAGCGCGTTCTCCGGCGGCGACTTCGGGTCGACGACGATCTTCGCCCTGGGCATCATGCCCTACATCTCGGCGTCGATCATCTTCTCGATGCTGACCAAGGTCTCTCCAGCCATCGAAGCCATCCAGAAGGAAGGCGCCGCCGGCCAGAAGAAGATCAACCAGTGGACGCGCCTCTCGGTGGTGCCGATCGCCATCCTCCAGGCCCTGTTCATCTACGTGGGCGTGTTCCTGCAGAACAAGACCATGATCGCGGCCGAGATGCAGGACAGCTCCGTCGCGCTCGGCGTGATCGTCGTCATGAGCCTGCTCGCGGGATCGCTGTTCGTCATGTGGCTGGGCGAGCTCATCACCGAGTTCGGCGTGGGCAACGGCGCCTCCTTGCTGATCATGGCCGGCATCGTGGCCGAGATCCCCGTGGCCATCAGCAGCATCATCGAGGCGGAGGACTTCTGGCAGACGATCCTCGGCCTGTCGGCCATCTGGGCCGTCACGGTGCTGGTCGTGGTGTTCATCCACAAGGGCGCGCGCCGCGTGCCGATCCAGTACGCGCGCCTGACGCGCGGAACCCAGGCCTACGGCGGCCAGCGCCACTACCTGCCGCTCAAGGTGAACATGGCCGGCGTCATGCCGGTCGTCTTCGCCAGCGTGATCTTCATCATCCCGCAGCTCCTGCTCGAGTTCGTGGGCGCGACGGAGTGGACCCAGGTCTTCAGTTCGCCGACCGGCTTCGTGCACGTCGTGCTGTTCTCGGGCCTGGTGTTCTTCTTCTGCTTCTTCTGGAACCGCCTGATGTTCCAGCCGAACGAGATCGCCGACAACCTGCGCGAACACGGCTCCTTCGTGCCGGGCATCCGCCCGGGCGCGAAGACCGCCGAGTACCTGTCGAGCGTCCTCACGCGCATCACGCTCGCCGGCGCCGCGTTCCTCGCCGTCATCTCGGTCGCGCCGGCCTTCCTGACGCAGGGCGTCAGCAATCCGGCCCTGATGTACTTCCTCGGCGGCACCTCGGTGCTGATCGTCGTCGGCGTGGCGCTCGACCTGGTCGACCGCCTCAACGCGCAACTCGTCATGAAGAACTACGAGGGCTTCATGAAGTCCTCGGGCCCGGGTTGGACGCGCGGCGCCACCAAGGGGGATGCGCGGTGACGAAGCGTCGCGTGGTCATCCTGCTCGGCCCTCCGGGCGCGGGCAAGGGCACGCAGGCCTCGCGCCTGTCGGCGGCGCTGTCGCTGCCGCACGTGTCCACCGGCGACTTGTTCCGCGAGAACAAGGCCAAGGGCACGCCGCTCGGCAAGCAGGCGCAGGGCTACATGGACTCCGGCAAGCTCGTCCCCGACGAACTCGTGCTGGACATGCTGTTCGACCGCGTCGCGCGCGCCGATTGCGCCGGTGGCTGCCTGCTGGATGGCTTCCCGCGCACGCTGGCGCAAGCCGAGGCCCTCGCGCTTCGTCTATCGGGCGTCGAGGTGGTCGCCTTGAACCTGCGCGTGCCCGACGCCGCGCTGGTCGAGCGGCTCACGGGACGCCGCACCTGCGGCGCCTGCGGCAACATCCACCACGTGCGCCACTCGCCGCCCAAGGCCGAGGGTCGCTGCGACAAGTGCGGCGGGGCGCTCGTCGTGCGCAGCGACGACCAGGTCGACACCGTCACCAAGCGCCTCGCGGTGTACCGCGAGCAGACGCTGCCGCTCGAGGGCTGGTACCGCCAGCGCGGCCTGCTTTCCGAAGTCGATGGCGATCGCGCCGCCGACCTCGTCTATTCCGACCTCGTGCGGGCCGCCACGGCCGTGGGAGCCGCGTGATGGCCAAGGAAGAACCGATCACCGTCGAGGCCATGGTCACCGAGTCGCTGCCGAACGCGCGCTTCCGCGCCAAGCTCGAGTCGGGACACGAGATCCTCGCGCACGTGAGCGGCAAGATGCGGATGCACTACATCCGGATCCTGCCCGGGGACAAGATCACCGTGGAGATGTCGCCCTACGACTTGACGAAGGGCCGGATCGTCTGCCGCGGAGAGCGTAGAAAGAGGGATGGATCATGAAAGTCCGTAGCAGCGTTCGTCGCATGTGCATGAACTGCAAGGTGGTCCGGCGCCGTGGCGTCGTGCGCATCATCTGCAGCGACAAGCGCCACAAGCAGCGCCAGGGCAAGTGAGCAGCCCGGCCTCCACAGCACACACCACTAGAGAGAACTGAACATGCCCCGTCTGATCGGTGTCGACATCCCCCCGAACAAGCGCCTCGAGATCGCGCTGACCTACGTCTACGGCGTCGGTCGCACGACCTCCGCCAAGACCTGCGCGGCCCTCAAGCTCGATCCGGGCATGAAGTCCCGCGACCTGACCGAGGAGCAGTTGGCCAACATCGCGAACTACCTGCAGAAGGAGTACGCGGTGGAGGGCACGCTGCGCCGCCTCGTGGCCGCCTCGATCGCGCGCTTGCGCGACATCGGCTGCTATCGCGGCATGCGCCATCGTCGCGGGTTGCCGGTGCGCGGCCAGCGCACGCGCACGAACAGCCGCACGCGGAAGGGCCCGAGGAAGACGGTGGCCGGCAAGAAGTCGGTCAAGGGCATGAAGTGACCGGGCTGGCGGGCCGGCAACGGCTCGCCGCGCGACCACGCAACGAAAGCCCAGGAAGCACACATGGCGAAGGAAACCAAGACGAACTCTCCGGCCGAGGCCGGCACCACGGCCGCGGCGGCGCCCGCCAAGGCGGCCAAGAAGAAGATCAAGAAGGTCGGCCACCGCGGGGTCGCCCACGTGAAGGCCACCTTCAACAACACGCTGGTGACCATCACCTCGCCGACCGGCGAAGTGCTGGCGACCGGCTCGGCCGGCGCGGTGGGCTTCAAGGGCACCCGCAAGAGCACGCCGTTCGGCGCGCAGCGCGCCGCCGAGCGCGCGGCGGCCGGCGCGGTGCGCCTCGGCGTCCGCGAAGTCGAAGTGCGCGTCAAGGGCGCCGGCTCCGGCCGCGAGTCCGCGGTGCGCGCGCTGGCCAACTCCGGCCTCAAGGTGCTGTCCATCGAGGACATCACCCCGCTGCCCCACAACGGCTGCCGCGCCCGCAAGAAGCGTCGCGTCTGACACCCCGGCCACAAGCAGGAACCGAACATGTCTCGTATCGTCGATCCGAAGTGCAAGCTGTGCCGCCGCGAGGGGATCAAGCTCTTCCTCAAGGGCCAGCGTTGCTTCACCGAGAAGTGCGCCGTCTCCCGTCGCGACTACCCGCCGGGCGTCCACGCGCAGAAGCGCAGCAAGGTCACCGAGTACGGCGTCCGCCTGCGCGAGAAGCAGAAGCTCAAGCGCATCTACGGCGTGGGCGAGCGCCAGTTCCGCCTCTACTTCCAGGAGGCCGAGCGCCTGCGCGGCAACACCGGCGAGAACCTCATGGTGCTGCTGGAACGCCGCCTCGACAACGTGCTGCTCGCCGCGGGCTTCGCCCTGTCGCGCAACCACGCGCGCCAGTTGATCAACCACGGCCACGTGCGCGTCAACGGCAAGAAGGTCGACGTGTGCTCGTACTCGGTGCGCCCCGGCGACGTCGTCGCCCCGGCCACGCGCGAGAACACCAAGAAGATCGTCAGCGAGGCGATCGAGGTGAACAAGTCGCAGCCCGTCCCCGCGTGGGTCGAGGTCTCCGGCGACACGTTGACGGCCAAGGTCGTCGCCGTGCCGCGCCGCGAGGACGTGCCGCACGCCATCCAGGAGCAGCTCATCATCGAGCTCCTCTCGAAGTGATCCGACGCCGTCCGGGCGGCCCGTCCCGAGTGGGGCGGGCGCCGGCGGGGCGCAGATGAGGACGAGCGCGGGGGAAGGGAACCGCCGCCGCGCACGCCGCTCGCAACGCCTCGCCGGGACGCTCCCGGGCGAACCCCGCAGGTTTCTACGCAAGGTTCCACGCAGGAACGACACACATGAGAATCCGCTGGCGCAACTTCGAACTGCCGAGCCGCGTGCAGTTCGACAACGACACCCTCACGCAGACCTACGGTCGCTGCGTCGTCGAGCCGTTCGAGCGCGGCTTCGGCCACACGATCGGCAACGGCCTGCGCCGCGTGCTGCTGTCCTCGATCGAGGGCACGGCCGTGACCGCCGTCAAGATCGAGGGCGTGAACCACGAGTTCGACAGCCTCGAGGGCGTGTACGAGGACGTGGCCGACATCATCCTCGCCATCAAGCGCCTGCGCATCATCTACGACGGCTCGCAGCCGATCACGCTGCGCATCCAGAAGTCCGGCAAGGGCCCGGTGACGGGCGCCGACGTGCAATGCGAGGGCGGCGCGCGCGTCGCCAACACCGACCTCGTCATCGCCACCTTGACGAAGGACCGCAAGTTCAACGCGGAACTCGTCGTGCAGCGCGGGCGCGGCTACGTGCCGGCGGACGAGAACGCCTCCGAGGCGCAGCAGCTGGGCACCATCCCGGTCGACTCGATCTACTCGCCCGTCCAGCGCGTGCGCTACATGATCGAGCAGACGCGCGTCGGCAAGCTGACGAACTACGACCGCCTCGTCATGGAGATCTGGACCGACGGCACCGTCTCCCCGGAGATGGCGCTGGTCGAGGCCGCCAAGATCTACCGCAAGCACCTCAACCCCTTCGTCATCGCCGGCCAGAGCCGCGACCTGTCGCTGGTGGCCGAGGACCCGAGCACCTCCGAGTTCAACGTGCGCAACCAGCAGAGCAGCGAGCTGCAACGCCAGCTGTCGCTGCCGGTCTCCGAGCTCGAGCTCTCGGTGCGCGCCCGCAACTGCCTCGACGGGGCCAACATCCAGACCATCGGCGACCTCGTGTCGATGGGCGAGGAGGAGGTCATGAACCTCAAGAACCTCGGTCGCACCAGCCTGCTGGAGATCAAGCAGAAGCTGGCCGAGCGCGGGCTGGGCCTCGGCATGGGGGCGCAGGGCTGACCACCCGGCGCGGAAGGCGTGCCGGAGGTCGGCCCCGCGCCCAGGCGCGGTACCCGGCCTCCCTCGCCCTCCGACGAGCGAAGATCACGACAAGGCGTTAGCATCCGCCTCCAGACAAGACCAGACGAGCAGACACATGAGACATCGTTGCGCAGGAAACCGGTTGGGCCGCACCACGAGCCATCGCCAGGCCATGATGAAGAACATGGCCAACAGCCTGGTGCTCCACGAGCGGATCATCACCACGCCGGCCAAGGCCAAGGTGGTCAAGCCGTTCGTCGAGAAGATCGTCACCCTCGCCAAGAGCGACACGATGGCCGCGCGCCGCGCGGTCTTCGCCCGCCTGCGCGACAAGGCCTCGGTCGACAAGTTGTTCGGGATCCTCGGGCCGCGCTTCGCCGCGCGTCCGGGCGGCTACTGCCGCATCCTGCACCTGTCGAAGCCGCGCCTCGGGGACAACGGCCAGCGCGTGATCCTCGAGTTCGTCGAGCGCTCGGCCAAGGCCGAGACCGAGAAGGCCGCGTCCTGAGTCCGCGCTCGCGCGGCGCATCGTCCTTGCGACGGACGCGCCGCGCGCCCGCCGGTCCGACGCCGCTCGCCCTCGCGAGCCGATCCCGGATCCATCCGCGAAGCCTCCACTCCACGGTGGGGGCTTCGTTCGTGACGGGGCCGCGTTCGACCGCGACGGAACCGCATTCGACGCAGGCGGGGTTGGCGGTCCCGGCATTCCAACTCCGCGGCGCGGGCGGGCGTCCTCTTCGCATGCAGCTCTACCGCGCGTCGCGCGCGCCGCGGCCCACACCGGCCTTTCAGAGCTTCGCCAGGCGCGTGCGGCCCGGTCCCAGCAGTGCCTCGAGCTCCTTCGCCAGGCCTTCGCTCACCGAGACCTTGTGCTGCGAGCCGGCGCGCACGCGGCGCAGCATGCCGTCCGCGCCGAGCACCTGCAGATAGAGCTGGTTGCGGCCCTTGTGGCGCGCCACCAACTCGACCAGGCGTTCGACCAAGCCCTCGTCCTCCGGCTCGATCGAGACGACCACCGCACCTTGGAAGCGGCCGATGGCCTCCTCCACGCTCCACACCGACTCGAGCAGCAGGGCCGACTCCTCGCCCTTCTCCTCGAGCTTGGCTCCGACGACGACCACGGCGCCCTCGGCGAGGCGCGCCTTCTGCTCCTCCCACGTGCGCGGGAAGCAAGTCACGCCGATGCTGCCGGTCAGGTCCTCGAGCCGCAGGCGCGCCATCTTCTTGCCTTCGAAGCGCCCCGACTTGACGGTCGTCTCCGCCAAGGACACGACCATGCCCGCCACCATGACCTCGCTGCCGCCCTTCTGGCCGGCGAGGTCGCTGATGCGGCCCGTCGCGAGCAGCGCGAGCAGTCCGGCGCGCTCCTCGAGAGGATGCCCGGAGAGGTAGAAGCCCAGCACTTCCTGCTCCGCGCGCAGGGTCTCGGCCTTGGGCCAGGCCTTGGCCGGATCGATGCCGTCCTTGGCGGGCGAGTCGGCCGGGCCGGGCTCCTCGCCGCCGAACATGCTCGCCTGGCCGGCGCGACGGTCCGCGGCGAAGCGCGCGCCCTCGTTCTGCGCGGTCGAGAGCGCCGCCATCACGGCGCCGCGGTTGTGGCCCTGCTCGTCGAACGCACCGGCCTTGATCAGCGCCTCCCAGCAGACCTTGCCCACCTCGGTGGAGTCGACCTGCGCGCAAAGTTCGTGCAGCGTAGGCTTCCGCGCCTTGGCGGACAGCTTGGCGCGCGCCGCCACGAGGTGCTCGACCGCCTTCTGCCCCGTGCCCTTGATGGCGCCGAAGCCGAAGCGAACGGCGCGGCCCTCGGGCTCGAACTCCCAGGTGCTGCGGCCGATCGAGGGCGGCAGGATCTCGACGCCGCTCTTCTTGGCGTCCTCGACGAACTCGCGCACCTTCGTCGAGTTCGACATTTCGCACGACAGGTTCGCGGCGAGGAAGGCGGAACGGTGGTTGGCCTTGAGGAACGCCGTCTGCCAGGTGAGCACGGCGTAGGCGGTCGAGTGGCTCTTGTTGAATCCGTAGCCGCCGAACTTGAGGATGTTGTCCCAGATCTGCCGCGCGACCGGCTCGGCGCAGCCGTTCTTCATCGCGCCGGCGACGAACTGCTCCGAGAACTTCTGCATGATCTCGGGCTTCTTCTTGCCCATCGCCTTGCGCAGGTTGTCGGCTTCGTTGAGCGTGAAGCCCGACAGCGCGCTGGAGATGAGCATGACCTGCTCCTGGTAGACGATGCAGCCGTAGGTGTCGCGCAGGATCGGCTCCATCGACGGATGCTCGTAGGAGATCGGCTCCTCGCCGTGCTTGCGGCGCACGAACATGTCCACCATGCCCGATTCGAGCGGGCCGGGCCGGTACAAGGCGAGGATGGCGATCAGATCCTCGAAGCAGTCGGGCTTGACGCGCGCCACGAGCTTCTTCATCCCGTCGGATTCCAGCTGGAACACGCCCAGCGTGTCGCCCGACATGAGCAGCTTGAAGGCCGGGCCGTCGACCAGCGGCAGCGCGTCGAGGTCGGGCGGCGTGCCGCCCTGCTTGGCGATGTTGACGAGCGTCTTCTCGAGGATCGTCAGCGTGCGCAGCCCGAGGTAGTCCATCTTGAGGAGACCGAGCTCCTCCAGCTGCGGCGCCGGCCACTGCGTGACGATGTCGTCGCCGTTCTTGGCGAGCGGCACGTACTCGACGATGGGCTGGTCCGAGATCACCACGCCCGCGGCGTGCGTGGAGATGTGGCGCGCCATGCCCTCGAGCGGCACGGACATGCGGAAGAGCTCGTCGATCTCGGGCCGCGCCTTGAGCGCCTTGAGCTCCTCGTCGGCCTCGATGGCCTCCTTCAAGGAAGGCGCGTTGGGCCCGGTCGGGATCTTCTTGCTGATCTTGTCGACCTCGGACAGGGGCAGGTCGAGCACGCGCGCCACGTCGCGCACCACCGTGCGCGAGGCCATGGTGCCGAAGGTGACGATCTGCGCCACGCGGTCGTCGCCGTAGCGCCGGCGCGTGTACTCGAGCAGCCGTCCGCGCCCGTCCATGCAGAAGTCGATGTCGATGTCGGGCATCGACACGCGCGAGCTGTTGAGGAAGCGCTCGAACAGCAGGTCGTACTTGAGCGGATCGACCTTGGTGATGCCGAGCAGGTAGGCCACCATCGAACCCGCGGCGGAGCCGCGCCCGGGACCGACCGGGATGCCGTTGTCGCGCGCCCAGCGGATCAGGTCCCACACGATCAGGAAGTACGAGACGAAGCCCAGCTCGGCGATGACCTTCTTCTCGTACTCGAGGCGCGTCCGCGCGCGTCCGTCGTCGCCCGGATACAGCCGCGCCAGGCCCTGCTCGAGCAGCTCCGCGAACAAGGCCTCGGGCCGGCGCCCGTCGTCGGGGGTGAAGACCGGCAGGTGGTACTTGCCGAACTCGATCTTCAGGTCGACGCGCTCCGCCACGTCCATCGTGGCCTTCACAGCGTCCGGCAGGTCGCGGAACATCGCGGCCATCTCCTCGCGCGTCTTGAAGTAGAGCGTGTCCGTCTCGAAGCGGAAGCGCTTCTCGTCGGCGCGCTTGGCGCCGGTGTTGATGCACAAGAGCACGTCCTGCGCCTGGCAGTCCTCGGCGCGCAGGTAGTGGATGTCGTTCGTCGCGACGAGCGGGATGCCCGTGCGCTGGTGGATGCGCACCAGCGACTCGTTGACCTTCTGCTGCAACTCGAGTCCGTTGCGCTGCAGCTCCAGCCAGAAGTTCTCCGGGCCGAACAGGTCGCGCCAGGTGGCGGCGAGCGCGAGGGCCTCGTCCTCCTTGCCGACGAGGACGAGCTGCGACAGCTCGCCGGCGAGGCATCCCGACAGGCACAGCAGTCCCTCCGCGTGGCGCGCCAGCACTTCGCGGTCGACGCGCGGGCGGAAGTGGTATCCCTCGAGGTACGCCAAGGAGGCGAGCTTGAGCAGGTTCTTGTAGCCGCGCTCGTCGCGCGCCATCAAGGTCAGGTGGTGGTAGCCGTTGCCCTTGGCCTTGTTGTGCGGCTCCTTGCGCGACTGGCGCGCGATGTAGACCTCGCACCCGACGATCGGCTTGACGCCCGCCTTCGACGCCGCCTGGTAGAGCTCGATGGCGCCATGCATGTTGCCGTGGTCGGTCAGCGCGATGGCGCGCTGGCCGTCCGCCCGGCACGCCGCCACGAGGTCGCCGATCCGGTTGGCGCCGTCGAGCAGGCTGTACTCGGAGTGCACGTGCAGGTGCACGAAGTCGGGGGCGGTCATGGCGCGGCCTCCGCTGGTTCAGCCCTTGATCAACTTGAGCAGCACGGCCTTGGTGGCGTGCAGCCGGTTGGCGGCCTGCTCGACGACGAGGCTCTGCGACCCGTCGAGCACCTCGTCGCTCGCCTCCATGTTGCGGCGCACGGGCATGGCGTGCATGAAGCGCGCGCCGTCGCCGCGCTCGAGCAGGGCCTCGTCCACCTTCCAGCCGTGCGTGCGCGCCCGGCGCGCGGCGGCGAGCGTGGGGTTGCCGTAGTCCGCGAGCGACCACCACGACCGGGCGTAGACGACGTGCGCGCCCTCGACCGCCTCCTCGCGCGCGTCGCACGAACGGAAGGACTGCCCGCGCGCGCCGACGACGCGCGCCACCTCCTCGTCGAGCTCGTAGCCCGGCGGATGCGCGACGCGCACCTCCATGCCGGCGCGCGTGGCGGCGTCGATCAGCGAATGCACCACGGCGGGGGAGGCTGGCGTCGGCGAGTGCGTCCACGCGATCGCGAGGCGCTTGCCGCGCAGGTTCCCCAGTGCCTCGCGCATCGTCATCAGGTCGGACAACGCCTGCAGCGGGTGCCACATGGCGCTCTCCATGTTGATCACCGGCACGCGCGCCCACTTGGCCCACGCCGCGATGGCCTCGTCGCGCCGGTCGGAGGCCCACGAGTGGCCCGACATCGGCGGCCGGATCGCGAGCGCGTCGACGTAGCTCGACAGCACCGCGGCGGCGTCCTTGACATGCTCCGGCGCGCGGCCGTCCATCACGCGCCCTTCGGCCGCCTCGAGCTCCCAGAAGTCGGACGCTCCGGCGAGGTGCACGGTGTGGCCGCCGAGCTGGTGCATCGCCGACTCGAAGGCCGTGCGCGTGCGCAATGAACCGCGGAAGAAGAGCAGGCCCACGCTGCGGTTCTGCAGCTTGTCCGCCGCCGCGCGCCGCTTGAGCCGTCCGGCGAGGTCGAGCAGGTCCTCCAACTCGCGGTCGGACAGGTCGCTCAGCCGGATCAGGTGCGCGGGGGAGGAGCTCATGCAGCGCGAAGATACGCGGCGCGGCCCGCCTCGGGAACGACTTTGGCGCCCGCCTCCGCGGCGCATCCACGCGCCGCCGCGACCCTCCGCGCCGGCGTCCTCCGGGGCGGCCTGCGGCGGGCGCGACCCGGCGCCGGTCGCCCGCGCCGCCCAGCCTCGAACTCCGGCCGCGGCGAGGCGCGAGTCGCGCCGCTCGCGGCGCCTCGTGCTCCCGGTTTCTTGACACGGCCTTCCGCGGCCGCTACAACCTTCGCCCCACGCACCCGTAGCTCAATTGGATAGAGCATCTGACTACGGATCAGAAGGTTAGTGGTTCGAGTCCACTCGGGTGTACCAATCAGGCCGACGCCGGCGTCCCTCCGCAGGGGGGGCGCGCCGACGGCGGCCAACCCCGCCGCGCTCCCGCGTCGGCCCGTGCCCTAGACTCCAGAGGATGAGCGCAAGCGGTCCCGACGAGGCGTGGATGGCGCTGGCGCTGGAGCAGGCCAAGGCCGCCGAGCGCTACGACGAGGTCCCCATCGGGGCCGTGGTGGTGCTGGATGGTCGGCTGGTCGGCCGGGGCCACAACCAGGTTCGCACCCTCCTCGATCCCACCGCACACGCCGAGGTCCTCGCCTTGCGCGAGGCTTGCCGCGCGGTGGGGGCGATGCGGCTCGTCGGCGCGGTCGTGTACACCACGGTCGAGCCGTGCGTGTTGTGCGCCGGCGCGCTGCTGCATGCGCGCGTGGCGCGCGTCGTGTGGGGAGTGCGCGACGAGAAGTTCGGCGGCTGCGCCTCGCTTTGGACCCTGCTGTCCGACGAGCGGCTCAACCACCGGGCGCAGATCACGGAGGGCGTCGGCGCCGCGGAGGCGCGCGAGCTGCTCCAGCAGTTCTTTCGCAAGAAGCGCGCCAGCACGGACCTGTCCTGAGGGATGGTCGCTTCCTGGACTCCAGTCGGAGCCCCGGACAGCCGATCGACTTCCCTCCAGCCGGGTCGTCCGTGCCGTGCGCGGCGTGCGATGACGCGAAACATCGGAGAGGTGGCTGAGCGGCTGAAGGCACCGGTTTCGAAAACCGGCATGCGCGCAAGCGCATCGGGGGTTCGAATCCCCCCCTCTCCGCCAACTCACCCGCCCCGCGGGCTCGAAGGAGCCCTCGTGGAGCGTCCTGCGCGCACTTGCTGAACGACTTGCACCCTCACGGAGAGGTGTCTGAGTGGCCGAAGGTACGCGCTTGGAAAGCGCGTGTGTCGGAAACGGCACCGCGGGTTCGAATCCCGCCCTCTCCGCCATCCACCGCGAACCGCCACGTTCGTGGCGCAGACCAGCGGCGCGCGGACGCGCCAGCGCTCGGGTCCGGTCCCAGGCGACGGGACGGGCACGAACCGGGTCAGGCCGGGAACGGAGCAGCCCTAAGGGCCGCGGTTCCGGGCGTCTGGTGCCCGGATCCGATCGCTGGCGCGTCCGTGCTTCCGCACCCGCCCGCCGGACGCGTTCAGCGCGCGGCGCGGCGCGTGCTGCACCGCCGCCACGCGCGGCGTAGAATCCGCGACGCAGCCCGCCGTCGCGCCATGTCCTACCTCGTCCTCGCCCGCAAGTACCGTCCGCGCACCTTCGCGGACATGGTCGGGCAGGAGACGGTGACGCAGGTCCTGAAGGGCGCCATCCAGGAAGGGCGCATCGGCCACGCGTACTTGTTCTGCGGTCCGCGCGGCACGGGCAAGACGACCACGGCGCGCATCCTCGCCAAGGCGCTCAACTGCGAGCGCGGCCCGACGATCGATCCGTGCCTCCAATGCGAGCGCTGCCTCGGCATCGAGGACGGCAGCGAAGTCGACGTGGTGGAGATCGACGCCGCTTCGCACACCTCGGTCGACAACGTGCGCGACCTGAAGGAGCAGGTCGCGTACGCGCCGATGCGCGCGCGCTTCAAGGTGTGGATCATCGACGAGGTCCACATGCTCTCGAAGAGCGCGTTCAACGCGTTCTTGAAGACCTTGGAGGAGCCGCCGCCGCACGTGAAGTTCCTCTTCGCGACGACGGACCCGCAGAAGGTGCTCGAGACCGTCTTGTCGCGCGTGCAGGTGCTCAAGCTCTCGCCCATCTCGGAGGGCACGATCGCGGCGCGCTTGTCGGTCGTGTTCGAGCGCGAGGGTATCCGCCCCGAGGCGGGGGTCGTCGAAGAGCTCGCGCGGCGCGCGCGCGGCGGCATGCGCGACGCGCTGAGCCTGGCGGACCAGCTCTTGTCCCTGGTCGGCGCGCGTCCGACGCTCGCCGACGCCAAGGCGTTGTCGGTCGACGCGGGCGGCGAGCTGGCCGACGCGTTGCTCGAGGCGATCATCGCCAAGGACCGCGCGGCGGTGCTCGGGGCGTTGCCCGCGGCCGAAGGCGGCGAAGCCGACATCATCGGCGCGCTGGTCGACGCACTGCGCCAGCAACTCGTGCTCGCCCTGTGCGGCGTCGACGCTCCCCAGGTGCAGCTCGATGCCGCGCGCCGCGCGCAGGCGCTCGAACGCGCGCGCCGCTTCGGCCTCGAGCGCGCGCAGTTGGCGCTCGAAGAGCTGTTGCTCGCGCGCGAACGCGTGGCGCGCCTCCCGATCCACGGTCGCGCCATCCTCGAATCCGCGCTGCTCGATCTGGCGCGTGGCGACGGACTGGTGCCGCTCAACCAGATCGTCGAACGCCTGTCGGCGCTCGAGGCGCGCCTGGCGAGCGGCGCACCGCGCGCGACGAGCACTGGCGCGGCCACGAGCGCGAGCACGATCCCCGACGCGAACACCGGCGCGGGCTCCAGCCAAGCCCCGACCGCACCCCACAAGTCGGCGGCGGCCGCGGCCGCGTCCGCTCCGCTCGCGTCCCGTCCACCCGAACCCGCGGCGAGCGCGCCCGCTGCCGCCGCGCCCGCGCCGACGCCCGCTCCCGCGACGCAATCCGCGCCCGCTTCCGGCATCTTTGTGCCACCGCGTCCGCCTGCGAACGGCCCGCGCGCCGCGGCGTCCACGCCCCCGGTCGCGAGCATGCCCGCCGCCGTCCAGCCGCCGGCCGCCGTCGTGGGTGGCGCACCGACCGGCGCGGCGAACGGCGGTGCGTCGGCGGCCGCGCGCCCCTCCACGCCACTCGTCGGCATCGCGACGCCGGGCGCGACCCCGGGCGTGTCGCAGGGCGCGACGCCGGGCGCGTCGCGAGGAACCGCCACCGCCACCGCGCCGCGGCCGCCGGTCCAGCCGGCCGCGCCGCAGGTTGCTCCCGCGGCCGAGGTCGCGCGGCCCATCCGCGGCGCCGTGTCAGGCGTGCTTGACGCTTGGACGCGCTTCCTCGAAGCGTTGTCGGGGTCGCATCCCGAGGTGCACGCCGTGCTCAAGGAGCGCGGCCGCCTCGCCGATCTCGATGCGCGCCGCGCCATCGTCTCGTTCGCCAACCTGCGCGAGCACGAACGCGCGCTGGTGGTCGGTCCCGAGGTGCGCGCCGCTTGCCGCGCGGCCTTGTCGCGCGTGCTGGGTCGCGAGGTCGAGCTGCACCTGCAGGACGCGGCGGCCCTCAAGGGGCGTGTCGACGAATACACGACGCGCGTGGCCGCGCGCTTCGACGGACGCATCGAGGACTAGCGCGCCACCAGCGAGCGCGCATCGCCCGCGGGGCGCGCCATCCACCAAGGAAGGAAGCCATGAGCGGATTCGGCGAGATGGGCAACCTGTTGAAGCAGGCCCAGCAGATGCAACGCGAGCTCGATCGCATGCAGGAGGAACTGCGCGGCGCGCGTGTCGAGGGCGTCGCCGGCGGTGGCGCCGTGCGCGTCGAGGTCGACGGACACGGCGCGGTGGCGCGCGTGCGCATCGATCCTGCCTGCGTCGATCCGGCGCAGGCGGGCATGCTCGAGGACCTCGTCGCGGCCGCGATGCGCGACGCCCAACGCCGCGCGGAGGCGTTGAAGAAGGACCGCCTCGGGCGCGTCACCGGCGGATTGAACCTGCCCGGACTCTCCTGAGATGGCCTACCCCAAGGCGCTCGAGGAGCTGGTGCGCGCCTTCGAGCGCTTTCCCGGCATCGGCCGGCGCAGCGCGGAGCGCCTCGCCTTCCATGTGCTGCGCGACCCCGAGGCGCGCGAGCTGGCGCGCGCCATCGACTCCGCGGTCGAGCGCGTGCGTCGCTGCGCCACCTGCGGCAACGCCACCGACCACGCGCTGTGCGGCGTGTGCTCCGACAAGGAGCGCGACCACGGCGCCATCCTCGTCGTCGAGGAGCCGCGCCAAGTCGAGACGCTGGAAGCCTCGCGCGCGTGGAAGGGCCTCTACCACGTGCTCTACGGCGCGTTGAATCCCGCCGAGGGCACCGAGGCGCGCCACTTGTCGATCCAGTCCCTTGTGGCGCGCGCCAAGGATCCCGCGGTGCGCGAAGTGGCGCTCGGCACCGATCCCGACGCGGAGGGCGAGGTCACGGCGCT
The DNA here is from genome assembly GCA_046341775.1 of Planctomycetia bacterium. GTDB lineage: Bacteria > Planctomycetota > UBA1135 > UBA1135 > SXXH01. The sequence goes on from JBKDQQ010000140.1 coordinate 28,660, forward strand.
CGCCTGCCTCGAGGCGCTCGAGTCCTTGGGCCGCGACGACCTTGTCGTGACGCGCCTCGCGCGCGGCCTGCCGGCGGGGACCGCGATCGAGTACCTGCACAAGGGGATCCTCGAGGACGCCTTGGAGCATCGCCGCGCCGTGCGCGGGCGCAAGCGCTGAACCGCGCCTCGCTCGGCGGCGCCGCGCCGGCTGCCGCGCCCCTCGAACGCCCCGCGGCGCGCGCGGTGGAGGCCCGCCTCGCCCGCGGGCGGTGCGGGATCCGGGACGGCGCGCCGCGACGCTCAAGCAAACGAGCGGCCAAGCCGATGGTGGAGGCATGGCCGCCCCCGGAGGACAACCGCGACGCGTGTCGCTCGCCACCACGCAAGTGGCGCGCGCCGAGCAGCGCATGGTGCTCGAGGCGCGGCAGTTGCAGGGCCTCGAGGTGCTCGCCCGCGCCCCGGACGAGCTCTACGACTACTTGCGCGAGCGCGCCCAGGAGAACCCGACCCTGGTGGTCGAGGCTCCGCGCGGCTGGATGCGGGGCGCGCACGAGGCGCGCGCGCGCGCGACCGCGGGGGGCGACGAGCACGCGCGCTGGCTGGCCAATGTCGCCGCGCCCGCGGAGGGACTGCGCGAGCGCGCACGCGCCCAGTTGCGGCTGCTCGCGCTCGCCGACGAGGATCTGCGCTGGGGCGAATGCCTCGTCGACGCGCTCGACGAGCGCGGTTGGCTGCCGGGCGACGACGATCTGCGCGCGCTGTGCGCGGCCCAAGGCCTCGTTGACCAGCACGGCGCGCTAGGTCGCGCCATCGCGCGCATCCAGGCGCTCGAGCCGCGCGGCTTGGGCGCGCGGGACGCCAAGGAGGCGCTGCTCCTGCAGTTGGATCCGCGCAGCACGGACTACTCCTTGCTCGCGCGCCTCGTCGAGGAATGCCTCGACGACCTCGCCACCGGCAAGCGCGCCAAGGTGGCGCGCGCGCTGGGCATCGACGCGGAGCTGCTGGAGGACCTGGTGGCGCACCTCGCCACCTTGAGCCTCGACCTCGATGATGACGCGTCGACCGCCGCGGCCGTCGTGACCCCCGAGCTGGAGGTCGAGCCCGGGCCCGCGGGCGGCTTCGAACTCCAACTGCTCGATGGGGCGCTGCCCGCGGTATCCATCGATCCCGGACTGGCGCGCCTCGCCGAGACGCGCCGCGACGACGCGCGCGTGCGCCGCTTCCTCGCCGCCCAGCTGAGGGAGTCGCGCGACCTGGCCGCCGCGTTGGAAAGCCGCCGCCGCACCCTGCTCGCCGTCGCCCGCGAGGTGTTCCTGCGCCAAAGCCGCTTCCTCGTGGACGGCCCCGCGGCCCTCGTGCCGTTGTCGATGGGCGAAGTGGCCGAGATCCTCGGCGTGGCCCTGTCCACCGTGTCGCGCGCCGTCGCCGGCAAGCACGTGCAGACCCCCTTCGGGATCCTCCCGTTGCGTCGCTTCTTCCAAGCCGCCGCGGGAGGCGACGCCACCAAGGCGCGCGAGTCGTTGGGGACCGCGCTGCAAGCGCTGGTGGCGGGCGAAGACCCGCAGCAGCCGCTGTCGGACGAGGAACTGGTCGAGCGTCTGCGGGCACGCGGGTATGCGGCGGCGCGCCGGACGGTGGCGCGGTGGCGGGAGGAGTTGGGAATTCCGTCGTCGTACAGGCGGAAGCGCTGAGACCGATGCTGGTCCCGTTCATTGTGCGCGCCGAACCCGCGTCTGGGCGGCGTGGGGGCCGATTCCGCTTCGCCATGCCCCGCCACGGCTTCCTCCAGCCAAGAGGTTCCGAGTTGCTCGCGCCTGTTCGGCGCCGCGCCTAGCCCTGGTGGCGTGCCGTGGCGCGATGCATCCGCGCGGTCGGCAGTGGAGGCTCGCCTCGTTCTCCCAGCGAACTGCACCTGGCACACCTGTCCGACGCCTGGTCGCCTCGGCGGCCGGGATCCTCGTCCGCGCGCCTGCAAGTCCCCGCCTGCCTTGGCCCAACGCGCTTGGCCGCGGATCGGCCGTGGCGGCTGCAACCGGACGGCGCATGGGCGCCAGGTCGCGTGAAGCGGGCGCGTCGCGGCCAATCGGCCCGCGGCGACCTATAGGAACTGGACGCGCGCGCCGCCTGTCGCGTCGGCAGCCAGCGCGGATTTTCGCAGTGCGCGCGCTGTCTTCGCGCCGATCGAGTCGCGGAGCCGCGCACAATCATCGGGGCCAGCATCGGAAAGCTATGCTCTCCCACCCATGCGCACCGTGCGCTTCCAAGTCGCCTACGACGGCTCCACCTGCCACGGTTGGCAGCGCCAAGACGGCTTCGACTCCATCCAAGCCCGCCTCGAAGAGGCGTTCCTCGCGGTGACGGGGGAGACGGTGGTGGTGCACGGCGCGGGGCGCACGGATGCGGGGGTGCATGCCATCGGGCAGGTGGCGCATGCGCGCATCGGGACGGGGATCGAGGACGATCGGTTGCGGCACGCATTGAACGCCAGCTCGCTGGGCGGGTTCGTGGTGCGCGAATTGGAGACTTGCACCGACGAGTTCCATGCGCGTTTCTCCGCGCGCGGCAAGCGCTACCTCTACCACGTGGTGACGACGCGCTTTCCGCCGCCGTTCGCGCGCGCCTACACGCACCACGTGCCCTGGCGCCTCGACTTGCAGGCCATGCGCGAGGCGGCGCGGCTCATGCTCGGCAAGCACGATTTCCGCGCCTTCGGCAACGTGGGATCGCCGCGCAAGGACTGCGTGCGCACCATCAGGAGCCTCAAGATCGTGGCGCGGCAGGAGCGCTTCTTCTTCGTGGTCGAGGGCGACGGGTTCCTGTTCAACATGGTGCGCACCATCGCCGGCACGCTGATCGACGTGGGGCGTGGACGGCGCGATCCCGAATGCGTGGTGCGAGCGCTGGAAACCAAGGACCGCCGGCAGTCCGGGCAGACCGCGCCGCCGCAGGGGCTCTACCTCGTGCGCGTGCTCTACGACGAGCCGTTGTTCGTCTCCGCGCGCGCCACGGGTCGCGGGCGCGCGGGTTTCACCTTCGGCTGACGGATGTGCAGCGGGATTCGCCGCCCCGGCGTCGCGCCGGGCACGCGGATTGCTGTTCGCGGGCGGGCATTTCGCCCACAAATTCCGTGCCCAGGCGCGGTTCGCGCTCGGCGCCATTTTTCCTGTTTGATCGCCCGCTTGCGCGTCCGAAACGAGAATCGAACGCGTGGCGCCTACCAGCTCCGCGTTTCCGGTGGGAGAATCCAACTACAGGAACCGATCCGACGCCCCCCGCGCGGGGACGCCGCCGCCGACGTGCTCCGTCCGCCGACGGGCGCTGTGCGCCGGCCCGATCGATGTTCCCTTCATCAACCTTCGTCGGAAGAGGGCGCGGCCGCACCCGCCGCGTCGCAGGGAATCCAGATGCAAACGCATGTTTCCGTCCTGCACCACGACTACCCGGCCACCACGCGCGAGCACTGCGAGCAGAAGCTGCAGGCCTTGACGCGCTACGCCGATCGCGTGATCTCCATGAAGGCGATGCTCGAGCGCGTCCACGCCGAGCACCGCGTCGAACTCGTCGCGTCCGTGGGGCATGGGGCCGTGCTCGTCGTCGACGCGCGTTCGGACCACGCCAACAACGCGCTGGACGAGGCCTTGTCGCGCATGGAGCGCCTGCTCGAGCGCCACTTCAAGAAGCACCTCGTCGCGCGGCGTCGCGAACGCCTCTCGAAGCCGCACGGCTGAGGATCGTGCAGCTTGTCGTGCGCGGGCAGTCCGCGCGCATCCGTCCGGCGCGGGCGGCGCGTCCATCGTGGCGCGCCGCCCGCGGCCTTTGGCGCCGCGTCGCGACGCTGGTATGCTTGCGCGCCATGGCAGGCCCAGCGGCGGAACGCACGGTGCGCATCAGGAACAGCGCGGGCCTGCACGCGCGTCCCTGCCACGCCTTCGTCACCGTGGCCGCGGCCCACAAGGCCGCGCTGCGCGTCCAGAGCGGGGGCGTCGAGGTCGACGGCAAGAGCATCCTCTCCCTGATGACCTTGGGAGCTCCGGTCGAGGCGGAACTGCGCCTGCGCGCCGAGGGCGAGGACGCGCAAGCGCTCGTCGACGCGCTCGTGGCGCTGGTCGAATCCGGGTTCGGCGAGCTCGACTGAGCGCCGTCCGCCGCCCGCGCGGCGCGCCCGGAAATTCCTGCCGCCGATCGGGCGCGACGCGCGATTCCCCTTCCCGCGGCGGGGAGCGTTCGCTCCGGGAGTCGGGAATCCGTCGCTCCGCTCAGGATGCGCCGCGCCACCTGCCGATTCCCGTCCGGCGGAGCCTCGGAAAGGCCCGCACGAAGAGGGGGAACACGCAGTGCAGTGGCGACGCAGGAAGACCTTGGTGGGGCTGGACGTGGGCTCGAGCGCCGTCAAGGCGGTCGAGATCACCCTGTCCGGCTCCGAACCGGTTGTGACGGGCTTCGCCCGCGTCGAACTCGGCCCCGGCACGGGGCCGGCCGAGGCGATCGCCGCTTGCGCGCGCGCCGGCCGCTTCCGTGCGCGTCGCGCCGCCGCGGGTCTCTCGGGGCCGGCGACGGTCGTGCGCCACCTGACGATGCAGGCGATGACCGACGAGGAGCTGAAGGCCGCCGTGCGCTTCGATTCGGACAAGCACCTGCCCTTCGACGTCGACGAGTGCCGGCTCGACTGCCAATCGCTCGGCGCGGCCGACCAGGAAGGCAAGCAGCGGCTCGTGCTGCTCGCGGCGGCGCGCAACGCGCTGGTCGACGAGCGCGTCGAGCAGATCCGCGCGCTGGGTCTCGCGCCCGAGGCGATCGACCACGACCTGCTCGCCCTGGCGAACGCCTTCGAGCTGTGCACGCCCGTCGACGCGGAAGCCGAAGCCGGCGCCGTCGCGCTCGTGGACGTGGGCGCCGCGCGCACCGCGATCCACGTGGTCTCGGGGTTGCGCTCGCGCTTCAGCCGCGAGATCCCGATGGGGGGCGCGGACATGACCCTAGCCTTGCAGCGCCGCTTCGACCTCGACGTGGCCGCCGCCGAGGCCAAGAAGCGCGACGAGGCCTGCGCGGACGAGGTCGCCTCGACGGCGCGGCCGATGATCGAGGACCTCGCCAACGAGCTGGCCTTGTCGCTCGAGTACGTCGAGCACCACGAGGGGCTCGAGGTGCGGGAAGTGCTGCTTTCCGGCGGGGGTTCGCTGTGCCCGGGCGTGCGCGACATCTTCGAGGAGGTGGCGCGCAAGCCCGTGCGCTGGTGGAGCCCGCTCGAGGGGCTGCGCGTCGACGAGACGCGCGTGGACGTCGCCGAACTCGGCCGCTGGACCTCGACGCTCGCCGTCGCCGTCGGCCTCGCTTCGAGGGTGCGTGCCGCATGATCCGGATCAACCTGCTGCCGCCCGAGCAGCGCGCCGCGACGCGCTCGAGCACCAAGGTGGCCATCGCGCTGTTCTCGACGGTCGCGGTCAACGGCGCGCTGGCCGCGCTCTGGGCTTGGACCGCCTTCGGCGACCAGGCGCGCGCCGATGCCGCCGTGGCCGACGCGGAGTTGGCGCTGGAGGGCCTGCGCCCGCGGCTCCAGCGTCTCGCCGCGCTCGAGGCCGAGGAGAAGGAGCACAAGGCGCGCGAAGTGGCGCTGGCGGACATCGCCAGGCATCGCATCGCGTGGACCAACAAGCTCGACCAGTTCGTCGACGTCGTCGATTCCGGCGGGGAAGGCCAGCGGCACCTCGTGTGGTTCGACGACCTGTCGGTGACGCGCGCCGTCGATCCGCGCGCCAAGCACGTGGGCGAGCTGAAGGGCTCGGGCCACTCGGGCTCGGAGAAGTTCGCGCACGTGGCGAACTTCCTCGACGACGTCGAGCAATCCGGCTTCGCCACGGGCTTCCAGCCGCCGGCGCCGCCCGAGGGTTCGCAGTCCGTGCAGGACAAGGAGCTGGTGCCGAGCGAAGTCTGGTCCTTCCCGCTGTCGATGAAGATCCAGCCTCCGGAGGAGCCCGCGGCGAAGAAGGACGCGGCCGCCGCCAAGTCCGCCGCGAAACCGGAGGAAGGTGCGCGATGAACGACACGAAGCTCTTCTTGATCCTCGCCGCCTCCGGCGTGCTAGCGGCCGCCGGGCTGGGCTTCGGCGCCTGGAGCCAGGCCGAATCCGTCGAGCAGGCCATGGCGCGCGCCGCCGGCCTGCGCGCCGAGGTGCAGGCCGCGGAGAAGCAACTGAAGAAGTCGCGCCAGGTCGAGGACGAGGTGCTGGTCCTGCGCGCGCTCTCCGAGGAGATGAAGCGCGTGCTGCCGGACGAGGACGACGTCAACAACCTCGTGCGCACGCTGAACCAGTTCTCCGAGGACGCGAAGGTGCGCATCTCCGGACTGAAGAAGAAGAACACCGACGTCAATGGCGCGCGGAAGAAGGCGGTGGACTTCGATCGCGTGGCGTACACGCTCACGCTGGAGGGCGACACCTTCCAGTTGCTGTCCTTCCTGGACCTGATCGAGGGCCACAGCCGCTTCATGAACGTGCCCGTCTTCCGCCTGCAGGCCGCGCGGCGCGAGGAGATCGAGGAGACCGGCGGCGCCGCGCACTCGATCACGCTGGATGTCGAGACCTACGCCTGGGAGCCCAAGAAGGGCGCCAAGCCGGTGCGCATCGAGGGCTCCGAGGCGCGCGAGGAGCTCCTGATCGGGGCCATCGAGCGTCGCAAGCAGCAGATCAGCGTCGACCGCCCCTCGTGGCGCGGGCAGCGCGGCCGGCGCGATCCCTTCGTGGACCCGCGCGTGCCCGCCTCGGTCGAGCTCGAGAGCGCGCTGTCCGTGCAGCGCCAAGGCGAGCTGGTCTCGACGCTCGTGGCCGCGGTCGCGGAGGTCGCGGCGAAGTCGCAGGCCTGGCGCGCGGCCGAGAACGTGATCGTCGAGATGACGGCGCGCGCCGAGTTCGAGGCGGCGTTGTCGCGGCTCGAGGGCGAGTCCCGCCTGCTCGAGGGCGACGGGAGCATCGTGTACACGCCCGCGCGGCGCAGGCTGCAGCTCGAGGTGCTCGAGCCGCTGGCGGCGCTGCGCGCCCAGCTCGATGGCGGCGCCAAGCAGCGCGGCCCGACGGAGTCGCAGTTGAAGTCGCTGCTCGCGGAGATGGAGGCGCACGCCGTCGCCGGTCGCTGGCAGGCCGCCATCGACGCGCACGACGCCGTGGCGCAGCGCATCGACGGCTTGCGCGCCGATCCGCTGCGCGGGCCGCTGGTGCTGCGCATGGCCGACCTGGCCTTCGAGGCGCGCGCGGTGGTCGACTTCGACGCGCTCAAGCTGAAGATCGGCGCGGTCGTGATCATCGAAGGTGGAACACCCGTGGCGACCGTCAACGGCCGCTCGGTGTCGGTGGGGGACTCGATCTCCGACGAGCTGGTGGTGCACTCCATCACCGGCGACGAGGTCGAGTTCGCCTTCCGCGGAGTCGTCCTCGCGCGTCGCCTCTGAGGGGGAGGCGGGCGCGGGGTTCCAGACGGGATGCGAGGCGGGTCGGAGGGGCCCGCGAAAGAGGGAGAAGCAAGCGATGAAATCCATGTACCGGGCGGTCGCGCTCTGCGCGCTGTCCTTCCTGTCCGCACCATCCTTCGCGCAGGCCCCGAGCCTTGACGCGCGGGTCGACCTGCGCATCGCCGATCGCGGCCTGGAGGACGTGGTGTCCTTCCTGCGCCAGCGTTCGGGCGCCAACATCGTCGTGCTCGACGCGGCCGCGGACGAGGGCAACCTCGCGCGCGCCAAGGTGAGCATCGAGCTCTCCGACGTGCCGTGGCGCGACGCGCTCGAGCTCGTCGCCGAGAAGGTCGGCGCCATCGTCGAGGAGCGCAAGGGCGGCGTGCTGGCGCTGACGCGGCCCTACAAGGTCGGCTTCATCAGCAACGACGAGAACATCCGCGACGTCATCGACGCCATCGCCAAGGCGGCCAACGCCAACGTCGTCGTGGGCAAGGAGGTGGCCGGCACTGTGTCGGTGCGCTTCAGCAACGTGCCCTGGCGCGAGGCGCTCGAGGTCACGGCCAAGACGCTCGGCTACGTCGTCGTCGAGGAGCGCTACGGCGTGCTGCGCGTCGTCGATCCGCGCACGCTCGAGGAGCAGATGGAGACGCGCACCTACCAGTTGCGCTACTTGCGCCCGAAGAGCCTGTACAAGCCCGTGATCAAGTCCGAGTTCGTCGAGAAGAGCGGCGGCAAGGGCGCCGCCCAGGCGGGCGCGGCCGATCCGACCAAGTCCTTCTCGGTGCTGCAGGCGCTGGGCAAGGCCCTCTCGAAGAACGGCGATCTCGACTACATCGAGACGCAGAACGTGCTCGTGCTGCGCGACACGGCGCAGGTGCACGAGCAGGTGCGCAACATGCTCGCGCGCCTCGACGTCGAGCCGCTGCAGGTGTTCTGCGACGTCAAGTTCGTCAGCACCGCCAACAGCGACGTGCTCAACCTGGGCGTGGACTACGGCGACAACGGCCCCATGGTCTCGATGACCGGCGGCCAGATCCCGATCACCTTCCCCTTCACCGAGGGGAGCGGCGGATGGGAGGACGGCATCATCTCCACGCCCGGCGGCGGCCCGTTCGCCGATCCGTCGCTGAACTTCGGCAACACGGTCACGCCCGACACGGTCTTCGGCGCGCTGTCCTTCACGCAGGTGCAGGCCACCTTGCGCCTGTTGCAGCGCGACACGCGCACGGAGGTCATGCAGGCGCCCAAGATCATCGCGCTCGACGGTTCCGAGGCCACCATCTTCGTCGGCGAGACGGTGCGCTACGCCGAGGCCAAGAGCGAGCAGGGCCAGGCCGGCGGCCTGCAGTTGTCGGTCGCCGAGGCCAGCTCCTCGCCCGTCGAGGTCGGCTTCCAACTGCTGATCCGCCCGAGCGTCGTGCCCGGCACGAAGAAGATCGTCATGGAGGTCATCCCGAAGGAGACCAGCCTCTCGGGCACGGGCAACAGCGCGCTGGCGCCTCCCGGCTTCGACGTGTTCACCGTCGGCTCCGGCGGGTCGGAGGGCTCGATCGCGCTGCCGCGCACGAGGTCCTCGACCATCGTCACCACGATGATGCTCGAGAACGGCCAGACGGCGGTGATCGGCGGCCTGACCACCGACTCCGACATCGAGACCAAGTCGAAGGTGCCGCTCCTGGGCGACATCCCGCTGGTCGGCGAGCTCTTCAAGCACGAGGCCAAGAACCGCGACCGCCGCAGCCTGATGGTCTTCATCACGCCGACGATCGTGCACAGCTCGGAGGACACCGAGATCCTGCTGCGGCAGGAGCTCGAGCGTCGCCGCACGAGCCTCAAGCAGCAACTCGACGAACTGATCGGGGCCAAGGACGCGGCCGCGCCGCAGCCCGCCGAACGGCAGGAGGGACCCGCCGGCGAGGCGCCGGCGCCGCAACCCGCCGAGCAGCCGGTCGCGCCGCCCACGCAGGACGGCGGAGCGCCCGCCACCGCGGCGACGCGCGCGGGCCGTCCGGCATCGAGCCGGGCGGCCCGCGCCGTCGTGTCCGCGCCGGAGTGGCCTGGCGCCGGCTTTGTCATGAATTTTTGCGCTTTGTCCTTCTAGAGGCGCCGCGCGCAAGCCAAAGTACTCCCGTGCCGATAGGTGGCTCGGGGTTCGTCCCCGCGCGTCCTCTCGCGCCGACCGTACACACCAGCGCCCGGATCCGGAGTCGTTCCGACCAGGTTCGTCCCGGAGACAAGTGCTGGATCCTCCGTTCACCGTGCCCCGTTCGCCCGGCGGCACTCGACCAGCGCGCGCCGCATGCCGGCGCGCCACAACCAAAGAAGCAGGACGCTGCTCCAAGGAGCGCCACCTGCCCCCCTCCGCCTCCTCCGGCGGCGCGGCCCGCACGGGCCCGCACGAGCGAGGACCGCCGCCGGCCCCGAGGGGCCGGACCGCGCGGCGCGACGGGGCGCAGCTGGAAACGCGCGACGCGCCATGCGCCGCGCGCTCCGCGGCAGGGCGACGCGGCCTGTCAAGTTGATTTGACAATGAACCACGATCGCGATCCCGAGGAAGTCGGGAGCGTTGGGCGCCCCGTCGAGGACGAGGGCTCCTTCAAGGAACAATCCGGCGGCGCTGGACGATCCGGCGGCGACTTCGCCGACGAATCCGCCTCCGCCACCGGCGAGTCCGGGCGCGAGCCGGGCGGGGAATCCGAACCGGCCATTGGCGACGCCGATGCGGGTGCCGAGGGCGCCGATGCCGGCGCGGAAGCGGCGTCCGGCGAAGACGCGCACGCGCCCGGCCAGCGTCGGCGCGGACGGCGCGGTGGCCGACCCCGGCGCGGACGGCGCGCGGCGCATGGCGCGGAGGACGCGCAGGCGGAGGACGCGGAAGGTGAAGGCGCCGCGCTGGACGGCCCCGCGGTGGTCGACGCGCCGCTCGACGACGAGGATCCGCCGCTCGGCGACGCGCGTGGCCCCGGTCGCGCCGACGAGGGTGGCGCGGCGGAGGCCGACGGCGACGAGATCGTCGTGCGCTCCGACGCCGAGGGTCGCGGCAAGCGCCGCCGCCGCGGGCGTCGTGGCGGCCGCGGTCGCGCGGGCAAGGACGACAAGTCCGCGGTCGTGGCGCCTGGCGAGTCGCAGGCCGACGCGCCCGCCCGTCGACAGGCTCGCGGCGGAGTGCCGCGCGAGTTGGATGCGTGGGTGCTCGACGAGGAAGGCGACGAGGTCGTCGTCGACGCCGAACGCGCCTCCACCGCGCGCGTCGCGTCCACCAGCGAGGCCGCGCGCCCCGAGGGCGACGAGCCGTACGACAAGGACGGCAAGCGCCGGCGTCGCGGCGGTCGCCGCGGTCGCGGACGCACGCGCGCCTTGGCGCAGCGCGCCCGCGACGACGGTCCGGCCGAGGTCGAGGCGCTGCCGGGCGAGGAGCTCGACCTGCCGTTCCTGCCCGAATTGCCCGACGAGGCCGAACTGCTCGACTCGGGGCTCGTGCCTTCCGAGGTGGCGGCCGCGTCCGAGGGCGAGCGCAAGCGTTCGCGCCGCAAGAAGGTCGTGGAGGAGCGCGACGACGCCGACGAGGCGGTGCAGGTGCCCGAATCCGAGCGCCGCGCGACGATCCTCGTCAACGCTTCCGATCCCGAGGAGCAGCGCGTGGCCGTGGTGGAAGGCGAGCGCATCGTCGACTTCCAGATGACGGTCAAGGACCACGACAGCCTCGTCAACGACATCTACCGCGGGCGAGTGGTCAACCTGGAGCCGGCCATCGGCGCCGCCTTCATCGACTTCGGCGAGGGCCGCAACGGCTTCCTCCACACCTCGGACGTGCTCTCGGCCTACGGTGACAAGGACTTCGACCTCGCCAAGCTGCTGCACATCAAGGTCGATCCCGACGAGTGGAGCGGCTCGGGCGGCGAGCTCGAGGACGACAAGGACTCGGGCGGCAAGGAGCCGCGCAAGAAGGACAAGGGGGCGCGCGACAAGGGGCGCTTCCGCGCGCGGCCGCGCCTGCCGATCACGGACCTGCTGAAGAAGGGCCAGCAGGTCGTGGTGCAGGTCACGAAGGACGCGATCGGCGACAAGGGGCCGACGCTGACGACCTACATCTCGATCCCCGGCCGCTACCTCGTGCTGATGCCTTCGATGTCGCGCACGGGGGTGTCGCGCAAGATCGAGGACGAGAAGGAGCGGCGCCGGCTCAAGCGCATCCTGCAATCGCTCGAGCTGCCCGAGGGCATGGGCGTCATCGTGCGCACCGCCGGCGTGGGCCACTCGAAGGCCGAGATCAAGCGCGACCTCGACTACTTGAAGAACCAGTGGGAGGCGCTGTCGCGCCAGCTGGTCGCCGGGCACGGGCCTTCGGTGCTGTACCGCGAGAGCGACGTCGCCATCCGCACGATGCGCGACCTCTACACGCCGCGCACCAAGGAGGTCGTCGTCGACGACTACGAAGTGCACCGCCACCTCGTGGAGTTCACCGAGAAGCTGATGCCCGAGGAGGTCTCGCGCGTCAAGCTGCACGAAGGGCACAAGCCGCTCTTCCAGTCGCAGGCCATCGAGCCCGACTTCGAGAAGATGTTCGCGCGCCGCGTCGAGCTGCCCTCCGGCGGCTCGGTGGTCTTCGACCAGGCCGAGGCCCTCGTCGCCATCGACGTGAACTCGGGCCGCACGCGCGGCGACGGCTTCGACTTCGAGGAGATCGCCCTCAAGACGAATCTCGAGGCGGCGCCGGAGATCGCCCGCCAGATCCGCTTGCGCGACTTGGGCGGGATCATCGTCGTCGACTTCATCGACATGATGAAGAACTCCTCGATCAAGAAGGTCGAGGGCGCCTTCGCCGAGGCACTCAGCCACGATCGCGCGCGCGTCAAGCTCGGCCGCATCTCGCAGTTCGGCCTGCTGGAGATGACGCGCCAGCGCCTGGGCCCCGGCCTCGCCAAGAAGGTCTTCCACGCGTGTCCGCGCTGTCGCGGCACGGGACGCCTGCGCACGATCAACTCGCGCGCGGCGGCCATCCTGCGGCGGCTCGCCTCGGCCATGACGCTGAAGGGCTTCCAGACCGTGGAGGTCAAGGCGCACCCGGAGGTCATCGCGTACCTCAAGGAGTCGTGCCACGACCACCTGCGCGGGATGGAGTACCGCTTCCAGCGCGACATCCGCCTGGTCGTCTCGCCCGAGCAGGTCGAGGACTCGGTGCTGCGCTACCTGCGCACGGACGGCAAGGAAGTCCGACCCGGCGGACGCCGCAAGCGCTGAGTCGGGCGCACGCGCAGGGCTCGCCACGGGCCCGCGATACCCACGCAGCCGGCGCCCCTGGGTGCCGGCTGCGCTGCTTTGCAGTTGCGGCTCGCCCTGCGGCGATGCCGCAAGTCATTTCGGGGCAGCGGTTTGCATCGGATTTCGTGGTGCGGGGTGGGGCGCCCGGCGCGCGGCTGGCGCTGCCGGCACCGCGCCCACTTCCGCCGCAAGCTCCTTCCCGCTAGGATGTTCGGCCCTCGAACCGGATGCGGGCCACCGCGGAATCCGGCGCGAGGAAAACCAGAACCAGAGGCGGTGCGGAGCATCCTTGCTGCGCGCCACCCGCCGTGGGAGGGACTCCACCACGGCCGCACGAAACGAGATCCAACGTGTACGCGATCATCCGCGACCGCAACCAGCAGACGAAGGTGCAGCAGGGGGACGTGATCCTCTGCGACTTCAAGGGCGGCTCCAAGCCGGGCGACAAGGTCGTCTTCGAGGAAGTGCTGCTCGTCGGCGACGAAGGCAAGGTCACCATCGGCAAGCCGACGGTGAAGGGCGCCAAGGTCATGGGCGAGGTGCTCGGCAGCGCCCACGGCCCGAAGGTCATCGCCTTCCGTTTCAAGCGCCGCAAGAACGTGCGCAAGAAGCACGGCCACCGGCAGGAATACACCCAGGTCAAGATCACCGGCATCCAAGGTTCGTGAGGAACTGACTCCACATGGCACACAAGAAGGGTGGCGGCTCGACCAAGAACGGCCGCGACAGCAATCCGCAGTTCCGCGGCATCAAGCGCTACGGCGGCCAGAGCGTCCAGGCCGGCACGATCCTCGTCCGCCAGTGCGGCACGGTCTTCCACGCCGGACGCAACGTGGGCGTGGGCTCCGACTACACGCTCTACGCGCTGGTCGACGGCACCGTCCGCTTCCAGTCGAACAAGAAGGTCCACATCGACCCGGTCGCCAACGGCTGACCGGGCGATCCCGGCCCGCGACGGCCGTCCGTGGCGTCCCTGCGGGAGCTGCATCGTCCCTCCGGGAGCTGCATCGTCCCTCCGGGGACTGCATCGTCCCTCCGGGGGCTGCGCGCGGCAGTCGGATGCGGGGTGCGGCGCCGAGCGAGGCCCCTCGCCTCGCGGCTTCCAAGCGGCTCGCGCTCGCGCGCGGGCCGTGCTCGTCTCGGGGACGTCGCCGCGCGCGCCCCGCGTGTCATGAGAATTTGACAACCCGCCGCGCGCACGCCTTCGCATGTTCAAGGACGAGATCCAGTTCGAAGTGGCCGCCGGCAAGGGCGGAAACGGCGCCGTGTCGTTCCACCGCGAGAAGTTCGTGCCGCGCGGCGGCCCGGACGGGGGCGACGGGGGCGATGGCGGCGACGTGGTCCTCAAGGCCTCGCGCCACCACAACTCGTTGATCCACCTCGCCGGCAAGCGCGTTTGGCGCGCCTTGGACGGGCAGGCGGGCATGGGCCAGATGGCGTCCGGCCGCGCCGGCGCCGATCTCGTGCTCGAGGTTCCGATCGGCACGCAGGTCCACGACGCCGTGCACGGCAACTTGCTGCGCGACCTGACCACCGACGGCATGACGCTGGTCGTCGCCAAGGGTGGCAAGGGCGGACTCGGCAACGCGCGCTTCGCCACCGCGACGCGCCAGACGCCGCGCTTCTCCGGCGATGGACGGCCGGGCGAGGAGCGCGAGGTGCGCCTCGAGCTCAAGCTGTTCGCCGAGGTGGGACTCGTGGGCCTGCCCAACGCCGGCAAGTCGACCTTCCTGAAGAGCGTCACCGCCGCCACGCCGAAGATCGCCGACTACCCGTTCACGACGTTGTCGCCGCAGGTCGGCATCGCGCGGCTCTCGGACATCGACACGCTGGTGCTCGCCGACCTGCCTGGGTTGATCGAGGGCGCTTCCGAAGGCGTGGGCCTCGGGCACCGCTTCCTCAAGCATGTCGAGCGCTGCGGCGTGGTGCTGCACCTCGTCGATTGCTCGGAGGACGCCTTGGTCGAGCCCGACGAGGCGCGGCGCGTCATCGAGCGCGAACTGGAGAACTTCGACGCGGAACTCGCGCGCAAGCCGCGGCTGCTCGTCGCCACCAAGGTCGAAGGGGAGGCCGCGCGCGAACGCGCCCTCGAGCTTGGCCGTCGCGCGGGACGCGAGGTGTTGTGCATCAGCTCCCACACGCGCGAAGGCCTGAAGGAGTTGCTCGTCGCCGCCCACCGCATGGTGCGGCAGGCCGACCTCAAGGGCGTGCCGGGCTGACTTGGGCCGCCTGCCGCGCCCGACGCGCGGCGGCGGATTCCGCCCCCCCTCGGCGGGCGATCCCGCGCCCGGGGTCAGGATGGGGGCCGCGCGTGGCCGATATCTGGTCGTCCGGCGCCACGCGCCGTGGCGGAGGCCCCGACCGTGAGCCAGACACCCGACGAGATCAGCTTCTCCGATGTGGCCAAGGCGCTCGACCGCGCGCTCGAGCGCGGGGCGGAAGCGCGACCGGCCCCCGCGGGCCTGCCGCAACCCGCCGCGTCGCAACCCGCCGCGTCGCAACCGGGCGCGTCGCAACCGGGCGCGCCCCTGCCGCGCGTCGCGCCGGCCGCAAGCGCCAAGCCCGGCGCCGAACCCGCCGCGGCCGCGCGTCCGACGGCGACCGACAAGCGGCCGCGCGTCGACCTCGACGAGCTTTCGTCGCGCCACCTCGCGCGCGCCACGACCGCGCGCACGCGCCTCGAAGGTTGGCTCGCCGTGATGGTCGAGGCCAAGGCCAGCGACCTGATCCTGCGCGCGGGCGGACGCCCGTGCTGCCGCATCGACGGCAAGATCGGCTTCCTGCCTGGACGCGTGCCCGAGACCGGGCCGTTCCTCGAGTTGCTGGAGGCCATCCTCGGCCGCGAGCGCCTGCAAGGGTTCAAGGAGAAGGGCTCGGCCGACGCGGCGCTCTCGCTCGACGGGCTCGGACGCTTCCGCCTCAACGCGTACAAGCAGATGGGCGAGCCGGCGCTGGTCATCCGGCGCATCGCCACGCAGGCGCCTTCGCTCGACGGCCTGGGCCTGCCCGCCGAGGAGCTGCGCGCGCTGGCCTCGAGGAAGCGCGGCCTCGTGCTGGTCACCGGCATCGCGGGCTCGGGCAAGTCGACCACGCTGGCGGCCTTGATCCAGTCGATGAACGAGTCGGTCGAGCGCCACGTGGTCACGCTCGAGGATCCGGTCGAGCTGATCTTCCGCGAGGAGCGCTGCGTCATCAGCCAGCGCGAAGTCGGCGTCGACGTGCCGAGCTTCCACGACGGCCTGCGCCACGCGTTGCGCCAGAGCCCCGACGTGCTGCTGATCGGCGAGATGCGCGACGCCGAGACGGTCAACGCGGCGCTCGACGCCACGGAGACCGGGCACCTCGTGTTGTCGACGCTGCACACGGTCAACGCGCCGCAGACCGTCGAGCGCATCCTGTCCTTCTATCCGGCCGAGCAGCACCGCGAGGTGCGCCTGCGCCTCGCCGACAACATCGCGGGCGTGCTGTCGCAGCGCCTCGTGCCGCGCGCCAACGAGCGCGGCCTGGTGCCGGCCTACGAACTGCTGCAGTCGACGCCGCAGGTGCGCGAGCTGCTCGGCGAAGGCAAGACGGGCGAGCTCGCCCGCGCCATCGAGTCGGGCGTGGAGAAGGGCCTCGTGTCCTTCAACCAGTGCCTGCGGCGCCTCGTGCTCGACGGCGTGGTCGGCATCGAGGACGCGTTGGCGACGTCCGACCGGCCCGAGGAGCTGGTGCTGCTCTTGCGCGGCATCTCGGGCGGCGGGACGAGGACGGACGGTCGCACGCTGGCGCCCGACCCGGCCAAGCCCGCCGACGGCCTGCGGCTGGCGCGGCCCGCGTGATGCCGATCCCGGCCGCGGCCGGCCGCGCCCGCGGATCCGGGAAGAATCCCGCCCCGGCGGGCGTCGAAGGAGGAAGCGGCCCGGAACCACCCCGCCTCCCCGCTTCCCCCCGGCGACTCCCAAGCCCTACCATGGAGCCCTCATGAACCTGGCGCAGATCAAAGTGATGACTTGGGTCGCTTGCGGCGTCGTCGCCGGGGTGGTGGGTTGGCACGGCTACCAGACCTCGACCAAGGACCGGCCGCAGCCCTCGCCGGAGCACGCCAAGCGCCTGCTCACGAGCGTCGAGCCTCCCAAGCAGCAGAAGGCCGACGTGGTCAACTACACGCGCCTCAAGGAGGTGCTGGCCGACGCGAACCTGACCGGCAAGGTCGTCGTCGCCGCCAAGCCCGTCGAGCAGGGCGAGCCGGCCAAGCCGTCCGTCGTGCCCGTGTCGGAACTGGTGCGCGTGCAGTACGTGCAGGTCGACCTCGCGCGCCCCGAGCTCGGCGCCGCCTTCCTCAAGTACAAGAGCCGCGCTGGCGTCTCGGGCCCCGCGGCCGAGGGCGCGCTGCTCAAGGTCGGCGAGCGACTCGCCGCGCCCAACGGCCATGTGCGCATCCACGCGGTGGAGCCCATGCAGGTCGTCTTCGCCTTCGACGACGAGGCGCGCGAGAAGGAAGCCGTCTCCGCCGCGGAGTTCGAGTCGAACACATCGATCGTGCAGGTCGGCCCGGACGGCGTGGTCGTGTCCGCGCCGCGCGTCGGCATCCCGCGCGTCGAGGGCCAGGCCTTCGTCCCGGGCCGCACGACGATGCTCGGCGCCAACCGCTTCGTCCTCGGCAGCGAGGACATGACCTACCTCAACGAGAACTACGCCGAGGTGCTCGCGCGCGAGGTGCGCACGGCCCAGCACCGCGATCCGCGCACCGGCAAGTACGACGGCATCGAGATCAAGGAAGTCACGCCCGGTTCGGTCGCCGCGCGCCACGGGGCGCAGTCGGGCGACGTGATCAAGAGCATCAACGGCCAGCCCGTGAACAGCGTGCAGGAAGCCATCAGCTTCGTGAAGGTCAACAAGGACAAGTATTCGAGCTGGGAAGTGGTGGTGGAGAACAAGGGCAAGCAGCGCACGGTGACCTACGAGTCGCCCAACCGCTGAGCGCGCGCGAGGCGTGTCCGCGCTGCTGGCGATCGACCTCGGCAACACGCGCCTGAAGGCGCGTTGCGGCGCGCTGCGCCACTCGTCGCCGGCGGACGACCTCGCGTCGTTCGAACGCTGGCTGGACGGGCTGGAGGGCCCGCGGCTCGTCGCCTGGTCGTGCGTGGCTGGTCCCGAGCGGGAATCACGGCTCGAACGGGCCTGTCGCGCGCGCGGTCTCGTCGTGTGGCGCGACTTGCGTCCCGACCTCGCGCGCGGCGGCGCGCGGTGCGAGCTCGAGGAACCCGCGCGCGCCGGCTCCGACCGCTTGTGGGCCGCCGCCGGAGCGGCGCGACTTGTCAAGAGTTCTTGTCTGGTGGCGCAGGCCGGCACCTGCCTCGTCGTCGACGCGGTCGAGGCGCGGGCCGACGGCCCCGCGTTGCTGGGCGGCGCCATCGCGCCTGGATTGGCGCTGCTCGAGCGCGCGTTGCAGGCCGGGACGGCCGCGCTGCCGCTGGTCGACGCGCCTCGCGCCTCGCGCCCGCCCGCCCTGGGCCGCGGCACGGAGGCGGCTTGCGTCGCGGGCGCGTGGCACGGCCTGCGCGGGGCCGCGCTCGAGCTGTGCGCGCGCGTCGCCGAGGAGTCCGGCCTCGTCGGCGCGCCGGTGTGCGCCACGGGCGGCGACCTCGACCTCGTCGCGCCCGCCTTGCGCGCCGCGGGCTGGAACGTGCACGCGGCGCCCGAGCTCGTGCTGGACGCGCTGGAGCACGCCTTGGCGGAGATCGCGGCGTGTTGAGGCTGCGCCTCGCCACGGCGCGCGCGCCCGGCGCGGTGGCGGTGGTGGAACTCGACGGCCGCTCGGCGACCGAGGCGCATTGGGAGCGCGCGCTCGCGGGCCTCGGCTTGGCCGCGCCCCGGCCCGGCGCCGTCTCGTTGCGGCGACTCGACTGCGGCGCCGGGCTCGTCGACGAGGTGCTGGTCGTCGGTCGCGAACCGCGGCTCTTGGAGCTGCATCCCGCCGGCGCGCCGCCGCTGGTCGAGGCGCTGCTCGCGCGCCTCGAGTCGCTCGGCTTCCGCGCCTGGCTTCCGAGGAGTTGCGAGGAGCGCGCGGAAGCGGCGCTCGCGGCCGCCGAAGGTCTCGCCGGCGCGCGCATCCTGCTCGACCAGGTCCGAGGCGCCTTGCGCGCGGAACTGTCGGCGTGGCCGGCGCTGGCGCAAGGCGAGCGCGCGGCGCGCCGCGACGCGCTCGTCGAGCGCTCGCGCGTCGCGCGACTGGCGCTGGGCCCGATCGTCGTGCTGGTCGCCGGCCCGGTCAACGCGGGCAAGTCCTCCTTGGTCAACGCCCTCGCCGGACGCGCGGCGATGCTGGTCTCCGACCGGCCCGGCACGACGCGCGACCTCGTGCGCACGCACGCGCGCCTCGGGCCGTGGGAGGTGGAGTGGATCGACGGCGCGGGCTGGCGCGAGACGAGCGAAGAGCTCGAGCGCGAGGGCCAACGACGGGTGGAAGCGGCCGCGCGCGCCTGCCACGCGCGCCTGTGGCTTGTCCCGCATGGCGCGGGCGTGGCGCCCGCCGGCGCCATCGCGCTCCCGTCGCGCATGGACGAGGTGGCCGCGCGCGCGCCGGACGGGGCGGAGGACGGCGTCTCCGCCCGCGATCCGGCGCAGGCGCGCGCACGCGTGCGCGCCCTCCTCGAGCGCGCCTTGGATCTGCCTTCGGAGCCGTGGCCGCTCGCCGGAGGGCCTTCGGCGCTGTGGGACGAGGCGGGCCTCGCATGGTGCCGCGCGCTCGACCTCGGCGTGGACGCCGCGGAGCTCGAGCGGCGCGTCCGCGAGTGGCTCGACGGCCCTCCTGCCGCGCACGCGCATTGATTCCGCGTCGCGCGCGCGGGTACAGTCCGACGAGCCGCGGCGCGCCGCGGTGCGCATGACGGTCCGCCACCTCGTCTCCATCGACGACCTGACCCTGGCCGAGATCCGCGAGATCTTCGCCATGGCCGACCGCTTCTCCACCGACCTGCGCGGGCACGCCGAGTTGTGCCGCGGCATGATCTCCGCCAGCCTGTTCTACGAGCCGAGCACTCGCACGCGCCTGTCCTTCGAGTCGGCCATGCTGCGCCTCGGCGGCGGCGTGCTGACCGCGGCGGACATGCGTTCCACCTCGGCCTCCAAGGGCGAGTCGCTGGCCGACACGGTGCGCGTGGTCTCGGGCGGATACAGCGACGTGATCGTGCTGCGCCACCCGAGCGAAGGCGCGGCGCGCCTCGCCTCGATGTACTCCTCGGTGCCCGTGATCAACGCCGGCGACGGCAGCCACGAGCATCCGACGCAGACCTTGTGCGACCTCTACAACCTGTGGGTCGAGCGCGGTCGCATCGAGGGCATCGAGGTCGTGCTGGCGGGCGACCTGCGCTACAGCCGCACGATCCACAGCTTCGCCTACGCCTTGGCGCGCTTCGGCGCGAACGTCATCTGCGTCCCCGCGCCCGGCTTCGAGCTCCCGGACTACGTGGTGCAACGGTTGCGCGAGGAGTTCGGCGTCGAGCCGCAGCGCGCCGACGCGTCGCGGCTCGGCGACATCGCCGCGCGCTCCGACGCGGTCTACCTCACCCCGCAGAAGCCGCACCAGTTGTCGCTGTTCACGGATGCGCGCGGCTTGACCGTCGAGCGCGTCGACGCGGTCTACATGACGCGGCCGCAGACGGAGCGCCATCCCGACGGCGGCAGCGGCCTTTCGGACTACGTGCGCCTCGGCAAGGACCAGTTGGCCGCCGAATCGTTGCGCGACGCGGTCGTCATGCACCCGCTGCCGCGGCGCGACGAGATCAGCTCGGAGATCGACGACGATCCGCGCAGCATCTACTTCAAGCAGGCCGCGCGCGGCGTGCCGATCCGCATGGCGATCCTCGCGGTGCTGACCGGAGCTTCGCGCCTCGACACGCAGACGCGCGTGCCGGAGGTGCGCCTGCACCGCACCCCGCTGGGCGACAATCCCTGCCCGAACCCGACTTGCATCTCGCGCACCGAGGCGCGCCACGTGCATCCGGCCTACAAGATCGCCTCGCGCGCGCCGTTGCGGGCGCATTGCGGGTATTGCTCGCAGGAGCTGCGCTTCGCCCTCGTCGGATGCACCACCTCGCGTCGCTTCCACGCGCGCGAGTCGAGCGAGACGCGCAAGATCCGCCCGGACCACCTGAGCTTCTTCGTCGACGAGCGCGGCGCGCTGGCGGCCGGCTTCCTGCCGGTGGATCGCTCGGCGCCCCTGGCGACGGGTCTGGAGGTCGGAGGGCCGGCCACCTCGACGTCCGCCGAAGGCGGCTGAATCGCCCGGAGCGCGGCCCGCCGAGCCCGCGCCTCCTGCACAGAAGCGCCTCAGGGGCGTCCAGAGGGGCGTCCAGAGGGGCGTCCACACGCGGGTTCGCTTGCGCGGGCCCTGCGCCACGCCTGCCACCTCCGACGAAGCGCGCGCCGCTTCCGACGGAGCACGGACCGCAGGCCGCGCCCTCGGTGCCGAGCGGGCCACGCGAGCACGCGCAAGAGGGGAGGGGAGCGAAGCCCGGGCATCGGTCGTTCCGACGAGCGCCGGCAGCGCACGGCGCAAGTGTGCGACCTCGCACGCTGCGCCTACCCTGCACGCGTGCGGCCGCTGGCGCGTCGCCGCCCCTGCCCCCGTCGGGAACGCGAGCGCCGTGCTCGATGTGGCGCAGGAAATCGCCAGGAATCGGGTCTCGGGGCGTCTCGCGCAGGTAACCGGCGCGCCAGCGGAACGGTACTTGCATCGCAGGATGCAGTCCGCGTGCGGCGGACGGTCTTCGCGCCTGCGCCCGGAACGGGTCACCCCTCGTTCGAAGCGCACGCACCGAGGATCGGTCCAGCGGCTCCAGAAGGGGCCGGACGTACGCGGACGCGCAGGGCCACCCCCCGGCGCGAGCGAAACCGGCGCGGCCAGTCCGCCCCGGCCTCGCTTGCTCGGCGGGGCGTCGCTGGTTCAGGGGTGGACGGCCGTCCGCTCTTGACCCTGACCCCTCCCTGCGAACATCATGTACGGCCCCCCTCGGGAACGAGCGGGCAGGTATGCGCTGGTGCGTCTCGCCTCCGAGAGGGGCGCGGCGGCCCGAGCAACTGCCCTCCGTGCGGCCCGACCCGGGCCAGCCGCGGTTCCGACCAACCGGCTGGACCGAGCCCCTAGAACCATTGCCAGACCAGATCGCCATGACGCAAGTCGCTGCGGCCGCGCTGTCGCGCCGTCCGAACGCCTGCCGTTCCCTCCTGACCGCCGGACTGCTCGCCCTGGTGGCGGGCTTCTCCGGATGCACCAGCGATGTGCTGCCCGGCGCGAACACCACGCCTGGCGCGGTCGTGGTGGTGCCTGAAGGGTCGGTCAACACGAACGGCTCGACCTTCTTCATCGGCGCGCCCAACAACGGCGGGCAACGCCCCGAGCTGCGTTTGCAGCGCGTGTACTGGGGCCGCATGGTCGATGTCGAGGACCAGACTGGCGCGCGCGTCAGCCGCGACTTCGTCGTGGGCGAGGACATCGTCACCTCGGCCGACTACACCGTGCGTCGCAACCCGGTCACGGATCGCGTCACCGTGCGCATCCTGCGCCTCGCCGGCACGCCCGAGTTCGCGGCGATCTTCAAGGGCTTGGATGACAACTTGATCCTGATCGAGGACAAGAGCCTCGACCAGACGCTCGAGACGCCGCCCTACCCGGTCGTGCCGCGCAACGCCGCGATCGTGCTCGAGTTCGACGACTTGATCGACACCGCGTCGATCACCGCCCAGAACGTGCGGGTCTACACGGGCTATCCGCCGCTGACGCCGTTCGAGGCGCGCATCGTCCCCGACTACGGCCACGGCGACGTCGTCGGCGGGAACTTCCACTCGACGCGCGTCATCATCGACTCGACCGTGTCGGAGGCCGAGTCGGCCACCGGCGCGGGCGGTCCCTTGACGATCAACGCGCTGGGCTTCCCCGCCAGCGTCGAGACGACGCAGCCGAACCTTTCCTTCCGGGTTCCCTCGATCGTCGACCAAAGCCTGCTGCAGTTCACTCGCCTGCAGAACCTCGCCGGTCGTCCGATCTCGACGAACAGCAGCGGCAGCACCGCCCAGCCCATCGGCGGCCTCTCGAGCGCCTCCGACAGCGATGTGGTGCGCGCCATGCGCTCCGGCGGCCCGACCGCGGTGACGCAGGACGTCAACAACGGCTACCTGGTGGATCCGTTCTCGCCCTCGATCCTCGGCCAGCAAGCGGTTTCCATCACCAACGTGACCCCGGTCTCCGGCGGTCTGTATCGCGCCAACCTCGGCTTCGCCACGCCGGGTTGCGCCAGCGAGCTGCGCGTGGGCGACGTGCTCGAGCAATCGACCGCGAACCTGTCGGTGTTCGCGGAAGTCGTCTGCCAGCCCGGATCGAACTGCAGCAACGGCGTGGCGACCGGCTTGCCGGTCGGCGGTGTCGTCGAGGGCGTCTACCTGCGCATCGTCGAGCCCGCCGTGGGCGGCCAGCTCGCCGCGGGCCAAGGCAAGTTGTCGGTGCGCTACAGCCCGACCATCCACATCGGGCGCCAGGCCTGCTTCCTGCGCTTCACCTCGGTCGCCACTCCGCCGGCGACGGACGTCGGCACGGACACCCGCGTGACGATCTCCTTCAGCGAGCCGATGGACCCGACTTCGCTGTCGGCCTTCGACACGTTCACGCTCATGGGACCCTTCAGCGGCGCGACCACCTCGCCGCAGGAGCCCGGCGCCAATGGCGCGCCGCCCACGGCGTACCCGCGCCCCGACCAACTCGTGGTCGGCAGCATGCAAGCCTCGACGGACCTGCGCGAGTTCACCTTCGTGCCGTCGAAGCGCCTGCGCCACCTGACGAACACCGCGGAGCGGTACTACGCGCAGATCGGACGCGACACCAGCGCCGACCCGGATGGCACCGATGATCGCCTGCCGACCGACCTGTCGGGCAACCCGATCGAGAGCGACCTGCCCTCCGTGCTGTTCCGCATCGCGCAGTCGCAGACCCCGGTCCTGTCCAAGGGCTTCGTGCTGCGCTTCGAGTCGCTCGACGAGGTGCGCAACGACATGTTCCAAGTCGGCGCCACCCAACCGTACAACGGCGCGAGCGACTTGCAGGAATGGCGCGGCCAGTTCCTGATCGACCCCGATCGCGGCGTGTTCAAGCCGCGCCCCATCCAGCACTTCCCGGTCATCCAGGACCGCATCTGGCCGGTGACTTCGCTGCACCAGCCGTTCGCGGCCGGCGTGCAGACGCCGCTCTCCAAGCTCGGCAGCCACCTGCAGGCCATCTGGCGCTACTGCGACGTGGGATTCTCGCTGCTCGACGAGTCGACGATGAACCTCGACGTCGAGGGCATGGCTTGGGCGCCGGTCGGCGGATCGGTGCAGCCCGACAACTTCGCCCGCTTCCGCATCTTCCTCTCGCACTCGAACCGCCTGCCCGACGAGTCGCTCGACCCGGCGTTGCTGCCGCTGTTCCCGAACTCGGGCTTGACGGCGACCTACGCGCAGAACGTGCTCGACAGCGTCAACGACGCGCCGCGCGAAGTGCACCCGGGCGCCAACGGCATCGCGGGCTACAGCGTGGCGCCGATCAAGGTGTTCCAGACGAGCTACGGTCGCTTCATGATGCCGTGGCCGCTCAACGAGGACATCCCGGTCGCGCGCTACTCGTACTACACCTGGCGCGACACCTCCCTGCAGGCCAAGGGCGCCTTGCCGGATTCGCCCGGCGCCGAGTTGAACATCGTCAACACGGTCAGCGCTCCTGCTCCGCCCGCCGCGCGCACGGACCCGCCCAACAACGCGCGCTCCATCGCCCTGCCGATCATGATGGAGTTCCGTTGCTACCCGGACGACGAGGCCGCGGGCATCAACGCCTTCGACATCTCGCTCGCCACCGCGTCCTCGGCTCGCCCGAACTGGCGCGCCTTCTCGACGGGCGGCTTCAACCAGAGCGGCAACCCCGTGTTCCGCGATCCGGACAACGACCCGGTCGCCCTCGGAGGCTTCAACCCGAACTCGGTGCCGACTCCGGGCGCTCCGACGCTCAACTCGGACAACTCGCTGTACATCGGCCAATTGGATGTGGTCACCCGCATCAGCCGCATGTACTCGCACTGGTTCGACACGACCATCACCGGCACCGCGATCAGCTACGACCAGCCGATCGTCGAGCCGGCGCCGAACCTGCAGCCGACCGGCACCTCGCTGGCCTTGGCCTACCGCGGCGCCACGCAAGTCGCGACCTTGGCGCACCGCACGAACGCCGAGGACCTCGACCAGTATGGTGATCGTCGTCCCGACGCGACCACGAACCCGGGCACGCCGCCCGTGTTCCTCAACAACGACCGCACCTGGAAGTCCAGCCTGACGGCGTTGTCGAACAACACGACGACCTCCACGCCCGGCGCGCGCTACTTCCAAGTGCGCGTCACGTTCACTTCGAACGCGGAGACCTCGTTGTCGCCCGAGATCAATTCGCTGGGCTTCTCCTGGCAGGAATGACGCTCGAAGGCCACACGCCGCGGCGCGCCCCAGGGCGAGCCGCGGCGGCGGCCTTCACCTGGCGTTCCGCTCCAGTCGCCCGCGGCTCGGCCAAGCAGTCCAACGAGCCGTACCCCCCCCGACCAACACCGGCCTCATCCACCGCCCGCGTCCATCACAATGACCAAGCACCAACTCCGCTTGACGCCGACCCGCACCCAGTTGGGCACCATGGCGTTCGCCGCCGCCCTTGGAGCCTGCCTCGGAGCATGCTCGGGTGGTTCGTCCAGCTCCGGTTCGTCCGGCGGCGCCACGGGAACCCTGTCGATCACCGACATCTCCGTCACGCCGAATTCGCAGTGGCAGATCAACCGTCCGATCGCCGTCACCTTCAACGGCGAGATCGACTTCGCCACGGTCAGCCTCAACACCCTGCAGGTGTTCGAACAAGGTGGCGTGCCTGTCGTCGGCGAGTTCTCCTTCGCCCAGGATGCGCAGGGCAACCAACTGCGCAACGTGGTGCAGTTCCAACCGCGCTGCCCGCAGAATGCCGACCTGTCCGACTCCGGCTTCCTGCCCGGCGGGCGCCAATACACCGTCAACGTGGTGGGTTCGCCCAGTGGTTCGGGCGTGACCATCAGGAGCGCCAGCGGCGCTCCGGTGCGCTCGGGCCGCACGGTCAACTTCTTCACGCCGAACTCCAGCGATCTCGGCGTGCTGTTCCTCGATCAGCGCCCCGGTGCGCCGGCGAGCGCGGTGGTGCGCGCCGATGCCCAAGACGTGCGCGTCGACTCCACCGACCTGCAAAATGGCGCGGAAACGCTGTACTTCGAGAGCTCCGCGGCGAGCGACGCCGACTCCACCGGCGCCGTGCTGCCGCTCGAAGCGGGATCGGACACCGTCCGCCGGCGCGCCAAGCTGAACCTGTACAGCAATGAATCGACGCGCGTCGCGATCCTCCTCGCGCTCGACCAGGCGATCGACCCCTCCTCCACGAACATCTCCACGGATCGCCTGCGGCTGCAGTACCTCGACACCGGCACGGTGGCCTCGGGCACTTGGAAGGCCGTCGACGCCCGGGTGGAACTGCAGGGCAACTGCACCGGCACCGGTGCGTTGCTGGTGGTCAATCCTCTGGGCGTGTTGCCGCAGGGGCGCGTCGTGCGCCTCCAGATGACGGAGGAGTTCCGCGATCTGTCGGGCGAGTCCTTCCTGCTGCCGCAGACGCTGTTGTCGTTCGAAGTCGAAACGGCGAAGAATCCCGGGACCGACACGCCGGGCGACGCGGCCGACGAGTACCGCGAGGACTTCACCTTCGGGTCGACTTCGAGCCTCTCCAACTTCGACTCCAACGTGGCCAGCGACGCCGCGCCCGCCAGTTGGGGCGATGGCCAGCTCGCCGCGGGATTCGACTTCGATGGCAGCGGCGGTCCCGGTGGCGCCTTCGACTGGACCATCGTGCCGCCCACGGGCAGCACGACCGTCAACTTCGATACGAACTTCCAGCAGATCACCAACAACGACCAGACCGTCACGCAGACGGTCATCGGCGGCATCGTCGATGTGCGCGACATGGTCGTTCCCGCCAACGCCATCCTGCGCGTGATCGGCCCCAACCCGCTGATCATCCGCGCGACGCGCAACATCACCATCGCCGGTCGCATCGACATCTCCGGTTCGAGCAACCGGGGCGTGGTGACCTTCAGCTCGACGAACATCCCCGAGGAGGGGGCGTCGGGCAACGGTGGCGGCGGTCGCGGTGGTGATGGTTCGTACCTGACCACGCAAAGCACCCCCGCGGGCGAGACGGGCTACGGACCGTTCAACACGCCGGGCGGCGGCGGCACGGGCGGCGATGCGGGTTGGTCGACCACGACCACGGAGAACAACCGCCGCGGTGGCGGTGGTGGTGGCGGCGCGTTCGGCCCGGATGTGTTGCTGGCGAACGGCATTTGCCCGGACCAGACCATCATCGGCCTCGATGGCGAACCCGGCGCGGCCGGTGGACCCGCCGCGAACAGCGCCGTGCTGGGCGTCGGCACCCGCGCGCGTGGTGGCGCGCTTGGTCCGCGTCCGTTCTCGGACGCCAGCGCGACGAACAACTTCTTCGGGACCATGGTGACCGCCAGCGGCCCGCTGCGTGGCGAGCTTGGCACCGCTTGGGCCGGAGCCGGCGGCGGTGGCGGTGGCGACTCCTCCTCGGTGGGCGCCAACGGCACCTGGCCGCCGCCCTTCACGCCCACGGGCGACGAGAAGGGTTCGGGCGCCGGTGGTGGTGGTGGACAGCTGATCATCTACTGCCTCGGCGACGTCATCTTCCAAGGCAGCGGCTTGATCCAGTCGAACGGCGGCACGGGTGGCGGCGGTGAAAATACCTCCGGCATTAACCGCGTCGGTTCGGGTTCCGGTGGCGGCTCGGGCGGCCACATCATCAGCCAGGCCGCTGGCACGATCAATTTCAGCGGTCTCACCAGCAACCACGGCGGCATCCGCGCGCGCGGTGGCCAAGGTGGTGAAGGCGCGGGCGGCCTCGGTGGCGCGAACCCGTACGGCGTCGAATCCGGCGCCAACCAGGATCTGATCATCCACGGCAACGTCGAGGAGCGGCGCGCCTACGGCACGACCCCGCCCTGCGCCGTGACCGGCAACGCTTCGACCCAGTTCGGCGGCTTCTTCGACGGCGCGGGCGCCACGGCTTGCCAGTGCCTCGTCGGCACCGGCGGCGATGGCGGCCCGGGTTTGATCCAACTGCACGTCAACGCGCTGGCCGACATCATCCCGCCCACGGGTTCGGTGTCGCTGTCGCAATGCGTGCGTCCGCCGGCCGTGGGCCAGATCGTCAACGGCCTGCCCAGCAACACCCCGGCCAACTGGTCGCGCCTGTTGCCCAAGTTCGGCAAGGTTTCGAAGGCCCAGTCGAAGTGGTTCCGCCTCGGCGCGACCAGCGTGCCGGTCACGGCCGGTGCGCCCGCCGAGACGGTCGCCTTCCAATTCGGAGGCACGGACACCGCGACGGGCAATGTGCGTCGCCAAGGCACCGGCCAGGGCGCCACGGTCCAGCCGATTGCTCCGATCCTCTCGGGCACGCTGAGCGCTCCGACGACCGCGCCCTACGTCGGCAGCGACGCGCGCAGCGTGGTGGTCTCCGCCACCGCCTTCGCCGACGACATCTACGTGCGCAACCCGCAACTGCTGCGCGGCTTCGAGCTCGAGGTCGACGGCGTGTCGCATGTCGTGGCCGCGGCCACCTACGACGCCGTCGGCGGCACCGTGACCATGACCGTGGCGACGAGCGGCACGCCGCTCGCCGGCTCGGTCGCGGGTGGCGACGCCTACAACTTGCGCCAGCGCTTCTTCCGCGTCAGCACCGACGGCGTGCTCGACAGCCTGCCTGCCTCGTCGAACATCACGATCGAGTTCCAAGCCGCCAAGGCGGACGTCTTCGGCAACCCGGACGAGACGCAGACCTCGGCCTGGGTCAAGGACGTGGCGCTGCTCAACAGCCCGACGTTCGCCGACAACGACGACCTGCGGTTCATCCGCTTCCGCGTGGCCTTCGACATCGGCGCCGACTTGGCTCCGGGCGCTCCGATCCCGGCCACGACGCCCATCCCGGCGTTGGACTTCCTGCGCCTGCCCTACCGCTTCTGAGAGCGAACGGCAACCGGCTTCGCCCTCGCTTGCGAGCGAGGGTGACGTCCATCGCGACGCCCGCCCCATCGGCGGGCGTCGCGCTTTTCTGCGGCATTGCCCAGCACGCGGCATTGCCCAGCACGCGGCATTGCCCAGCACGCGGCATTGCCCAGCACGCGGCATTGACCAGCGCGCGCCGAGAC
>JBKDQQ010000141.1:0-28847 GCA_046341775.1 Planctomycetia bacterium
GGCCGAGCCCCACAACGACGGGCTGCTCGAGCAAGTGAACCCCAACCCCCGCACGACCTTCCACGCGAAGGTCCACAACCGGAAGCCCGCGCTCGTCTGACGGCCGCGCCCCGCCGGCGCGGACGCCCGACGCGGGCCTCCACACGACCACAGATCCCGACTCCAGACCCGGAGGCGGCGCGCCAGCGCCGGTCCGCGCACGCCCCGCAAGGCGCCGCGCGAGCCGGAGGGCGCGCGCGCGACGAGTCCCCCAGACCAGACCATGACCGACCACAAGCACGACCAGCGCGACGCGATCATCGCGCCCGGCCACACGCTGGCGACGATCACGGACAAGATCAGCGAGATCGTCCTGACGCCGCCGCTGAAGACGCCCCTGGGCTGGCACGCCATGATGGGCATCGGCTCGATCGGCGTGCTGCTGCTCGGCGCGACGGTCACCAAGCTGGTGTTCACCGGCATCGGCATCTGGGGCAACAACGTCCCGGTCGGCTGGGCCTTCGACATCATCAACTTCGTGTGGTGGATCGGCATCGGCCACGCGGGCACGCTGATCTCCGCCATCCTGATGCTGCTGCGCCAGAGCTGGCGCACCTCGATCAACCGCGCGGCCGAGGCGATGACGATCTTCGCCGTGTCCTGCGCCGGCATGTATCCGCTGCTGCACACGGGACGACCGTGGCTGGCGTACTGGCTGCTGCCGTATCCGAACACGATGGCGATGTGGCCGCAGTTCCGCTCGCCGCTGGTGTGGGACGTGTTCGCCGTGTCGACCTACGCGACCGTGTCGCTGCTGTTCTGGTACACGGGCCTGATCCCCGACCTCGCCACGCTGCGCGACCGCGCCAAGCACAAGGCCGTCAAGGTGTTCTACGGCATGCTGGCCATGGGCTGGCGCAACGCCGCCAGCCACTGGGACCGCTACGAGACGGCCTCGCTGATCCTCGCGGGCATCTCGACGCCGCTGGTGCTCTCGGTGCACTCGGTCGTGTCGTTCGACTTCGCCACGGGCATCCTGCCCGGTTGGCACACGACGGTCTTCCCGCCCTACTTCGTGGCGGGCGCCATCTTCGCCGGCTTCGCGATGGTGCTGACGCTGATGCTGCCGCTGCGCGCCGCCTACGGCCTGCACGACTTCATCACCGAGAAGCACCTCGACGTCATGGCGAAGGTGCTGCTGGCGACCGGCCTGATCGTCACCTACGGCTACGCGCTCGAGGTGTTCATGGCCTGGTACTCCGGCTCGCCCTACGAGGAGTACATGCTGATCAACCGCCTCACGGGTCCCTACGCGTGGACCTACTGGGCGCTGATCCTCACGAACTGCACGGTCCCGCAGATCTTCTGGTGGGGCCCCGCGCGGAGGAACATCCTGATCCTTTTCCTCGTGTCCATGTCGGTGAACATCGGCATGTGGCTCGAGCGCTTCGTGATCATCGTGACCAGCCTGCACCGCGACTTCCTCCCGGCGGCGTGGGGCCACTACAGCCCCACCTTCTGGGACTGGAGCATGTACCTGGGCACGATCGGCTTCTTCCTGTTCTCGTTCTTCCTGTTCGTGCGCGTCCTGCCGATGATCGCGATGTTCGAGATGCGCATGCTCGTGCCGGCCTCCGGCACGACGGGCAAGGACTCCGGCCACAAGCACGGCGGCAGCCACTGAGGGCCCAGCGACCATGGCGCACCAAGAACACGTCCACCCGCTCCACGGCATCCTCGCGGAGTTCGACAAGCCCGAGCCGCTCGTCGAAGCCTGCAAGAAGGCGCGCGCCGCGGGCTTCACCAAGGTCGAGGCCTTCTCGCCCATGCCGATCCACGCCGTGACCGAGGCGCTGGGGTTGAAGAACAACCTCCCGCTGATGGTCCTGTGCGGCGGCATCTTCGGCGCCTGCGTGGGCTTCGGCCTGCAGTACTGGGTCTCGGTGCTCGAGTACCCGGTCAACATCGGCGGCCGCCCGTACCTGAGCTGGCCCGCGTTCATCGTGCCGATGTTCGAGACGACCATCCTGTTCTCGGCGCTCACCGCCGTGTTCGGGATGCTGGCGCTCAACGGCCTGCCCCGGCCCCACCACCCGCTGTTCGCCGTGGAGCGCTTCAACGAGGCCTCCCGCAGCCGCTTCTTCTTCCTGATCGAGTCGGAGGATCCGCAGTTCGACAAGGCGCGCGAGTTCCTCGCCGGCTGCCATCCGACCGCGATCGAGGAGGTGCCCAACCGATGAAGACCTCGACCCTCGCCCTCGCGCTCGTCGGCGCGTCGCTCCTCGGCGCCTGCCGCCAGGACATGCACGACCAGCCCCGCTACAAGGCCTACGGCCAATCGGCGTTCTTCGCCGACGGGCGCAACATGCGTCCGCTGGTCGCCGGCACCGTGGCGCGCGGCCGACTGATGGAGGACGACCACTACTGGCGCGGCAAGGTCGACGGCAAGCCGGCCGAGACCTTCCCCATGCCCGTGACGGCCGAACTCGTCGCGCGCGGCAAGGAGCGCTACATGATCTATTGCATGCCCTGCCACAGCCCCGTGGGCGACGGCAACGGCATGATCGTGCAGCGCGGAATGAAGCGCCCGCCGAGCTACCACATCGACCGCCTGCGCCAGTCGCCTCCGGGCTACTTCTTCGACGTGATCACCAACGGCTACGGCGTCATGTACGACTACTCCGACCGCATCCAGGCGCACGACCGCTGGGCGATCGCGGCGTACGTGCGCGTCCTGCAGCAGTCGCAGAACGCCGCGGTCGGCGAGCTGACGCCCGACGAGCGCGCCAAGCTCGACGCCATCCCGACCTCCTCCACGAACGGTCAATGAGCGCGCCGATGAACCCGCAACTCGAAGCCAAGCTCGGCAAGATCCAGAAGATCGGCCTCTTCCTCGGCGTCCTCGGACTGGTGGGCGCCGGGGTCGGATTCGCCCAGGACCGCGAGCAGTTCTTCCGCTCGTGGCTGTTCGCGTTCTGGTTCCCGCTGGGCCTGTGCCTCGGCAGCCTCGGCTGGTCGATGATCCACCAGCTCACCGGCGGCTTCTGGGGCCTCGCCATCCGCCGCCAGCTCGAAGCCTCGATCCGCACCCTGCCCCTCGTGGCGCTCCTCTTCGTGCCGATCCTCGTCGCGGCGTGGACGCATCCGGACGCGGGCGCGGCGGGCGGGCACTCGGGGGGCCACGAATCGCACTACTCCGGCCACTTCTGGCTGTACCCGTGGACCGACACGGCGGCGGTGGCGGCCGACTCGCTGCTCCTCCACAAGCAACCCTACCTCAACATCGAGGGTTGGACCGGTCGCGCGCTCTTGTACTTCGCGGTCTTCTTCGCGCTCGGCTTCGGCCTCGTCGCCGCGCAGAAGAAGCACGACGAGACCGGCGATCCGCGCTTCCTGCGCCGCGCCAAGGTCATCAGCGGGCCCGGCATCGTGCTGTACTTCCTGGCGATGACCTTCGCGGCCTTCGACTGGGCCATGTCGGCCGACCCCAAGTGGTTCTCGACGATGTACGGCGTGATCTTCATCGTCAGCCAGGGCCTGTCGGTGCTGGCGCTGGCGGTGCTGTTCACCTCGTGGGTGCGCGACTGCGAGCCCTTCAAGCAGTTCGCCAAGCCCAACCTGTTCCACGACCTCGGCACGCTGCTCTTCGCCGTGACGATGTTCTGGGCGTACGTGAGCTTCTCGCAGTTCCTGATCATCTGGTCCGCCAACATCGCCGAGGAGACTCCCTGGTACCTCGTGCGCACGGACCATGGATGGCAGTTCGTCGCCCTGTCGATGGCGCTCCTCGGCTTCTTCGTGCCGTGGTTCCTGCTGCTCATGCGCCGCATCAAGCGCGACGCGACCCTCGTGCCGAAGGTGGCGATCCTCGTGCTCGTGATGCGCCACGTGGACATGTACTGGCAGATCACGCCCATGTACGAGCACAGCCTCGCGCCGCACTGGCTGGACTTCGCCCTGCCCGTGGGCCTGACCGGCATCTGGATGTGGGCCTTCGTCGGCCGCCTCAAGTCGCAGCCGGTCTCCACGCCGCGCCACGACGAGGCCATCCACGCCGCCTTGGCGGAGCAGCACTGATCCGCCACACGCCCGAACGGACGACCACGAGCACACGACCATGGCAAAGATGAAGTACGGAACGCACCCGGGCTACGAGGCGACCGACGCGGCCTTCGCGCCGATCGTCAAGTTCGCCTTCTGGCTCGCGGTGTTCACGGCCGTCGCGCTGGTCTCCATGTACGGGCTGCTGATGGCGCTCAAGGAGATCCCGCCCGTCGAGGCGACCAGCGAAGCGCATCCGTTGACCTTGCAGGACTCCCCCTTCCCGCCCGGACCGCACCTCGAGTCGTTCCGCGGGATCATGTGGGACGACCACGGCCGGCTGATCGTGAAGGCCGGATCGGACGGAAAGATCGACTACAAGGCCGCGAGCAACCAATACGCGCAGAAGCCCTCCCTCGAGGAGTCCTCTCCGTTCAACAATTACATGTGGCCGACCTTCGGCCCCGAGATGCAGCAGCACCTCCAGGGCTACGGCTGGGTCGACCGCCAGGCCGGCGTCGCGAACATCCCCGTCGAGCGCGCGCAGGAGCTCGTGCTGAAGAAGGGCCTGCCGACCTCGACCAAGCCCAAGGAGTGACGGCCGCCCAGGCGCCGCACGCGAACCACGACATGCCCACCGGATCCACCATGCAAGCGACGCGCGGTGCGCTGGCCTCGGCCGCGCTGGCGACCCTCGCTTGGCTGGGCGGATCCGTCGACGCCGCGGCGCAGGATCCCGCGCGCGCCACGCGCGACACGCGCTTCGACCAGAAGCTCGACGCGCAGGTGCCGTTGCAGGCGCGCTTCAAGGACGAGTCGGGCCGGGAGCTGGAGCTCGGCGAGCTGTTCGGCCGTTCCGAGCGCCCCGTCGTGCTGACGATGGTCTACTACGAGTGCCCGATGCTGTGCACGCAGGTGCTCAACGGGTTCGTGAAGACCCTGCGCGTGCTGGGCATGGAGGTCGGGAAGGACTTCGACATCGTCACCGTGTCGATCGACCCCACCGAGACCAGCGGACTCGCGGCCGCCAAGAAGGAGACCTACATCGCCGGCCTCGAGGGCGGCAAGGTCGCCGACGGATGGCGCTGGCTCGTCGGCTCGCAGGCGTCCATCGACGCGCTCGCCGACTCCGTCGGCTTCCGCTACTGGTACGACGCCGAGATCGACGAGTACGCCCACCCGGGCGGCATCGTCGTGCTGACCCCCGAAGGTCGCGTCTCGCGCTACTTCTTCGACGTCGAGTTCGCCATGCGCGACCTGCGCCTGGCGCTGGTGGAGGCCTCGGCGGGCAAGATCGGATCGCTCACCGACAAGGTGATGCTCCTCTGCTACCACTACGACCCGAAGACCGGGAAGTACGGCTTCGTCGTGACCAACGTCGTGCGCGGACTGGGCGGCCTGACCGTCCTCTTGCTCGCCGGCTTCGTGATCCTCCAGCTCCGACGCGACCGCCGATCCGCGGGCGCCGCGGCCTGACCCTGAACCAACCATGTGGAAGAACATCCCCCTGCTGCCCGAGTCGGCCTCGACCATCGCCGGAGAGTACGACCTCCTGTGGTGGTTCCTCGTCGGCCTGACGGTCGTGTTCACGGCGCTGATCTTCGTCGGCGTGCTGGTGCTGATCTCCGTCTACCGCAAGACGAAGGACTCGCCCCCCGCCACCCAGATCGAAGGTTCGATCCTGCTCGAGCTGGTCTGGACCGGCATCCCGCTCGTGATCGTCATCGGCATCTTCGCCTGGGGCACGGCGCTCTACATGCGCCACAGCAAGGTGCCCGAGAACCCGGTCGAGATGTACATCACCGGGAAGCAGTGGATGTGGAAGGGCCAGCACCCGAACGGCACGCGCGAGATCAACAACCTGCACGTGCCCGTCGGCCGGCCCATCCGCCTGACGATGACCTCCGAGGACGTCATCCACAGCTACTACATCCCCGCCATGCGCGTGAAGCGCGACGTGGTGCCGGGCCGCTACAGCCAGATGTGGTTCGAGCCCACGAAGGTCGGCGAGTACCACATCTTCTGCGCCGAGTACTGCGGCACGAAGCACTCGCAGATGATCGGGCGCATCACCGTCATGGAGCAGGACGAGTACGAGCGCTGGCTGTCCGGCTCGACCGGCGAGGCGCCCGAGGTCGCGGGCAAGAACCTGTTCGAATCGATGCGCTGCGCCAGCTGCCACCCGATCGAGGACGGCCAGACGATGATCGGCGGCGCCCCGGCGCGCGGCCCCTCGATGGTCGGGCTGTTCGGACGCGAGGAGGAGTTGAAGGGCGGCGCGAAGGTGCTCGTCGACGACACCTACATCCGCGAATCGATCCTCAACCCGATGGCGAAGATCGTCGCCGGCTACGAACCCGTGATGCCGACCTACGCCGGCCAGCTCGGCGAAGAGCAGATCATCCAACTCGCGCTGTACATCAAGTCGTTGAAGAAGAAGGACGGCAACTGAGATGGCCACCACGCACGCGGTCGCTCCCGCCGCAAACGGGGAGAAGGAGGCGAAGAGCTTCTGGTCCGACGGCTACGGCTGGAAGTCGTGGCTGCTGACGGTCGACCACAAGCGCATCGCCATCCTGTACCTGATCTCGGTCGTCGCGTTCTTCATCATCGGCGCGACCTTCGCGGGCCTGATGCGCCTCGAGCTCGCCACGCCCAAGGGCGACGTGGTCGACAGCGAGACCTACAACAAGCTGTTCACGATGCACGGCGTCGTGATGATCTTCTTCTTCCTGGTCCCGTCGATCCCGGCCATCCTCGGCAACTTCCTCGTGCCGCTGATGATCGGCGCGCGCGACCTGGCGTTCCCGAAGATCAACCTGCTCAGCTGGTACATCTACATCGTCGGCGGGGTGTTGACCCTGCTGGCGGCGGTCACGGGCGGCATCGACACGGGCTGGACCTTCTACACGCCCTACAGCTCGACCTACGCCAACGGCCAGGTGGCCCTCGCCGCCATCGCGGTGTTCATCACCGGGTTCAGCTCGATCCTCACCGGCCTCAACTTCCTGGTGACGATCCACAAGATGCGCGCGCCGGGCCTGACGTGGTTCCGGCTGCCGCTGTTCATCTGGGCGCAGTACGCCACCAGCCTGATCATGATCCTCGGCACGCCCGTGATCGCGACGACGGTCTTCCTCGTCGCCCTCGAGCGCGTCTTCCGCATCGGCATCTTCGACCCTGCGCTCGGCGGCGACCCGGTGCTGTTCCAGCACCTGTTCTGGTTCTACTCGCACCCCGCCGTGTACATCATGATCCTGCCCGGCATGGGCGTGATCTCGGACGTGATCGCCTGCTTCTCGAGGAAGCGCGTCTTCGGCTACAGCTTCGTGGCCTTCTCCTCGATGGCGATCGCGGTGCTGGGCTTCATGGTGTGGGGACACCACATGTACACCTCGGGCCAGTCGGCCTACGCCAGCCTGGTGTTCTCCATCCTGACCATGCTCGTGGCCGTGCCCTCGGCCGTGAAGGTCTTCAACTGGATGGCGACCCTCTACAAGGGCGAGATCCACCTGACGACGCCCATGCTGTACGCGCTGGGCTTCATCGGCCTGTTCACCATCGGCGGACTGACCGGCTTGTTCCTCGGGATCATGTCGATCGACCTGCACGTGCACGACACCTACT
Organism: Planctomycetia bacterium; assembly: GCA_046341775.1. GTDB lineage: Bacteria > Planctomycetota > UBA1135 > UBA1135 > SXXH01. Next base: position 7,648 of record JBKDQQ010000141.1, read on the forward strand.
TCGTCGTGGCGCACTTCCACTACGTGATGGTGGGCGGCATGGTCATGGCGTTCCTGGCCGGCATCCACTTCTGGTGGCCGAAGATGTTCGGGCGCATGTACCCCGAGTGGTGGGGCCGCTTCGCCGCCATCAACATCTTCGTCGGCTTCAACCTGACCTTCCTGCCGCAGTTCGTGCTCGGCTTCATGGGCATGCCGCGGCGCTACCACTACTACCCCGAGGAGTTCGCGCAGCTGAACCTGCTGTCCTCGGCCGGCGCGGCGCTGATGGGAGCGGGCTACCTGATCGTGTTCGTGTACATGCTCTGGTCGGTCAAGTTCGGCCTGAAGGTCGGCGCGAACCCGTGGAAGGCCACCGGCCTCGAGTGGAAGATCCAGTCGCCGCCCACCACCCACAACTTCGAATCCATCCCCGTCGTCGACGAAGAGGCCTACGACTACGGTCGTGGCCAGGCCAAGCACGGCAAGGAGGCCTCCGTTGTCCGCTGACCACTCGCACGCGATGCCGGCCGGGGTCCTCCCGCCGGCCTCGCACCACTTCGAGGACCTCGCCCAGCAGGAGGAGTCCGAGAAGCTCGGCATGTGGGCCTTCCTGGTGACCGAAGTCATGTTCTTCGGCGCCCTGTTCACGGCCTACACGGTCTACCGGAACCTGTATCCGGAGGCCTTCATGCTCGCCAGCTCCAACCTGGACTGGAAGCTCGGCGGCCTGAACACGCTGGTGCTGATCGTCTCCTCGCTGACGATGGCGCTGGCGATCCGCGGCGCGCAGACCGCCAACCGCAAGGTCATGCTGGGCAACCTGGTGCTGACCATGGTCTTCGGCGCGGCCTTCCTCGTGGTCAAGTACTTCGAGTACTCGCACAAGTACCACGTCAACCTGATGCCGGGTCCGACCTTCGACGTCGCCCACTTCGGCGAGCATGGTCCGCAGGCGCGCATCTTCTTCTCGATCTACTTCGCCATGACGGGCCTGCACGCCTTCCACATGATCGTGGGCCTGATCCTGATGGCGTGGATCTACAAGCGCGCGGCCGCGGGCCACTACACCCCCCAGCGCTACGTGGGGATCGAGAACGCCGGCTTGTACTGGCACTTCGTCGACCTCGTGTGGATCTTCCTCTTCCCCATGCTCTACCTGCTCGGAGCGCACACCAGCGGCCTCGGCGCCGGCACCGGAGGACACTGAGATGGCCCACGACCACGATCCCGCCCACGGCGCCGCCGGCCACGCCGGAGGCCACCATGTCATGCCGCTGTCGATCTACTGGGGCGTCTTCCTCGCCCTGGTCGTCGGCACGATCGTCACGGTCTGGAGCGCCACCATCGATCTCGGCGCCCTCAACGTGATCGTGGCCCTCGTCATCGCCTCGGCCAAGGCGCTGCTCGTCGTGCTGTACTTCATGCACGTCAAGTACGCCTCGAAGCTCACCTGGCTGTTCGTGGCCTCGGGCTTCTTCTGGCTGCTGATCATGCTCGTGATCACGATGAACGACTACATCAGCCGCGGCTGGCTGCAGTGACGGCGCGCGGGCTCGACGGGCCCGCATCCGGCCGCGCGACGCGGCCCGCGAGTTCGAGGACGCGGTGCATCCACCGCGTCCTCGCTTCGCGTATACGGGATCCCGCGGTCCCTTGGCCGCCGCCCTCCCCATGCCCACGACCTCCCTGCTGCAGCCCGCCCAATGGCAGGCGCTGGTCGTCGGAGCGGCGCTGGCCGCGGCCACCATGCTCGTGCTGTGGCTGCGCCAACTGCGCACGCGGGACGCCACCGCGGTCGACATCGCCTGGGCCGCGAACCTCGCGGGACTGGCGATGCTCTACGCGGCGTTGTCGGACGCGCCCGCCGGCAGGCGTTGGATGGTGGCCCTGTGCGGGGGCGCCTGGGGCCTGCGCCTCGCCTGGCACCTGCTGCGCCACCGCGTCGGCAAGGGCGAGGACGGGCGCTACGCGACGTTGCGCGCGTCGTGGGGCGACTCGGCCGACTCCAAGTTCCTCGTCTTCTTCCTGGCGCAGGCGCTGCTCGACGCGCTCCTTTCGCTGCCGTTCCTGCTCGCCGCGTTCCACGCCGATCTCGCGTTCCATTGGACGGAGCTCCTCGGCGCGGCCGTGGTGCTCGTCGCCGTGGTCGGCGAGTCCACGGCGGACGCGCAGCTCGAGCGGTTCAAGCGCCGGCCCGACGCGCGCGGCAGGACCTGCCGCGCGGGCCTGTGGCGCTATTCGCGCCATCCGAACTACTTCTTCGAGTGGAGCGCGTGGATCGGCTTCGCCTTGCTGGCGACGAGCGCGCCGCTCGGATGGATCGCGTGGTTCGCGCCGCTCCTGATGCTGTACTTGCTGTTCAAGGTCACCGGCATCCCCGCCACCGAGGCCCAGGCGCTGCGCACGCGCGGCGACGACTATCGCGAGTACCAGCGCACGACGAGCGTGTTCGTGCCGTGGTTCCCGCGCCGCTGAACACGCGCGGGCCGCTCCGGCCCGCGACCAAGGAGGACGCACGACGATGTGGTACGAGAAGCTGATCGACGCGGGCCGGGTGCCGGACGCGGTGCTGCGCATGGGCATCCGCAAGTTGCTGTCCGACCGCCTGCGCGAGGAGGACATGGGCGACGTGGAGGCGCAGCGCCAGCGCCTGGCGGCCTTCGTGGCCGAGCTGCGCCGCTCGCCCATCGCAGTGCACGCGAAGGAGGCCAACGAACAGCACTACGAGTTGCCGACGGAGTTCTACCAGTCGTGCCTGGGGCCGCGACTGAAGTACTCGTCGGGCTACTACCCGACGGGCCGCGAGAACCTCGCCCAGGGCGAAGAGGCCATGCTCGAGCTGTCGTGCGAGCGCGCGCAACTGCAGGACGGCATGGAGGTGCTCGACCTCGGCTGCGGTTGGGGATCGATGTCGTTCTGGATCGCGGAGCACTTCCCGAACTGCCGCATCCTCGCCGTCAGCAACAGCGCCGTGCAGCGCCGGCACATCGAGGCCGAGCGTGAGCGTCGCGGGGCGAGGAACCTCGAGGTCGTCACCTGCAACATGGTCGACTTCCAGACCGAGCGCCGCTTCGACCGCGTCATCTCGGTCGAGATGTTCGAGCACATGAAGAACTACGAGCTGCTCCTGCGGCGCGTCGCGTCGTGGCTGCGACAGGACGGCAAGCTGTTCGTGCACATCTTCACGCACAAGGAATACGCCTACCCCTTCGAGACCGCCGGCTCCGACGATTGGATGGGGCGCCACTTCTTCACAGGCGGCAACATGCCCTCCGACGACCTGCTGCTCTACTTCCAGGACGACCTGCGCATCGTCGACCATTGGCGCGTCTCGGGCCTGCACTACGGACGCACCTCGGAGCAGTGGCTGGAGAACCTCGACCGCAACCGCGCGGCGGTGGAGCCGCTCTTCCGCGCCGTGTACGGCGCCGGCAAGGAGTCCGCGTGGATCGAGCGCTGGCGCGTGTTCTTCATGGCGTGCGCGGAGCTCTGGAACTATCGTGGTGGGCAGGAATGGATGGTCAGCCATTACCTCTTCCGGCGCCCGTAGGCGCGGAGGGGGATCGGCGCGACGCTCCGGCCCGACTCCCGCCCCGCCCGCGATGACCTCCCCCGCCCCCACCGCACGCGCTTCCGCGCCCGAGGCGCCCGCGCGCTCGATCGCCCTCGTACGCTGGTTCGACTCATGGGCCGGCAGCGAGCACATCCGCGCCGACGAGCCGCAGCGCGTCGACTGGGTGCGTTGCATCCCCTTCGCGTTGATGCACCTCGCCTGCTTCGCGGTGCTGTGGACCGGCTGGTCGACGTTCGCCGTGGGCTGGGCCGTGGCGCTCTACGTGGTGCGCATGTTCGCCATCACGGGCTTCTACCACCGCTACTTCAGCCACCGCACCTTCAAGACCACGCGCGCGGGCCAGTTCGCCTTCGCGCTGCTGGGCGCCTCCTCGATCCAACGCGGACCGCTGTGGTGGGCCGCGCACCATCGCCGCCACCATCGCCACAGCGACGAACCGGTCGACGTGCATTCGCCGCTGCACCACGGCTTCCTGTGGAGCCACATCGGCTGGATCTGCTCGCGCGCGAACTTCCCCACCCACCTCGCCGAGGTCCCCGACCTCGCCAAGTACCCCGAGCTGCGCGTCCTCGATCGGTTCGACATCCTCGTGCCCGCGCTGCTGCTGGCCTGCTCGCTCGGACTGGGCGAGGCCCTGCAGGCATGGGCGCCCCACCTGGGCGTCGACGGCTGGCAGCTGCTGGCTTGGACGGTGTTGTCGACGGTGGTGCTCTACCACGGCACGTTCACCATCAACTCGCTCTCGCACGTCTTCGGCACGCGCCGCTTCGCGACCAAGGACGGCAGCCGCAACAACCCGATCCTCGCCGTCATCACGCTGGGCGAAGGGTGGCACAACAACCACCACCACTACCCGATGACCGCGCGGCAGGGCTTCCGCTGGTGGGAGTACGACCCGACCTGGTACGGGCTGGTGGCCTTGTCGTGGCTGGGCCTCGTCTGGGACCTGAGGCCCGTCCCGGCGCACGTCCTCGACATGCGTCGCGCCGACCGCTGAGGTCGCGCCCGCCGCGCCGCGCGCGCCGAACCGCCCGCATCCGATTGGACGGCGGACGCCGAGGGTCGGCGGGGTAGGCTGTGGGCCCGTCCCGCGGCGCCCAAGGTGCGCCGGGCGCCCGTGGCCGCCAGCTCGGCCGTCGCCGCATCCGAACGCCACCGACGGGCGTAGAAATCGGACATGAAGGTCGCCATCGTCGGAACCGGGATCTCCGGAGCGCTCGTCGCCGCGCTGCTGCACGGCGCGCACGACATCGTCGTGCACGAGGCCGACGAGCGCGTGGGCGGCCACACGCACACGCACGACATCGAGGAGGACGGGCCCGGCGGCCGCCGCACCGTGCGCGTCGACACCGGGTTCATCGTCTACAACGACTGGACGTACCCGAACTTCATCGAGCTGCTCTCGACGCTCGGCGTCGCCACGAAGGCGAGCGACATGAGCTTCAGCGTGCGCAGCAAGGACGAGGACTTCGAGTACAACGGCCACACGCTGAACACGCTCTTCGCGCAGCGCTCGAACATCCTGCGGCCCTCGTTCCACGGGATGATCCTCGACATCCTGCGCTTCAACAAGGAGGCGCGGCGACTCCTCGACGCGCCCGACGACGGGACGACGCTGGGCGAGTACCTCGATCGCGGGCGCTACGGACGCGCCTTCGTCGAGCGCTACATCCTGCCCATGGCAGGGGCCATCTGGAGCGCGGACGCGGCCTCCATGCGCGAGGTGCCGGCGCGCTGGTTCGCGCGATTCTTCGAGAACCACGGGATGCTCTCGGTCGATCGCCGTCCGACTTGGCGCGTGATCGAGGGCGGCTCGCAGCGCTACCACGAAGCGTTGCGCGCGCCGTGGGCCGACCGCATCCGCGCCGGCGCGCCGGTCTCGCGCATCCGCCGCCACGCCGACCACGTGGAGGTCGAGAGCCTCGGACGGGTCGAGTCGTACGACCAGGTCGTCGTGGCCGCCCACAGCGACCAGGCGTTGGCGATGCTCGCCGACCCCTCCGCGGCGGAGCGCGAGGTGCTGGGGGCGATCCCCTACCGCCGCAACGTCGCGCTGCTCCACGTGGACGAGGCCGTCATGCCGCGGCGCAAGCTGGCGTGGGCCGCCTGGAACCACCACCTCGGCGGCGAACGCGACGGCACCTGCGCGGTGACCTATTGGATGAACAAGCTGCAGGGGCTCGACGCGCGCCGGCAGTACTTCACGACCCTCAACGACGAATCCTCGGTGGATCCCGCCAAGGTCCTGAGGCGCATGGTGTACCACCATCCGGTGTACAGCCCGCGCGGCGTGGCGGCGCAGGCTCGTTGGGCCGACGTCAACGGCGTGCGCAGGACGTGGTACGCGGGCGCCTGGTGGGGCTTCGGCTTCCACGAGGACGGCGTGAAGAGCGCCCTGGCCGTGGCGGAGCGCTTCGGCCGGCGCATCTCCGACTTGAAGGCGCCGGGCGCCGCGCCGGAGCGCCGGACCCGCGCCGCGGAAGCGGTGCTGGCGTGAAGGCCGAGGCGGCGAACGTGTCAATTACTTTTGACAGCGCGCCGACGGTGGCGCGGGACGGCGGCGACGAAGCCACCTGCCTCTGGGAGGGCAAGGTGCGCCATCGCCGTCGGGCGCCGCGTCCGCACGCCTTCAGGCACGCCTTGTACCTGGCCGGCCTCGACGGCGACGATCCGGAGGAGCTGTGCCGGCGCAGCTGGCTGTGGTCGGCCCGTCGCCCGGCCCCGGTGCGCTACCGTCGCGAGGACTACCTCGCTCCGCGCGAGCTTGGACTCGGCGACGCGGCGCGCCAATTGGTCGAGCGGGAGCACGGAGAACGCCCGCGGGGCAAGGTGCTCGTGCTGACGCACCTGCGCCACTACGGGCACGTGTTCAATCCGGTGAGCTTCTACCTGCTGCACGACGAGCGCGGCGATCTGCGCGCGGTGGTGGCCGAGATCACGAACACGCCGTGGTTCGAGCGGCGCGCCTACTGCCTGCACGTCAAGGACGCGCAACGACGCGGCCGCAGTTGGCGCTGGCGCTTCAAGAAGGACTTCCACGTCTCGCCCTTCCTGCCCATGGACATGGACTACGACTGGCTGGTGGCTACCCCGCCCGGCCGCGTGGTGGTCCACATGGAGAACCGGCGCGGCGGCGAGCTGGTCTTCGACGCGACGCTGTGCCTGCGCCGGAAGCCCGCCACCGGGCCGAACCTGGCGCTCGCGCTCGTGCGTCATCCCTGGATCACGGGCAAGGTCGTGGCCGCCATCCATTGGCACGCCTTGCGCCTCTGGCTGAAGCGCATCCCCTTCTTCGAGCACCCCAAATGGCACAGACCCTCGTCCGCAACACCCTGATCGACGCCACGCGCTTCCCCGTGTCCTCGCGCGCCCTCGTGTCGCGCGCCGGCCCCGTGCAATCCGCGGCGCGCGCCGCGGTGCTCGGCAAGTTGTCGCGCCTCGCGGAAGGCGAGATCCGCTTCGTCGACGGGCGCGAGGCGCGGACCTACGGCCGCCGCGGCGGCGAGTTCGACCTCTCGGCGGAAGTGGTCGTGCGCGATCCGGCCATGTGGCCGCTGGTCGCGCTGGGCGGCACGGTGGGCGCCGCCGAGGCCTACATCGAAGGCATGTGGGACGTCGACGACCTGACGGCGCTGGTGCGCATCTTCGCGCGCAACCGCGCGCTCGTCGACGGCATGGAGACGGGCTTCGCGCGCCTCGCCGCGCCGCTGCACAAGGCGTACCACCTGCTGCGCGACAACACTCGCCGCGGCGCCCGGAAGAACATCGTCGCCCACTACGACCTCGGCAACGAGTTCTACAAGCTGTTCCTCGATCCCACGCTGACCTACTCGGCGGGCATCTTCGAGCGCGAGGACTCGACCATGGAGGAGGCCTCCCTGGCGAAGATCGACCGCCTGTGCGAGAAGCTCGACCTCGGACCGCGGCACCACCTGCTCGAGGTAGGGACGGGCTGGGGTGCCTTCGCGATCCGTGCCGCGCAGACGCGCGGATGCCGGGTGACGACGACGACCATCTCGCGCGAGCAGCATCGGCTCGCCAAGGAGCGCGTGCAGGCCGCCGGGTTGGCCGATCGCATCGAGGTCCTCGAGGAGGACTACCGCGACCTGCGCGGGTCCTACGACCGCATCGTCAGCGTCGAGATGATCGAGGCCGTCGGCCATCCGTACTACGAGGAGTACTTCCGCGCGCTGGGCCGGCTGCTGAAGCCGGATGGGATGTGCGCCATCCAGGCCATCACCATCCAGGACCAGCAGTACGACGAGGCCGCGCGCAGCGTCGACTTCATCCAACGCTACGTCTTCCCCGGCTCGACCATCCCGAGCATCACGCGCATCCTCGGCGCCGCGACCAAGTCCAGCGACCTGAAGCTGACGCACCTCGAGGACATGACGCCCCACTACGCCACGACCCTGCGGCTGTGGCGCGAGCGGTTCCACGAGAACCTTCCTGCCGTGCGCGCGCTGGGCCAGTCCGAGGCCTTCACGCGCCTGTGGACCTACTACCTGTGCTACTGCGAGGGCGGCTTCGCCGAACGCGCCATCGGCTCGGTCCAGCTCCTGTTCGCCAAGCCGAAGAACCGTCGGGACCCGATCCTGCCGCGACTCGGCTGATCGGCCGCGAGCGCTCGCCGTCGCGCCGGCCGGACACTAGGCTGGGCGCATGATCGCTTGCTTGCGGACTTGCTTCGTGCTCCCGGCCTTGGCGCTCGGTTGCTTCGCGCAGCCCGCCCCGTGCTTCTCCGCGCCTCGCGCGCCGGCGCAAGGCCCTCAAGCGGCGCAACCAGCGCAATCCTTGGTCCTGCAGCTCAAGCCGACCGAGCAACAAGCCCTCTCGCGCACGCCGCCCGCGTGCGAGTGGCGGATCGATGGAGAGCCCGTCGCGCGGGCCGTCAATCCGATCCAGACGCGCTTGAGGGACATGCTGGCGGGCCGCGTGCGATCCAAGGGCGAAGGCAAGCTCGAGATCGACGAGCGAGGCGATGGCGCCGTGTGGAAGCCGTTGGCGAACGACAAGCCCGCGCGCGTCGAGCTCGTGGTCGACGGGACTCGTTGGCCGCTCGTCCTGTGGCGCAAGCGTGGTGCGTGGCACGCGACATCCGGCGCCGTGCAGCAGACGGTGGTCGAGGGGCGAGTGCTGCAGTCCTTGGACGCCGATCTCGACGGGCTGCACCTGGGCGAGCACGACTGGCTCAGGCTGGAAGACTCGGCGTGGCATCCGTGCGGGGCCGATCCGCTGGTGCAGGTGGACGCCCGGCTCGTCGGCTTGAAGAACTTCGGCGACCACAAGAGCGTGCGGTTCTCCGGCGCGATCGTGCCCGCCCCCTCGGGCGTGCACACGGGCACGATGGAAGGCATGGCCGAGTTCAACCGGCAACGAATGATCGTCGGCCAGTCCCCCATGCGATTGGATCTGGCGACCACTCTCGCCCTCCAGAAGCACGCGCTCTACGTGGCCACGGCGGGCAACGACGGCGACTTGCTCGCCGAGAAGCCCGGCAGGCCCGGCTACACGGCCGAGGGCGACGCGGCGGCGAAGGCGACGCGCCTGCTCGCTCCCGTCGACACGGTGGTGGCCGCGATCGGACCCACCTTCCGGTCTGCGTTCAACAGAGCCAACTTCATGGCCGATCCGACACCCGGCTTCGCGGCGGCGAGCATGACGAACCGCCAGCCTGAACGACATGGCGGACGCGTCGGCTACACCTGGGTGCAAGCCGGCCGACAGGGCGGCTTGCAGTTCGGACTGCCGCGCATCGTGCCTGCTCCGGGGCAGGAAGCGGTGCCCTGTACGGCGGAGTCGGAGTGGCCGGTCAGCGAAGAGCGCCCAGAGCTCTTCGCGACCACGCGCGGCACGGCGATCACCGCCTACTTCGGCGATGCGCCTTGGACGAAGCTCTCGCTCTCTGTGATCGATCGCGCCGGCAAGCTAGTCAAAGGCGAGTGCTTCCATCCGGAACGACCCGCCGCTCCGCGTCGCGGCCCGGACAACCAAGGAGCGGTGTTCTTCTGGCCCAACGCGCCGCTGCAACCGCGCGCGCGCTACGAGGTCGAGTTGCGCGCCGTGGCCGTGACGCCCGAGGGGGACGAACCCGTGTTCCTCTCGTGGTCCTTCACCACGGCGAAGTAGTCCTTGCTTGCCGCGAGGCCCGTCGAAGCGGACCATCGGCTCCATGCGCAGCTTGTGGAACTTCGCGATGTTCCAGGCGGGATGGTTCGCCTGCGTCTTGGGCGCGGCCGAACGCGCCTACTGGGTCGGGCCCCTCGCCACGGCGGCGATCCTCGTCGTCCATCTGCGCATCGCCAAGGACCGCCCGCGCGAGTGGCTGTTCCTCGCGGCCACGCTGCCGTTGGGGTTCGTGGTCGACAACCTGCAGGTCTCCCTGGGCGCCATCGAGTCGCGTTCGACGCTGGCGCCTTCGCTCGCGCCGCTGTGGTTGCTGCCGCTGTGGCCGCTGTTCGGCTCGGTCTTCGGCGAATCGATGCGCTGGATGCTGGGCAGGCCTTGGCTCGGCGCGGCCTTCGGCGCGATCGGCGCGCCGCTCAGCTACCTCGCGGGCGCCAAGGCCGGCGCGCTGCGGCTCGACGACGATCCGTGGCGCTACGCGTTCGTGGTCGGCTTGTCGTGGGCGGGCGCGATGCCGTTGTTGCTTTGGTGCAGGCGGCTCTTGCTCGGCGTGGAATCCGCGCGCTGACGGCGAGCGGCGCACGACCCTCGCCGCTTCGCACTCCTTCGCACGCGCGAGCCGTGGTCGCCGGCGTCGTCGACTCCTAGAATGCCGCGGCCATGCGACTCGACCTGCACACGCCCCTGCGTCTCGGACCGCTCGAACTCCCCAATCGCGTCTTCATGGCGCCTCTGACGCGTTGTCGCGCCAGCGCGGGCCATGTGCCCAACGCCTTGATGGCGGAGTACTACGCCCAGCGCGCCTCCGCCGGGTTGATCATCGCCGAGGCCACCATGATCGTGGAAGGCAACTCGGCGTTCCATTCCGAGCCCGGGGTGCACTCGGCCGAGCAAGTGGCCGGCTGGAAGCTCGTCACCGAGGCCGTGCATCGCCGCGGTGGGCGCATCTTCCTGCAGTTGTGGCACGGTGGACGCGCCTGCCATCCCGCGTTCAACGACGGAGCCGGCACGGTCGCGCCCAGCGCGATCGCCATCCGCGGCTTCGAGGTGCACACTCCGACCGGCAAGGTCGCCCACGTCGTGCCGCGCGAGCTCGCCGACGCGGAACTGCCGGGCATCGTGGAGGCCTTCGCTCGCGCCGCGCGCCACGCGCGCGAGGCGGGCTTCGACGGCGTCGAGATCCATGGCGCGAACGGGTACCTGCTCGACCAGTTCCTGCGCAGCGGCTCGAACCGTCGTGCCGGCCCGTACGGCGGATCGGTGGCGAACCGCTCCCGCCTGCTGCTGGAAGTCGTCGATGCGGTCGCGCACGCGTGGAGCGCGGATCGCGTCGGCCTGCGGCTGTCGCCGCTGAACAGCTACAACGACATGCAGGACGAGGACCCGGTGGGCTTGGCGACGCACCTCGCCGATGCGCTCGCGCCGCGCGGACTGGCCTACCTGCACATGATGCGCGGGGACTTCCTCGGACGGCAGAAGGGCGATGTGCTCGGTCCGGTGCGCGCGCGGCACAAGGGCGTGCTCGTCGCCAACATGGGCTACGACGCCGTCGAGGCGAATGCCGCCATCGCCGCGGGAGCGGTCGACGCGGTGGCCTTCGGCACGAGCTTCCTCGCCAACCCCGACCTGCCGGCGCGCCTGCGCGGCGGCGCGGCGCTCAACGCCCCCGATCCCGCCACCTTCTACACGCCGGGGCCGCGCGGCTACACCGACTATCCCGCGATGGCGACGACCACCGGCGCGTAGGCGCAGCCTCGCGCGCGACGGTCGTCGCGGGATCGCGATCCTCCAGAGGCCGGCTCAGGGGCCGAGCACGAAGCGCAACGCGTCGGTCGTGCCCACATTCGAGCCGAGCGGATAGCCCTGGTCGCGATAGGCGAACTGCGCGCGCAAGGTCGTGCCGGGCGCGATGCCGCGGTCGATGAACCACTGGTGCGACAAGGTGATCATCATCGTGCCGCACGCGCCCGAGCCGTTGGTGGGTTGGATCGGTCCGCGCCACACGGTGCCGCCGACGCACAAGGTGCCGCCGAAATACGGCGTGGCGGCCGCGTTCGAGCCGACGAACAGCACGCCGTTCGTGTTGGTGATCACGTTCGAGGCCGTGACGCGGAAGTCGTCGGCGCCACCGAGGTTCGGCCACCCCAGCCAGCCGATCTGCGGCGTGCAGCCGGCCGAGTTGACGCGCGCCACGCACTCGATCGCCGGCGCTTCGAGGAATGGGTAGGCGCCCATGTCGCGGCGCGAGCCGTCGGGATCGGCCGTGGCGGCGGGATCGCCGGCGTTGATGCAGGGCGAGTTCGGCTGCAGGCGGTAATCGAGGGTCGCCGTCGAGACGAAGCGCGGATCGACGGAGATGTTGCCCGTGCCGGCGAAGCCGTTCTGGATGCAGCTCCATGCGGCGGTCGCCACGCAGCCTTGGTTGTACGGATAGCCGAAGGCGTCGATCTGGTTGCCGAAGTTGCCCCACACGATCGAATCGCGCACGAGGACGTCCCCGTCGTTGGCCATGCCGATGCCGCCCTGCGGCCCGAAGAAGTTCGTGCTCATGTTGGCGACGACCGTGCAGCGGTCGAAGGTCATGAGCGAGCCGGTGCCGTTCGACAAGCTCGCGCCGCCGGAGGCCCACGCGAAGTTGTCGACGAGCAGGCAACGCACGAGCGTGATCTGCGACTCGCCGCAGTAGATCGCGCCGCCGAAGGTGCAATTGTTGTAGCCGCCGCTGTTCCATCCGTTGTGCACGAAGCGGCAGTCCTCGATGGAGAGGCGCGTGCCGCCCGAGCAGTTCATGGCGCCGCCGTAGTAGTCGAGTCCGTAGCTGGACGGCACGCCGACGCCGCGGCCGTTGGTCAAGGTGAACCCGGCGAAGACCGCGCCCAGCGGTTCGCCCGTGGCGCGCACGATGCTGGTGGCGAAGGCCGCTCCATCGAGGATGGTGACGGCCGCCCCGCCGGTCGAGCGCACCTCGATGCGCTTGCCGCGCAATTGGATCGCCTCCGAGTAGGTGCCCGGCTCGACCAGCACGCGATCGCCGTCCACGGCGGCGTCGATGGCGACTTGGATGCTCTGGCCGGGTTGGACGGTGATGTCCGCAGCGAGGGCGCGCGTGGACAGGACGGGACAGGCGAACAGCGCGAGCAGCAAGGGATGGCGCAGGAGGGCGGTCATGGTGCGACGGCGTCGCGGGGACGCCGCTTCGGAGGTGGCGGGAGTGGAGCGGGTGCGAAGCACGCGCGTCGGCGAGGCGGGAGAAGCCGCGGATCGCCATTCTCGAAAGCGCGCGCGGGGATTCCCGGCGGACAACTTCCCGGCGGATCGACCAAGCTAGAAAGCAATCCGGCCCCGGAGCGCGCGCTCCGGGGCCGGACCAGGGGGTCGCTTGGACCGCTGTCCAGAGTACTGGACAGCCTGGCGGGATCAGGGCAGCCAGTTGATCTCGAAGCCGTTCGTCAGGTTGAAGGACGAAGCCGTGCAGAAGGCCGCGGCGTTGCGGTACCAGATCTGGTAGGTGCGCGTGCCGGGCAGGGTGACGAGGCCCTTTTGCGACACGGTCAAGTCGCCCGCCGCCGGGTACTGCGAAGCGCCCGCGACGTTGGCCTTGGTGCCGAGGCGCACCACCGTGCCGCCCGCGCAACGCAGGCCGTCGCCGAACAACGCGCCGGCGCCACCCGACTGGCGCAGCGTGCCTTGGAAGTACAGCGCGCTGCTGTTCGGCAGGCCCGAGCCCGACAGGACGATGCCGTCCGCGGCGAGGCTGGCGAGGCCCGACACGGCGAGGTTGCCGCCGTTGGCGTTGACCGAGCTGGCGCAGCCATTGCCCGCGAGGCCGGCGTTGCCGCAGGGGCAGGCCGTGCCCGTGCCGTCGCCGAAGCAGAACGGCGTGCCGCTGACGGTGACCGTCGGCTGGAAGAAGTACAGGCGGCGGTTGGTGAAGTCCGAGATGCACAGCGTGTTGCTGGCGGTGTCGTACGAGAAGTCGTACCAGCCGGTGCCCGTCAACGGGGCGAAGGAGCCCCAATCCAGCGTGATGGCGTTGCCCGCCAGGTCCGTGGCGCGGATCACGGTCGAGAACTGCTGGCCGAGGGCGGTGCCGCTGCGGTCGTTCCAGATGACGAAGTCGCCGAACGGCGCGTCGACGAAGGCGATGTTCTGTCCTCCGACGAACGGCGCCGAGGTGCCGGCCGCGATCTGGAGGGCGCCGGCCACGGAGTTGGCTCCGTTGCGGGTGGCCTTGACCACGGTGTTGCTGACGCGCAGGTACACATCGCCCGTGGAGAGGTCGAAGTCGGTGTCGCGCCACAAGGTGCCGAGGCCCGGGTCGATGACCATGCCGCTGTTCGTGTCGAACAGCGTGGCGCCGGTGAGGAAGTCGTTCAGCGAACGACGACCGGAGCTGAAGGTCATCCAGCCCGCGCCGCTGCCGCCGCCGAGGGCCGCGTTGAAGTCGGGGTCGAAGGCCACGCCTGACGAGCCGCGCGCCGCGGCTTGCCACAGCTGGGTGCCGGTGGAGGTGTAGGCCACGATGCCGCGCGGATCGGAAGCGCCCGTGTCGCAGGCGCCGAGCACGGTGCCGTTGCGCACATCGAGGCCGGAGTATCCACGCTGGGGCGGGCAGTTGATCTGGCCGAAGGCCGGGCTGAACGCCGGGGCGGACGAGGCGGCCTGCACGTAGGAGATGCCGATGTTCGCGGCGGCTCCCGAGTTGTTGTACCCGGCGACCCAGGCGTTGACGCCGTCCCACGCCACCGCGGCGGGGTTGTTGCCGATGTACTCGGGATTGCCGGCCTGCGCGCACAGGATGTCGAGGTTGGCCTCGATCCCGTAGGGCGACATCGTGATCTGCGTGATCTGGGCGCCCGCGACCGAGGCGAGGACGGCGGAGGTGGCGAGGATGTGGAGCTGCTTCATCGGATGGTGTGGGGAGAGGGAGTGACCAGCCGCGCCACGGATCCTGGCTGCGTGCCGGTGGATGAAGGCTAACCCGAACTGCCGATTCCCGCCATCCGCGCCAGCCGAGCCCACGGCGATCGCGACGAGGGTCGCGCAGGAGGTGGAACGAGTTTCCAAGCCAGCCCCCACCGGCCCTGCTCCCACCGTCATCGACGCGCGCGATCGCGCCCCCCCGTCGGGGGGGGTGGTTGGAAGCGGCTAGACTGCCGCGCATGACCCTCGTCTCCGTGCACCCCCACCCCTTGCTCGAGGTCGCCGTCCTGTCCATCCGTTTGGACAAGCCATTGTCCGAGGTCCTTGCCTCGGAAGGCCTTCGGGCGGCGCTGCTGCCGGGGACCTCGGCGCCGCTCGCCAGCGACGAAGCGACCAAGAAGGCGGTGCGAGACCTCCTGCGGCAGGCCGGCTACAAGCCCACGGGCCGCGGCAAGCCGTCCAGCGAGTACCTCGCCCAGGCTGCGCTGGAACAAGGGCTGCCGCGCATCAACCCCCTGGTCGACGCCGGGAACGCCGTTTCGCTGCACAGCGGGCTGCCCATCAGCGTGGTCGACCTGGACCGGGTCGTGGGCGAGCTGGAAGTCGCGGTGGCTCCCGCGGGAACCAGCTATCCCTTCAACGCCTCCGGGCAGGTGATCGAACTCGAAGGGCTCCTGTGCCTCCGCGACGCGCAAGGTCCGTGCGCCAACGCCGTCAAGGACGCCCAGCGCACGAAGACGACGAGCGAGACGCGGCGCGCCTTGGCGATCGTGTGGGGCACCAACGCCCTGCCCGGACGCGCCGAGCGCGCCGCGGGCTGGCTGGGCGAGCTGCTGGCGTCGTGCGGCGCGGTGGTCGAGCAGGCCTCTGTCAAATCGATTTGACAGCACCGGCCGCGGCGGGCGACGCGGCGGCCCGCGCTTCGACTCGAGTCTGGGCTTCGACTCGAGTCAGGACTTGAAGTCGAGTCAGGGCTTGAAGTCGAGCACGAGCGCGTCGCTCAAGTTGAATCCGGTGCCACCCGGACCGCCGACGTTGCGGTACCAGTATTGGAACCTGCGCGTGCTGCCCGCGCCGATCAAGCCCGAACCCGAATTGGCCGGGGGCGCGAGGTAGTTCACGACGCGCATCGTGGCGCCCTGCGAATTGGCTTGCTGCGGAGGACCGAGCCGCGAGATGGAGCCGCCGACGCAGCGGAAGCCGTCGCCGAACGGCGTCTGCGACGCGGTGCTGCCGTAGAAGAACAAGCCCACGCCGTTGGGCGGCAAGCCGCTCGCCATGAGGACGAGGTCGTTCGCTGCGATGCTCGTCGAGCCGGCGTACCCCGCCAACGCACCGCGCCCGGTGGAGTTGACCGCGCCCGTGCATTCGTTCTCGCCGTTCGCCGTGTGCACCAGCTTGATGGCGTCGGCCGAGACGTATTCGGCCCCGCCCACGCCGTCGGTCGACAGCTCGACGCGCACGGCGTTGCCGCCCTCGCGGAAGATGAAGCGACCGAGGCGGTTCCAGCGCCCGCCGTTCACGCGCTGGTCGGCCGCCACCACCGTCGCTCCGCCGTCGTGCAGGATGCGGTAGGGCGCGGCCGCGGCGCGGTTGGAGGACGCCGTCCACCATGCATACACGTCGTAGGAGCCGGAACGCGAGACGGTCGTGGCGAAGCTCGCGATCGCGGTCGCGCCGCCTTGCGCCACGCGCGAATTGAAGCGGTGGTAGTCGGACTGCGCCGAGCTGCTCCACGTGCCAAGCTCGGAATAGATGGTCGCGCCGTCGGAGTTGTCCGCCACGCGCTGCACCGAGCGGTCGTTGTCGAACGGGTTGTAGGCGGCGGCGTTCCAAGGATTGCCGGCGAGCGGCAGGTTGGCGATCTCGTCCTGGATGGCGATCTGGGCCGTGTACTGGTGGTAGACCCACAGGCACCCGTGCAACACGCCTTGTCCTCGCGCGTAGTTCATCTGGCTGCGCACCAAGGACCAGTCGTTGTCCTCCTGCGCGCGGTAGCCCACGGCGAGCTTGGCCACGTTCGTCCCGGCCTGCGTGCGGCAGGTGTTGAACTCCGTCTGGAACGACGAGAGCGTCGTCATGTACATCTGCGGCATGACGAGGTCGATGTAGCCCCCGGAGAGCCACGACGACCAGCGCTGCATGTGCTGGGTGATGCCGTACGAACCGACCGGCGCGCTCGAGACCACGATCGTCGGGTTGGCGGCCTTGATCGTGTTGTGGAAGCGCTGCATCGCCGCGTTGACCAGCCCCTCGCGGAAGTTCACCCATTGGGTGTTGTTCACGTTGCTCGGCGGCGTCGTGCCGTACTGCGCCTGGTAGGCGGCGACGCAGGGCGCTTCGTAGCCGTACTCGCGTCCGGTGCTCTTCCTGCCCCAGCGGATGCGGTCGACCTGGATGTCGTCGAAGTCGTAGTTCTCCGCCAGTTCCTTGACCATGCCGTTCAACATGTCCATCGCCGGCTGCGACGCCGGCGACAGGAACACGAAGCCGCCGTTCTCGCCCGTGACGGCGTCGCCGGTCGCGTCGCGCGCCAGCCAATCCGGATGCGCCACGGCGATCGGGTGCGTCGAGTAGCCGACGGCCATGCCGTACTCGAACCACGCGCCGACGAGCAGGCCCTCTTCGCGCATGATGCGGCACATGTCGCGCGCCCAATCGACCGTGTTCGACACCCAGGTGCCGCCGGCGGCCTGGTAGGCCTTGCTCGGCCACATGGTCTGCTGGCCGGAGTACATGCCGACATAGACCATGTTCATGTTGCCCGCACGGATGTTCTGCGCGATGGCGCGCAGTTGCGGCTCGGTCTTGCCGACGTAGCTGTAGTGCGTCAGCCAACAAGCGCGCAGCTCCGGCGCTTGCGCGGCGACCGAGGGGACGAAGCAAGCCAACGCGACGACGAGGACGGCGAGGGCGTGGCGCAGGGGGTGGCGGGCCATGCCCCCAAGTCTACAGGCGCCCGGCGAAACCTGCCGCGCACGGCACGGTGCCGACGACGACAACCGAACTGATCGTGCAACTTCCTTCCGCAGGGTCTTGGCCGCCCCCCCCCTGCGTCGCGCGGCGACCGGGCGTGCGCGGTCAGGGCTGCTGCGGTGGGAAGAGGCCCAACCCCAAGCCGCCCGTCACCGGCAAGGTCGCCCCCGTGATGTACGAGGCTCGATCCGAAGCCAGGAAGCCCACCGCGGCGGCCACTTCGTCCGCCCGCGCCGGCCGTCCCATCGGAGTGCTCGCCACCAACGCGGCGCGAGTCGCCGCGGGGATGGCCTCGAGCACCCGTTCCGTGAGCACGAGGCCGGGCTCGACCAGGTTGACCGTGATGCCGTCGCGCGCCGTCTCCAGCGCCAGCGACCGCACCAATCCATGCAGCGCCGCCTTGGCCGATGCGTAGGCGGCTTGCCGACGAGCTCCGTTCGTGCCGGCGATGGAGCCGACGAAGACGATGCGACCGAAGCGTCGCGCACGCAGCGCGGGCAACAGGTGCGCGCACATGCGCGCCGGACCGGCGACGACCGTCTCGTGGACCTCGTCGAATTGAGCGCGCGGCACGTCTTCCAGGTTGCCGTAGGCGGGGAACGAAGTGGCGTTGTGCACGAGCGTGTCGAGCTCGGGCGCGAGGCGCGCGACGGGAGCATGCCAGTCGCCTCCGCAGAGGTCGGCCACCACGACTTCGCAACGTCCACCAGCGTCGCGCACCAAACGCCGGGTCTCGGCCAACTTGTCCGCCTGCCGGCCCATGGCCACGACCAAGCCACCCGCGCGCGCCAGTTCGAGGGCGATGGCGCGGCCGATGCCCCCGCCCGCGCCCGTGACGAGGGCTTGGCGTCGCTCCGGCTGAGGCGCCGACGCGCATTCGGGAGTCGCGCAAGCGGGAGTCATGGTCATCTGGGCGCAGGATATCGGAAGCGCTGCGCAGACAGGGCGGGAGGCCTTCCACCGGGGCTGCGGGCGCGGGCGCAAGCGTCGTGCAGGTCGAAGCTTGTTGGCGCCTGCACCCGCTCCGCGCAAATCAATGCGATTTCCTCCATTGACGGGGATGGCCTAGGAAGTTTCAATCCTTCCATCTCCACCAGCCTTGCGCCCTCCCGCAACCGGGCGCAGCGCTCGTCTCTCCAAAGCCACGAGTACCGCAACATGAACCGCACCCTCCGTGCGGCGGCCCTTTGCTTGGGCTTCGCCGCCACGTTCGCCGCCCGCTCGCACGGGCAGACGACGAAGACCTACACGACCACCGCCGATTTCGCGGAGGGCCTGGGACTCAACACGACGGCGACGGCGGTGCCGGACCAGTTGCAGTTGAACGCGCTGGGCCAACCAGGTCCCCTGCCCTTGGTGCAGATCGCGGCATCCGGCCGCGGCACGCTGATCCGCGTGGACGCCCTCACGGGCGCGATCCTCGGCGAGTACGCCACCTCCCCCGACGGCCTCGGGCGCAACCCCTCGCGCACCAGCGTGGACTCGCGCGGCAACGTGTGGGTCGGCAACCGCGGCGAAGCGTCCAGCCTGCGCGGCGGCGTCGCCGGATCGGTCGTCAAGATCGGCGTCGTGTTGGGCGGGACCCGTGTCAATTCCGCTGGACAACCGGACGCGGCGGGCGAGTACCTCAAGGGCCCGTTCCTCTACAACACCTGCGTCGACCGCGACGGCGACGGCTTGATCCGCACCTCGCGCGGACTGGGCGACGTGCTGGCATGGCCCGACGTCACCGACGGCGCGGGCGGCCCGACGGCGCTGGTCGAGGACGCGCTCGACGAGTGCATCGTCGTCTACCAACGCACGCCCGCGATCAACATCCGCCACGTGTCCGTCGACGCGGCCGACGACGTGTGGGTGGGCGGCTTCCCCGGGACGACGCAGCTCTTCAACAAGCTCGACGGCACGACCGGAGCGGTGCTGTCGACCTTCGCGCCGCCCTGCGGCGGCCATGGCGGCGTGATCGACGCCAACAACATCCTGTGGTCGAGCGGCGGCGAAGGTTCGACGACGATCCTGCGCCACGACATCGCCGCGGGCACTTCCACCTGCATCACGACGGGCGCGAACCACGGGCTGGGCCTGGGCGCCGACGGCGCGATCTGGGTCACGCGCATCCTGCAACAGCAGGTGCTCAAGCTCTCGGGATCCGGCGCGATCCTGCCCGGGTTCCCCGCCGCCACGTGCAGCGGCACCCTCAACCGCTCCATCGCCATCACGCCGGCCGACCTGAACGCGTGGGTGCCCGCATCGGGCGCCAGCGCCGTCTCGCGCCTGCGACCCGACGGCACCGCGTGCGCGACGATCGCCCTGGGCGCGGATGGAGCTTCACCGCGCGGCGTAGCCATCGACGGACTGGGCAAGGTGTGGGTGGCGTGCACGAACAGCGACACGCTCAAGCGCATCGACCCGGCGACGAACAGCGTCGACCTGACCGTGCCTTTGGGCGCGGGCGCGGTGCCCTACAACTACGCCGACATGACCGGCTTGAGCGCCCGCTTGCTGCAGCAGCAGAACGGCGAGTGGAGCGTGGTCTACGACTCGACCATCGCGGCGAACCCGTACGCGTCGATCTCCTGGAACGAGAGCACGCCCGTCGGCACGAGCCTCGTCGTGCAGTTCCGCGCCGGCGACGACGGCGCGACGCTCGGCGGGCTCCCCTTCGTCGACGCCACGAACGGCGCGCCGCTCGCGAGCGTGGCGGGACGATTCGTCGAGGTGCGCGTGCGCCTCGCGCGCCCGGCGAACTCGCCCATCACGCCGGTCCTGTTCGACTTGACGATCCAAGGCGCCGGCGATCCGCCGGGACCGGTGGAGTGCCCCACGCCCGACCGCACGCCGGGCAGCCTGCTCGTGTTCCCGTTCTACGACAACCTCCCGGGGCGCACGACGCTCGCCACGGTGACGAACACGAGCCCGACCACGCCCATCGCGGTCGAGTTCGTCTACATCGCGCGCGAGTCGATCGACGGCGCGCCGCTGCCGTGCCTCGAGTTCAATCGCACGCACCTGTTGACGCCGAACGACACCTTGACGGTGGCGACGCGCGCGCACGCGCCCGACTACGGCTCGGGCTACCTCTATTGCTTCGCCAAGTCCCCCGCCGGCGGCGCGGCCATCGCGCACGACCACCTCGTGGGCGACCTGTTGGCGATCGACGGGGCCGACACCGTGTCGTTCGGCGTGGGCCCGTGGTCGTTCCGCGCGGTGCCCGCGGACGGGCAACCGACCGACCTCGACGGCGACGGGTTGCGCGACCTCGACGGTCGCGAGTACGCCTGCGCGCCGGATGTGTTGCTCGTTCCGCGCTTCCTCGGCCAGATCGACGGCATCAGCCAGCCGGCCCTGTCCTACAGCGAACGCATGGGCGAGCTGGTGCTCTTGAACCTCTCGGGCGGCACGAGCTTCGACGCTTTGGTCGATGTGCTGCTCAAGAACGACAACGAAGAAGTCTACTCGGCGCAGACGACCTTCCGCTGCTGGACGCGGCGCAAGCTGGTCGACATCTCGCCGGCCTTCGCGCAGAGCTTCCTCGAAACGACGAACAACGCGCCCGGCGAGATCCTCGGCGCGTCGCACGTCGAGTCAGGTTGGTTCCGCCTCGACGGACGCATCGCCTGGTC
>JBKDQQ010000142.1:0-18791 GCA_046341775.1 Planctomycetia bacterium
CGTTTCCGATGACTCGCGGGGGCGCCACCCAAGCCGGGAGGGGCGCCACCAAACCATGTCGTAATGCGTTGCCGTAAATGGATTGGCGCACGCAACTGCCGACCGGCGGAAATCGACCACTTGGACCGTAGGAAGCCGACCTGCGCAGCGCTTCTTGCTTGCCGGCCGCGGGCATTTCGCCTGTTCCGGATGGAGATCAACTCGATGACCCGCAGAACCTTCAAGTCCATGCTCCTGACGACGGTCGCCGTCGCCATGTCCTTCAACGCCGGCGCGGCCTTCGCCGGCATCCACACCTTGTGGGCGCGCGCCGTGCCGGAGACTTCCGTTCCGGCCAGCACGGCTCCGTGGAACAACGAGGCCTACGCCACGCAAGCGCCGACCTGCACGAACTGCAACACCAGCGCCTGCCAATTCACCACCAACAGCGTCAACGGCAACACGACTCCGCTGACGGCCACCGACTTCGCCAGCTTCGTCCTGCCTCCGGGCGAACGCATCATCCGCGTCAAGGTGGAAGTGGTCTGCCGGTACAACGAGAACACGAGCGCCAGCCTCGGGTTCCGCGCCTTCGCGCCCAACCACGGCATCGACACCGGTTGGTTGTCCTCGGCCACCTTCAACACCATCGGCCAGGGCAACGGCGTGGTCGAGTGCGCCGAACGACTCGGCCCCCACGGCAACATCACCGGCATCGAGCCGAACTGGACGGCGGCCAAGGTCAACAACTTGCAGCTCCAGGTGCGGCGTCAAGCGGGCTTGACAAACAACACATTGCGCGTGCTGGCCATGAAGATCATCGTCGCCACGGAGTCCGTCCCCACGGCGCCCAACACCCCGAGCAACCTGCGCGCGACCGGCAGCACCGCGAGTTCCATCACCTTGGCGTGGAACGACAATGCCAGCAACGAGACCGGGTATGTGCTGCACCAGTTGAATCCCGGCCTCGACCCGAATGCGCCGGGCAACTGGACCAGCGTGAACCTGCCGGTGAACTCCACGGGCGTCACGCGCTCGAATCTCGCCGGCGGCACGTACCGCTTCATGGTGCGCGCGGTGAACGCGGCCGGTTCGAGCAACGCCAGCAACACCTTGGTGGCCTCCACGCAGACCGCGCCGCCGCCGGCCAATCGCTTCTGGATCAACGAGATCCGCACCGAGGGTTCCGACGACTACATCGAAATCGCCGCTCCGGCCGGAACGGTGCTGTTCGGGCAGCCGGGCGTGACCTACGCAGTCCTCCAGTACACCCAAACCGGCGCCACGAGCAGCAACCGCTGCCGCCTGGAGACGGGCGTGAACTTCCCCGACGGCTTGATCCGGTTCGACCATCCCGGCAGCAGCGCCAGCGTCGCTCCGAACCAGATGAACGGCATGGGTGTCGTGCGCATCCAGAAGATCCTGCCCTCGAATCGGGCGGCCTTCGCGTTCGTGCGCTTCGTGAACGGTTCGCAAGTCGAGCTGCTCGACTTCGTGACGCATCGCGGCTCCTCGAGCGCCACGGCGCCCATGACGGTGGAAGCGCAGGATCCGTACTTGGCCAACCGCACGAGCACGGCCATCCCCTACACGCTCTACGGCCAAAGCCTGGGCAAGTCGCTGCGGCTGGTTGGTTCGGGTTGCACGCGCAGCGCGTTCCAATGGAGCGCGCCTTCGCTGCAAGCCACCAACGGCACGATCAATGTCGGGCAGGTCTTCGTCGGCTGCCCCTGATCGATCCTCGAGCGCCCAAACCGCCCAGACCGCGGCCCCAACCGCGGTCCGGGCTGGTTGGTGCGAGTACGCCGCCGTGGAGCGCGCCGCAAGGCCGGGTGGGATCGCTCGCCGGGGCGCGCCTTGCGCCTCGGCGGATGTCCTGCGGTGCATGCCGGATGGTCGCCGGACCGGACCAGTCATGGATCCGCTCGAACGACTTGGCGCGCGCCCTCGGGCGGATCGGTTCGGCGCGACACTTCCGGACCACGGGATGCCATGCTGAGGGAGAGTCGAGGAGAGCTCGTGGACGCCGCGCAGGACGACAACGAATACTCGCCGATCGAGCGCTTGTACGCGCAGTGGGTGGTTGCGCACGAACGCGGCGAGGCCGGGTCGTTCGAGGACTTCTGCGCGGCGCATCCGCGCGAAGCCGAGGACCTGCGTCGGCGACACCAAGTGGACTCGCGGCTGGATTCGCTGCTGCGCCTCGCTGGGTTGGGTTCGCGCGCCAACGAGGCGCTGGAACGCGCGGCGGCCGCGTCGGCGCGGCGCGAGTTGTCGGAGCTCGGGCCGCCGACGACGCGCTACGAGCTGGGCGCGCGCATCGGCAGCGGCGGCATGGGCGTCGTGCACGAGGCGCGCGACCTGCTGTTGGGGCGCGTGGTGGCGTACAAGCGCATCCGCGACCCGGATCGGGCCGCGCGGCTGCTGCCCCTCTTCCGCCGCGAGATGCGCATCGCGGCGCTGCTCGACCATCCGGGCGTCGCCACCGTGCACGACGCCGGCATCGACGCCGAGGGTGCGGCGTACTACACGATGCCCATTGTTCGCGGCCAGGACCTGACCGAGATCTACCAGCTCGCGCGCACGGGCGACCCGGACTGGACGACGACGCGTGTCGTGGGCCTGCTGCTGCAAGTGGCCGAAACGATGGCCTACGTGCACACGCAGGGCGTGGTCCACCGCGACTTGAAGCCGCACAACATCCGCATCGGCACCTTTGGCGAGGTGCGCGTGATGGATTGGGGGCTCGCGCGCGTCGCCGAAGGACGGGAGGGGCGTGCGGGCTCCGCCGAGGATGGCCAGGCAGGACAACCCCGCGAATCGGAGCTGATGGACGGCTTCGTCGGCAGCATGCCCGGACGCGGCACGCCGCCCTACATGGCGCCCGAGCAGTGGAAGGACGGCGGGCTCATCGGGCCGCACAGCGATGTGTACGCGTTGGGCACCATGCTCTACGAGTTGTTGGCGGGCCGCACGCCTTACTTCGAGACCGACGAACGCCACTTGCCGCCGCTGGAGCTCGTGCGCCGGATGGAAGCCGGAGCGCCGAGGCCGCTGCGCAAGCTGGCGCCACGCCAGCCGGCGGAACTGGTCGCCATCTGCGAGCGCGCCATGGCGCACGATCCCGCGGATCGCTACGCGGACTGCGTCGGCTTGGCGCGCGACCTGCGTGCCTACATCGAGCAACGCACCGTCTCCGCCTACGAGACCGGAGCGTGGGCCGAGACGAAGAAGTTCATCCAGCGCCACCGCGTATTGGCTTCGACCGTGGCCCTGTTCGTGGTGGTGGTTCTCCTCACCGGCGTGTACGCCGCCGGGAAGGCGCGCGAGGCCGAACAGGCCACGAGGCGCGCCGAAGTGGCGACGACGGAGGCCGAGACCAAGACCGAGGAGGCCAGCCGCAACCTCGTGCTGGCGAACAGTCGCGAGTTGGAGGCCCGCGGCCTGGCCGAGGAACTGCGGGCCCAAAAGCGAGGCCTGCAGCTGCGCGGCTTGATCCTCGAGGTCGAGCGGCTGCGCGCCGCCACGCGCGACACCAGCCAACTCGCCAATCTGGGCAAGCCGGCCTACTTGTGGTGGATGGAGATGGCGCAAGCGCTCGTCGAGGGGCCGCCGGCGCAGGAGGGACGCGAACTCGCCGCGCAACCCGACCTCGCGGCCGTGCAGGAAGAGTTGAGGAAACTGCGGTCGTCGCCAGGCGTCCGCGGTTGGACCCAAGCGGAACGCGAGGCCGACTTCGCATCGCATCCCGATCGTCCGCGTTTGGAGGAACTGCGCCGATCCGCGGCGGCGGCCATCGACGCGGTGCGGCGCGAACGGGAGCTGCTGGAGGGGGAAACGCTGTGGATGGAGCGCATGCTGGGCGAATCTCCATGGCCGGGGCGCAGGTCGGAGACGTCCGACGCGGAGACCGAGGCCGAGCTTGACTTGCTGCGCGAAGCGAGCGCGGCCGAGTTGGCTGAGCTGGTCTTGGACTGGTGCGGCGCGGATGGTTCCCAGCTCCATGGCCGCGAGGACTTGGCGTTCCTGTGCGCCGAACGCGCCGTCGCCCGAGCCGACGACGCGACGCGGGCGGCCAGTCACGCGGCGCGTGCATGGGCGCTGCACCGCTTCGGCGTACCGGAACAAGCGTGGCCGGACATGGAGCTCGCCCTCGCCGAGGCGCCTTTGGACATTCGGCCGGAGATCGAACACTGGGCGCGCTCGCTGCGCGTGGAATTGGAGCGTTGGAGCCCGGAGCGGCGGGACGAGCGACGCGACGAACTCGAGGGCCTGCGACAAGCGACGCGCGAGGCATCCGAGCGCTTGACCACGCTCGAAGCCTCGGAGCAAGGCCGCATCAAGGCGTTGGAGGCGCGCTGCCAGGAGCGCCGCACTTGGCGCTTCGCCGACTCGCAGGACGAATGGTGGCATCAACAGTTGTCGATGCTGGAGCTCGGGTTGGTGGAACTGCAGAAGCAACTCGCCGTCGCGCGCGAGGCCGCCCTGGGCTCGAAGGCCCGCAAGCGTTGGGCCGAAGCCATCGACGGCGTCGCCAAGGAACCGAGGTACGCGGGCATCCGTTGGCCAAGCGGCCAACGACTGGGCAAGCAACTGGGCTTGCTGCCGCTGGGTCGCGATCCCGCCAGCGGGTTGTGGGAGTTCGTGCACTTGCAGACCGGCGCC
Source organism: Planctomycetia bacterium (assembly GCA_046341775.1). Lineage (GTDB taxonomy): Bacteria > Planctomycetota > UBA1135 > UBA1135 > SXXH01. The sequence continues at coordinate 4,645 of JBKDQQ010000142.1, forward strand.
GAGCCTCCGGTGGACGAGGCAGGACGGCCGCGACGCGACGCGCAGGGTCGCCTCGTGCTGGAGCGCGACACCGGCATCATCTTCGTGCTGCTGCCGGGCGGAGCCGCGTCTCTCGGCGAGGCGGTGGGCGTCAGGTCGCGCCAGGCCGATTCGCGGGTGGAGTTGGCGCCGTTCTTCCTCGCCAAGCATGAGATGGCCAGCGCGCAGTGGACCCGCTACGCCATGCGCGACGATGGCACGGCGAGCGACGAGCAAGCGTTGCTGCCCGCCGGCAACGTCAGTTGGCACGCCATCGACGAGGCGTGGTCGCGCTTCCTGGGCTGGGGCTCCTTGCCGACGAGCCTGCAGTGGGAGTACGCCTGCCGCGCAGGCACGAGCACGCCGTGGTGGACCGGAGAGGACGAGGAGTCGCTGCGCGGCAACGAGAATCTCAGGTTCGACGACGCGCCCTCCACCTCGTTGTCGCCCTTGGGTTCGTGGCGCGCGAATCCCTTCGGCTTGCATGACATGCAAGGCAACGCGTGGGAGTGGTGCGCCGACGCGTCGACGGAAGGCTCGACTCCGCGTCCGGAGGATGGACTGGTGGACGATCCGGAGTCGATGGCGCGGGTGGTGCGCGGCGCGGGATACGCAGACCGACCTGCGCTGGCCCGCTCCGAACGCCGCACGCACTTCCATCCGGCGCTGGCCTATCCGCAACTTGGATGGCGCGCGGCCATCCGAGTCGTTCCATGATGCGCACCCGGGCGCGCCACGCGACGACGCGACGCGCGCCACGACCAGGAGCAACGCATGCCCACTCCCACGCCTCCCTCGAGTCCGCTTGGTTTCCCCGGCGACAGCCCCAAGGATCCCGCGACGGCCTTGGCCCAGATCCTGGGCGAGTGGCAGTCGCGCCTGCGCGCGTGGGTCTGCATCGAACTCGACCAGCGCCGCATCGCCGAAGCGGACTGGGCCAGGGTGTGGCGGCAAGTCGAGGCGGAGCTGCCCGGCATGGCCGCACGCGCGCGACACGGCGACGAAGTGCGTCTGGCCGCCGCGCACCTCGTCGTCCGGTTGGCGCGACGCGAATACGGCGGCGGGCGCGGCGGCATGGCGGGATCCAAGTCGCAGGGCGGCGCCCCGCCCGACGAGGCACCAGGCGAGATCACGCACCACGACCTGATGGACATCTACGAGGACTGCCTGGCCTCCTTGCCGCGCGAGCAACGCCGCGCCTTGGGGTTGCGCGTGGTGCTGGGCCTGCCGTTTCGATTGGTGGCCGAGGAGTTGCGCCTGGCCGTCGAGGCGGCGGCGTTGCTCGTCGAACGCGCACGACGCAGCCTCGAGGAATGCATGCGCGCCAAGGGCGTCGACTGTTGAGGCGCGACGCGAGGCGTCGATGCTAGACTCCGCGGGCGCTTCGCCTTGTTCCTTCCCGGCGAAGCTTCCCCCCCCCACCACCATGGTCGGCACCTCGCTATCGGTCCACGACGATCCCGAGCCGAACAACACGCGCGACATCCTCGCGCGCATCCAGGCCGGCGAACGCAGCGCCATCGACGAACTGTACGCGCGCTACGAGACGCGCATCCTGACCTGGGTGCGAGCCGAGATGGGCGCCCGACTGGCCGCGTCGATCCAAGCCGAGGACCTCAAGCAGGAGGTCATGCTGCGCAGCATCGGACAGGTGGAGCGCATCGCCGACGTGCCGCACTTGCGTTGGTTGTTCGCGCGCCTGGCCAAGCAGGTCGTCGTCGACGCGGCGCGCAAGCGCGCGACCGACAAGCGCGATCCAGCCAAGGAAGTCGCCATCGACGCCGAGTCGGGCATCGAACTCGAGCAGCGCGGCACGCGACCGTCCGCGCCGGCGCAGCAGGAGGAGCTGATGTTCCTCTACTCCGAGTGCCTGGGAGCCATGAGCGAGGACCACCGCACGGTGCTGTACCTGCGCCACCAGGCGGGCATGGCGTACAGGGACGTGGCGGCCGAGATGGAGCGCTCCGAGGAGGCGGCCGTCATGTTGCTTGGACGCGCCGAAGCGAAGCTCAAGGAGTGCCTCCGAAAGAAGGGCGTGGCGTGCTGAGCGCGCACGAAGGAGCGGGCCGAGAGCCCGAACGTCAGGACGCGCACCAGCCCGACGAGACTCCGAACGCGGTCGACCTGCTCGGGAGCGAACCGGATGCCGGGGGGACCGAGGACCTGCTGGGACGAGCGCGCCGAGGCGATGGAGCGGCGGTCGACCAACTGTGCGAGCGCTACATGGAGCGAATGCTGCTGCTGGCGCGTTCGGTGATGGGTCCGTGGCTGATGCGGCACATGGATCCGGAAGACCTCCGCACCCAAGTCCTGGAGCGCGTGCGGCCGAGCCTGCCGCGGGTCGCCGACGCCGCGCACTTCCGCCGGCTCTTGTACCAGCATGCACGCTGGGCGGCGGCCAGCGAGGCGCGCAGGTTGCGGGCGCGACTGGCGGACCAGCATGGTTCGCTGCAGGAGGAGGACACCCCCGAGCCGGCGGATGGAGGCACGACTCCGAGTCGGCGCTTGCGGCGCGACGAACTCCAACGCCAAGTCGCGGACTGCATGCACGCCTTGAAGGACAGCCACCGGCTGGTGCTGCAACTGCGCTTCTTCGATGGGCTCTCCATCGGCGAAGCCGCCACCGAACTGCGCCGCACGCCGGACGCGACCTCGATGCTGCTGCTGCGCGCGCAGAAGTCGCTGCGCGACTGTTTGTCGAGGCACGGCGTGGATTCTGCCGGAGCTTGACACCGTCGGGGCGGACCGCGTCGAACGAGCGTCGACGCAGGACTTGGGCGTCGCCGGCCGCACGCAAGGTGCCGGGAGACATGGGGTTGCAGCCGAGCGCCTGGCCGCCGCCAAGGTTCCGGCGCGATTGGGAATGAGGAATCCGGGAGCCGCGCGCTTTCGAGGGCGCGGGAGCGAAGGCAGCGTGCCTTCCGCCCCGCTCCACCGGTCTCGATCCCGATCCAGCACACATGAAACTCCCGTCACTCTTGCGCGGCCTCCCCGAGCTCCGCGCTCTCGCCTTGTCGTTCCTCGCGCTGACCGCCGCCCAGGTCCCGTCGCGCGCGGACGTGTTCAACCTGTGGGCCACGAGCGTGCCCGAGACCTCGGTCCCGGCCAGCACCACCCCGTGGACCAACGAGAGCTACGCCGCGGGCGCGCCCACGTGCACGAACTGCAACACCAGTTCGTGCCAGTACTCGACGAACGCCGTCAACGGCAACACCACGCCCCTGACCGCGGTCGACTTCGCCAACTTCACACTGCCCGCGAACCACCGCATCACGCGCGTACAGGTCGAGGCGCCGCTGCGCTACGACGCGAACACGACCGCCAACGTGGGCTTCCGGGCCTTCGCGCCCACCCACGGCCTGGACACTGGCTGGCGCAACTCGCCCAGCTTCAACAGCATCGCCGTGGGCGGGGTGTATGTCTGCGCCGATCGACTGGGATCGACGGGCGACATCACCAGCCTGGACGCCAACTGGACGGCGGCCAAGATCAACGGCCTCCAGCTCCAGCTGCGTCGTCAAGCGGGTTTGACAAACAACACCTTGCGCGTGCTGGGCATGCGCCTCGTGGTCACGACCGAACTCGCTCCGAGCACGCCCGCCACGCCCACCAACCTGCGCGCCACGAGCACCACCGCGAACTCGATCGCGCTGGCGTGGAACGACAATGCCAGCAACGAAACCGGGTATGTGCTGTACCAGCTCAACCCCGGCCTCGACCCGGCCGTTCCCGGCAACTGGTCGACGACGAACCTGGCGGCCAACGCGACGACCGCGACGCGCACCGGATTGGCGCCGAACTCGACCTACCGCTTCTATGTGCGCGCCATCAACGCCGTCGGACTGTCGAACGCCAGCAACACGCTGGTGGCGACCACGCTTGCGCCGCCGCCTGCGGGCAGCCGCTTCTTCTTCAACGAGTTCTACATGACCGGCAGCGGCACCAACTACATCGAGGTCGCCGCGCCCGCGGGCACGGTGCTGGACGCGAGCTACAGCGTCCTGTTCTTCAACTCGAACGGGCAGCAATACGACAGGAAGTTCTTCGGCACCCAGACGGCGGGCTACCCGCAGGCGCCGAACCTCGGCGGCGGCCTGGGCGTGGTCCGACTCACGAGCAGCCTGTCGGGCACCGTGCGTCGCGCCTACGCGTTCGTCAGGGTCGTCGGCACGCAGGTGGAAGTGCTGGACTTCGTCACCCACCGCGGCAGCTCGAGCAGCACGGCTCCGATCACCGCGGTGGACGGCCTCATCGCCGGCACGACCAGCACGACGATCCCCGGCAGCTTGGCGGGCAGCGAGAACACGCTGAAGCTCATCGGCAGCGGCTGCGGTCGCAACCACTTCCAATGGGCGATCCCGGGCATCGACTACACGCCTGCGGCGGTGAACATCGGGCAGGCGTTCACGACCTGCCCCTGAGCGACGCCGATCGCATCGCTCCAAGAGCAGGGCCCGGTCCGCCAACGCGGGCCTGGCCCTGCGCCCTTTCGGAGCGTTGCGCCGTACGCGACGCGCCGCCGACTACGGCAACCAGGTCGCGCGCAGGCCGTTCGACAGGTTGAAGGTGGACGAGGTGCAGTACGCCGCGCTGTTCCTGAACCAAGCTTGGTACAGGCGCACCGCTCCGGTCGCGGGCACCGCGCCGCGCACCGAAATCGCCTGGTCGCCCGGCTGCGGATAGGACGCGACTCCGCCGAAGAGGCCGCTGTTGACGGTGGTCTTGATGCCGAGTCGGATGACCGTGCCCGCGGCGCAGCGCACGCCATCGCCGAACACGACGCCCGCGCCGCCACCCGAGGCGGTGGTGCCTTGGAAGAACAAGGTGGCGACGCCGATGGGCGCGCCGAGCAGGTTCAACACCAGCGTGTCCGCGCCGGTCGAGGCGGACCCGGTGGCCGTCAGCAACGTGCCGCTGGAGTTCACCGAGGTGCCGCAGCCGAAGCCGGCCGCGCCTGTGTTGCCGCAAGGACACGCCACGCCGGTGCCGTCGCCCGCGCAGAACGTCACGACCGCGCCGCCCGCCTGCGGTTCGAAGAAGGCGCCTTGGATGTCGCCGCTGAAGGTGCCGCTCGCCGAGCGCGTCCAGGTGCAGAGGCTGCGCCCCGCAGCGCCTCCCGAAGACCAGCGCGAGGAGACCACGACATTCTCCTCGACGTCGGTGCCGGCCGCGCCCGGCACCTGCGAATCCTCGGCCAGCACCAGCTCGTCGCCGACGATGCCCAGCGCCGCGACGCGCACATCGTCCGGAGCGCCCTGGAGGGTGTAGCCGAGGACGAACCGCGTGCCGTCCGCGTCGATCGACGCGAGGCCGTAGTCTCCCGACAAGGCGCGGCCTTCCAGCTCGCTGAACAGCTTGGTGGAGAGCACCGTGCCATCGGTGCGCATCAGCCGCAGTTGCAGGTCCGTGTCGGACCCGACCACCAGCTCGTTCACGAGCACGAAGCGGTTGTCGGCGCCGTTCAGGCGCGAGGAAGGACGCGGCTTGTTCTCCGCCGACGCCGTGGCCGCGATCGGCCTCGCCGACAAGGACACGCCGCCGGTGAAGTCCACCGCAGCGTACCAAGCGTCGCAATTGGTCACCGACAACGGGCAGCGCGCCCAAGCGATGCTCCATGTGCTGGCTGCATTGCCCTTGGAGACGCTGGCGTAGTTGGCGCCCGAGTTCGTGTCCAGCACGACGGGCGCGGCTTGCACGAAGATGCCGCTGGTGTCGACGTTGCGATACACGATCTGGCGACCGGCCGCCGCGTCGCGTTGCCATGCCACGAGGAAGGTCGACGCGCCGAAGGCGTAGGGATCGCCACCGCAGTCGGGGTAGAGGTTCGTGTCCGGAGTCGCGCCGCTGATCGTCAACACGCCGCCCCACGCGAGCACGCCGGAAGCTGCGGCGATGCGTCCCTTGATGAACCGTCCGGTGGTCGAGGCGATCGGGCCGGTGCCGGCGACGACCAGGAACTTGTTGTCGACGTTGACATTGGCCACTTGCGGGGCCGCCCAGGCCTCGCTCGTGTTGTCCACCCACGCGCCGCCGAGGTACGCGCCGGCGGAGTCGAGCACCACCGAATAGACGTCGTAGTCGCCGGCGCTGAACGCGTCCTGGTACGCGACGAGCCAGCGTCCCGTCGTCGCGTCGTGCACGCAGTCGGAGAACTCGTCGTCGTAGCTGGAAAGATCGACGCCGAAGGTGCCCACGACGGGATCGACGACCAGCGGCAACTGCGCTTCGGCGACGAACGCGGCGGGCACGACGATGACGATCTCGTCGCCGACCAGCTCGGTGGACAGCGCGAGGCTCCTGCCGGAGGCGTCCAACGCCGTGGCGCGGCCGTAGCGCACGCCGCCCAGCTCGTTCGAGTACAGGAAACCCTGCTCGTCTTCCGAGGGCTCGAGCTCGCTCGACCACGCGATCGTCAGCACCAGCTCGCCACGCGTCGGCAGTTCGTCGAAGTGGAAGCTCTGCTCCGCCTGGCGCCGACCGTAGCTCCAGCGCTCGACGAACGAGCCGCGGTCGAGGTCGAGCGCGTGTCCATTCTCCTTGACGGAGAGGCCTTCCACCTCGAGCTGCCTGCCGCCCACGAGGCACGAGCGCACATCGAACGACACCGGGTAGTTGCGCGGCGCGTCTGAACCGAGGAACGGCGTGTATTGCGCGCCTTCCGGCCCGACCGACGCCTTGTACGTGTCGCCGCGGATCCAGAGCGCGCCTTGTTCATCCGCGAGGAAGTGCAAGGGCCGCTCCGCTTCGTGGCCGGAGACGCCGAGCGGCGGAGCCTGCCACGCCAAGGCGACGGAAGGGACGAGGGTCAACGCGACGGTCGCAAGGGGCTGCATCATGGTGGTTGCAGGCGCGCCGGGGGGATCGAAGCCGCGCGACCTGTGGATGGAACCTATGCGAGGCCCGCGAAACCGTCAACTCGCCACGCCCTCGGGGCCACCAGGCGTTGGAGTGGAGGCGGCCTCGCGACCGCCTCCACGAACGATCCTGCGTGCAGGTCGACGCACCGTCCTTGGATGGCTGGTGATCCTTCCGCGGACCTACTTGCGCTTGAGGTTCTTGCGCGCGTAGCTGGAGAGTTCCGCGGCCTTGCGTCCGCGCATGGCCGAGAGTTGCCGTTCCAGTTCCTCCACTTCAGGGCCATCAGCGGACCGCAGGCCAATGCGAGCGCACCAGCCACCGGCGCAGAAGGACTTCTGATAGAAGGTCCCGGACTTCGGCATGCGACCATCGATGTCGCCGTGGTTCAGGTTGTAGGGAGCCCTTTCGATGTCTTGCGACTTCCACGCCTGCAGCAGTCGCGAATTGACCTCGTAGACCCACTGCTCCGCCAGAGGCCGCATCGTCGCCTGGTGCTTCTCCTCGATCGCCAGCAAGTCGGCCTTCGACTCCTCAGTGATCTCGAATCCTTCCAGCTGGTTGGCTTCGGTCCATTGGCGGTCGAACTGCCCGTTGAAGGCGGTCAAGACCCCGATGTTGACCTTGGCCTGCTCGTCTCCGAGCTTGGCCAACTCGCCCCCCAGCTGCACGCGGGCCTCCTCCCACGGCACGGGAGGAGCGCGCTTGCCAAGATCCAAGCCGGCTTCGAGGTTCTTGCGACGGATCTCGTCCCAACGCTCCCCCTTGATCGCCTCCCAAGCGCTCGGCGTGGTTGGCGGAGTCGCCACCGGAGCGGGCTGCCGCGGTTGCGCGAGAGTCGTCTTCGGCTGCGCCTCGGCCGCATCGACGGAAACCGGATCAGTCCTCTGCTCGTGCGAAGTGGGTGTCCGCGAAAGCAGGTAGAGGGACAGCGCCAGACCCGACACCGCGACGACGACCAGCCCGCGTCGACCGGTGCTCATGGACATGAGAGGCAGCGTCCCGAGGCACTGGCTTCCAAGGCGAGTCCCCCTTGCGGGCAGGAAACTCGCGTGAACCACGTGAACAGCTCGCTGCCGCAAGCGAGGGACCAGGTGCGCACGTCCACGCCATTGGCGGGCACTTGCGGCTGGGGCTGGATGTGGCGATCGCCATTCGCGTCGAGCACCCATCCGTCGAAGGACGTGCCCGCGGGGATGCCGGAGAAGGTGCGGGTGACGACCAAGGGACACGGGAAGCGCTGGCGGCAGTCCAACTGGGCCTGCTCGTCACCGGGGACCACCATCCAGTTGCACGTGCCGCGATGGATGACGATCGTCGTGCTGACTTGCGCCGGCTGCCCGGTACCGCACCAATCGTCGATGTATGAGGCATTGGCGGAGCCCACGTCGGGCTCGCAGTAGCCGCACGGCGGGGCGTACTCCTGCGTGGCGAACGGCAGGGCCGCCGCGAGCGAGGCGGACTGATCGCCGTCGCTCGAGTGCCAAGCGGCGGAAGCGGTGATCGAGACGGCCACTAGCGCAGGAACGACGATGAGTTGCCTTAGATGGTTCATTGCATGCCTTTCAACGATTCAGTTTCGACAGTTGGAGATGTAAGTGTCCCCGAGGAGCAAATTCTCCCACGGGCGGACGGGAAGGCCTGCCGAAAACCACTTCCGTCGTGTTGGTTTGTAAGCAGCCTCCATCCTCGCTGTCAATCCCAGCGCAGCGGGGCATGCGAGCAGTCCAGTCAGGCGCCCTCGAGGCGCCAGCCTAACTGGCAAACAACTCGTGGACGACGCGCCCGTGCACGTCGGTGAGTCGGAAGTCGCGACCGGCCCAGCGATAGGTGAGCTTCTCGTGGTCGATGCCCAGCGCCGCGAGCATCGTCGCGTGCAGGTCGTGGATGTGGACCTTGTCCTGGGTGGCGTAGAAGCCGTAGTCGTCGGTCTCGCCGAAGGAGAAGCCGCGTTTCATGCCGCCCCCCGCCATCCACATGGTGAAGCCGTGCGGGTTGTGGTCGCGCCCGTCGCCTTGCGCCGTAGGCGTGCGGCCGAACTCGCCGCCCCACAGCACCAGCGTGTCCGCGAGCAATCCGCGCGCCTCGAGGTCGTGCAGCAGCCCCGCGATGGGCTTGTCGACTTCGCGCGCGTTCTTCTCGTGGTCGTTCTTGAGGTTGCCGTGCTGGTCCCACTTGTAGCTGTGCGTGACCTGCACGAAGCGCACGCCGCTCTCGCACAAGCGTCGCGCCATCAAGCATTGGCGGCCGAAGTTCCCGGTCGTCTTGTCGTCGATGCCGTACAAGGCCTTGGTGGCCGCCGACTCGTCCTCGATCGACAGCACGCCCGCGGCCTCGGACTGCATGCGGTAGGCGAGCTCGTAGCTCTGGATGCGCGCCTCGAGCGCCGCGTCGGCGACGCGCGCCTCCAGATGGTCCTTGTTGAGCGAGGCGAGGTAGCCGAGCTGCGCGCGCTGCTCCGCGTCGGTCCAGTGCTTGTTGGCGAGGTGCCGGATGGCCGCGTCCTTCGCCGGCACGCTCGCGTTGCCGATGGGCGTCCCCTGGTACACGCCTGGCAGGAACGCGCTCGACCAGTTGTTCACGCCTCCGTGGCCCAGCGTCGGGCAGATCGTGACGAAGCCGGGCAGGTTCTGGTTCTCCGTGCCGAGCCCGTAGACGATCCACGAACCCATGCTGGGCCGCACGAAGGTGTCCGAGCCGGTGTGCAAGGCCAGCAGCGCGCCGCCGTGCGCCTCGTTGGTGCCGTGCAACGACTTCACGATGCACAGCTTGTCGATGTGCTTGGCGACCTCGGGGAACAGCTCGGAGGCCCACAAGCCGCTTTCGCCGTGCTGCGCGAACTTCCACGGCGACTTCATCAAGTTGCCGGTCTGCGCGAACTGGATGCGCGGCTTGGCGAAGGGCAGGGGCTTGTCGTGGTCGCGCTCGAGCAGCGGCTTGTGGTCGAAGGTGTCGATCTGCGACGGCCCGCCGTGCATGAAGAGGAAGATCACGCGCTTGGCGCGCGGCGCGAAGTGGCCCGCGCGCGGGGCGAGCGGGTTGGCGGCGTCGAAGCGGCGGGCGGCGAGGCCCGCTCCATGCGCCAACCCGGCGAAGGCCAGCAAGCCGAAGCCCGTGCCGCCTGCCAGCAGCAACTTGCGGCGCGAAACCGACGTTTCGCGCGGCACTCGATCCCCGGGTTGCATGTCCATGCGCGCCTTCCTCAGTCCAGGTGCATGAATTCGTTGGAGGCCAGCAGGGCCTGCGACAGGTTCTGCCACCCGTGCAGCGTCGCGGCCTGCTCGCCGAGCGACGGCGCGCGCATGGCGGCGACGCGCTCCACGTGCGCAAGGGCGCCGCGCAGCTCGTCGGGCGTGGGCGCGCGCGCGTACACCATGCGCCACAAGCGCGCCGCGCGCCCCTCGTCGTCGTCCGCCGAGGCCAGCACGCGCTTCGCCAGCAGCTCGCCGCCCTCCAGGAGCAACGGCGAGTTCATCATCAACAGCGACTGGCTCGCGTCCGTGGTCGACGGCCGCGCGTCGATGTGCATGCTCGGGTCGTTGTAGTCGAAGGTGCCGAACATCTCGTACATCGCGTTGCGGATCACCGGCAGGTACAGCGAGCGCCGCTTGACCCCGTAGTTCGCCGCGTTGCCGGACTGGTCGTTCGTCACGTAGTCGCCGTTCCCCGAACCGAGCAAGGTGCCGCCGCGCGTCTCGTCCAACGCGCCCGACAAGTGCAGCACCGCGTCGCGCAAGGGCTCGACTTCGAGGCGCCGCCTGTTCTGGCGCCACAACAAGCGGTTCGCCGGATCCTTCTCCATCGCCGGCGCGTCGTGCTGCGCGGACATGCGGTAGGTGCTGCCCAGCATGATCCGGCGCACGAGGCCCTTGGTGGACCAGCCGCCTTGGATGTAGTCGCGCGCCAACCAGTCGAGCAGCTCGGGATGCGAAGGATGGTCGCCGCGCAAGCCGAAGTTGCTCGGCGTGGAGACGAGCCCGACGCCGAAGAGGTGCTGCCACACGCGGTTCGCCATCACGCGCGCGGTGAGCGGATGCTCCGGATGGGTCAACCAACGCGCGAGTTCCAACCGGCCGCTGCCGGAATCGATGGCCGGGCCCGGCACGTCGTCGACGACGACGGACAAGTAGCCGCGCGCCACCGATTCCTTGGCGAGGTTCAGGTGCGAACCACGGATGTGGACCGGCAGGTCCTCGGCCTTGCCGTCGGCCACTCCCAGTCCGACCGGGATGGGCGCGGGCTTGGCGTCGTCGAGCGACTTGAGCGTGTCGCGCGCCGTCGCGAGCGTCGCGGCGAGGCCGGGCTCGTAGCTGCGCGCGGCTGCTTCGCCCGACAAGCGCAGCGGACTGGACGCGCCCTGCAGGAGTTGGCGCACGCGCTCGAACTCGGCGTCGGCGAACTTGTCGAGCTCGGGCCGGCTCGCCTTCTCGGAGCGCCAACGCGCGTCGACGGTCGAGAGCAGCGTCTGCACGCGGCCCGCGAACTCGCGCAAGCTCGTCGGGGGCAAGCCCTCGAGCAAGGCTTCGACCAGCCTCGGCTGCGGCGAGCGGCGCAGCTCCGCCGCCAAGCGCGCGGCGTGGAGCTCGTAGTCCGCGCCGGGCAGTCGCGCGTGGAGCGCCACGAGATGCAGGAGCGGCTCCTCCGTCGCCGTCGCCTTCGACAAGCGCAGCGCCAGCGCCTGCACCACCTCCGGCACCAAGCCGTCGCCGATCGGCGCGGGCGCGACCTCCGACAAGGCCCACGCGTCGATGTGCGGCACCGACTCGCCGTCCCTTTCGAAGCGCACGAAATTGCGGCCGGCCGCGAGATCGATCTCCGCGACGCGCGTCCAGCGCTGTCCGTCGAGGTGCCACGAGCCCGTGGTGTCCTTCATGGCCTCCTCGGCCACCTTCGCGCCGTTGACGAGTACCGCCATCGGCCGCGATTCGGCGGCCGCGTAGCGCACCTCGAGCGCCGCGCGGCGCGCCACGGGCGCGTCGAACTCGTACTCGACGAACTGCGGGCCGCCCTTGCCCGTGCGCACGATCGGCGAGTCGACCGAGCCCCACATCGTCGTGTCGACGATCAGCGAGCCGCGCGCGAAGCCCTCGGCCTCGAAGAGCTGCACGGCGTCGATGCGCTCGGCCGCGGCGAGGATGTGGCGCGCACCGTGCCCGAGCACGCGCCGCGACAACTCGTCCTGGGCGGCGGCGGTGGCGGCCTCGACGGCGCGCTTGGCCGCCTCGACGCGCTTGTCGTGTTCGTCGCGCGCGGCGATGCGCTCCGGCAAGGCCAGCTCGACCTCGTTCCAGCGCGAGACGAAGTCCGTGTTGGCCATCGTCTTCGTGCTCTTGAAGATGCCCGCCAGCGCGTAGTAGTCGCGCGTCGGCACCGGATCGAACTTGTGGTCGTGGCAACGCGCGCACGACACGGTCAGGCCCATGAAGGTGCGCGTGGCGATGTCGAGCTGCTCGTCGACCACGTCGATCAGCAGCTTGGGCTTGTCCTGCTCGGCGAGCATCTTCGGGCCGAGCACCAGGAAGCCCGTGGCCACGAGGCGGTCGGCGTGCTCCGCCTCGTCCGCCACGGGCGGCATCAAGTCGCCGGCCAATTGCTTGGTCAGGAACTGGTCGTAGGGCTCGTCGCGGTTGAACGCGTCGACGACCCAATCGCGCCAGCGCCAGGCGTGCGCCATCGCGAGGTTCTCGTCGAGGCCGTTCGAGTCGGCGTAGCGCGAGAGATCCAGCCAGTGGCGCGCCCAACGCTCGCCGAAGCGCGGCGAGGCCAGCAGCCGGTCGACGACCTTCTCCCACGCATCTGGCGCGGCGTCGTCCACGAAGGCCTCGACCTCCTCCGGCGTGGGCGGCAAGCCCGTCAAGTCGAAGCTCGCGCGGCGGATCAAGGTGCGTCGATCGGCCTGCGGCGCGGGCGCGAGGCCCTCGTCCTCGAGGCGCGCCAGCACGAAGGCGTCGATCGGGTCGACGGCCCAGTTGGGCGTGCGCGGCGTCGGCACGTCGACCTCGCGCGGCAAGGGCTGGAAGGCCCAATGCTCCGATCCCGCCAGGGGATCGCCGTCGGTCAACGGCGTCGCCGCCTCCGTGCCGCGCGGGTCGGGCGCGCCGCGCCGGATCCACTCGGCGAGGTCGGCGATCTGCGCGTCGGACAGCTTGCCCTTGGGCGGCATCGCCATGTCCGGATCGGCGTAGGTCACCACCTTGTGGAGCAGCGACGCCTCGGGATCCCCGGGCACCAGCGCGGGCCCGCTGTCGCCGCCCTTCAGGAGCGCCTCGCGCGAGTCGATGCGCAGGCCGCCCTTCTCCTTCTTCGGACCGCCCGCGTGGCACTCGTTGCAGTGCTCGACGAACACCGGGCGCACGCGCGTCTCGAAGAACTCGGCGTCGGCGGCCGGCAAGGCGCCCTGGGGCCGGGGGTGGGCCGATCCCGCGAAGCACCAGGACGGCGCGAAGGCCGCGAGCAGCGCCATCGACCATGCGCCCGCGGACGCGCGACGGATGGTGGTCCGGGGGGCGGAACGCATGCGGGTCCGAGTCTACCACCCCTCGCCACGAGCGTGCGCGGGCCATAGGCTGGGTTCGCCATGGTGCTGCTCGAAGTGTGCATCGACGACCTCGGCGGCGCGCGCGCGGCGTTGGCGGGCGGAGCCGGACGCCTCGAGGTCTGCTCGCGCCTCGACCTCGGCGGCCTGACGCCGAGCCCGGACCTCGTGCGGACGCTGCGGAACGAGACCGGCGCGCCGCTCTTCTGCATGGTCCGGCCGCGCGGCGGCGACTTCGTGCCGCGCGGCGACGATCTGGCGCGGTGCGTGGACGACCTCGAGCGCGTGCTCGACTGCGGCGCGCACGGCGTCGTGTACGGCTGGATCACGGCCGACGGCCGCGTCGATCGTCCGGCGCTGGAGGCGCTGGTGGCACGCTCGCGCGGAGTCCCGGCGACCTTCCACCGGGCCTTCGAGCATGTCAAGAATCCTGTACAGGAGCTCGAGGTGCTGATCGAATGCGGGATCGAGCGCGTGCTGACCTCGGGGGGCGCCAGGGACGCGCACGAAGGACGCTTCGTCCTGCGCGAGCTGGTCGAGGCCGCGCGCGGCCGCATCCGCATCCTTCCGGGCGGCGGCGTGCGCGCCCACAACGCGGCCGCGATCGTGGCGGCCACGGGCGTCGACGAGATCCACTCGTCCACCGTGTTCCCCGCGCCCTGAGCACGCCGACCGCCGCCGCGCCGCGCGTCAACCGATGCGGCGCGCCTCGACGTCGATGACGCGGCCCATGCCGCTC
>JBKDQQ010000143.1:0-5320 GCA_046341775.1 Planctomycetia bacterium
CCCCCTCGCAGGGGAGCGACACGCGGGAGCATCCGCTGCCGTTCGCGGGCCGACGCACGAAACCGCCGACCACCTCGGGGCGGCGAGCATCCGCGCTCCAGCGCGCGGTCGAGCCGGGGTCAGCGCAAGTCTTCGCGCGGCGGCAGGCGCAGGATCTGGCCGACCTTGATCGCGTCGGGGGAGGGGAGGTTGTTGGCGCGCGCCACGGCGGCGACGAGCGACTTGTCGCTCGTGCCGTAGGCGGCGGCGCAGATGCGGCCGAGGGTCTCGCCGGCGACGACGGTGTGCGTGCGTGGCGCGTCGTCCTTCGCCGGCGTGGGAGTGGCGACCTGCTTCGGCGCGGAGGCGTTCGATCCGGCCTTGGGCTCCGGCTTCTTGCCTTCCGCCTTCTGGACGGGCGCCTTCTTGAGGTCCGGCAAGGCGCGCGCCTCCTCTTCGGGGAGCGGGGGCACGCCGCTCTTCGCGCCGACGATCGCGCGGCCCCAGCCTTCGGGGATGGGAGCGAGCTCGAGCTCGGCTTCGCCGAAGGAACGCTCGGACTCCTCGCGCGCCGCGGAGGTGAAGGCCCTGCGCAGCCAGACGGCCGAGACGAAGCCGACCATCAAGAGCAGCACCCCCAGGACGATCCTCATGGTTCGCCTCCGGAGGTGCAGTTGCGCATGGCGTTGGTGGTCGCGTCCCCGGCGCGCGTCCGGCGCCGGGGATGCGAGCGGATCAGGCCTTGGCGACCTCGGCCGCGCTGACCTCGGTCGTGCGACGTCCGGCGCGGTTCTCGAGCCACAACAGGACCGGGCCGGCGATGTAGATCGTGCTGTAGGTGCCGGAGATGACACCCACGAGCATCGCGTAGCCGAAGCCCTCGAGCACGTTGCGCGAGCCGTAGTTGGCGATGAACAGCACGAGGATCGTCAGGAACACCGTCACCGAGGTGAGGATGGTGCGGCCGAGCGTCTCGTTGAGGGAGTCGTTGATGATGTCCTTCAACGACTTCTTGCTCTTGCCGAGGTTCTCGCGCACGCGGTCGAAGATGACGATCGTGTCGTTCTGCGAATAACCGATGATCGTCAGGAACGCCGCCACCATCGACAGGTCGAGCTCGGCCTGCACGAAGCCGAACTGCGTGCCGACGGCCAGCGCGCCCAGCGTGACGAGCACGTCGTGCGCCAAGGCCGCGACGACCGCGATGCCGTAGCTCCACTGGTCGAAGCGGAAGCGCAAGTACAGGACGGTCGCGAACAACGCCAACAGCATGGCGCGCACGGCCTTGTCGAGCAGTTCGCCGGCGACTTGCGGGCCGACCTGGAACGACTCGGGGACCGCGGAGACCAGCGTGTACTTGTTGCCCGACGAGTCCGACTTGCCGGTGAAGGCGGTCTTGGCGAGCTCGGACAGTTCCTGGCTCGAGGCGCCGGTGGTGACCTTGCCATTGAAGCCGTAGGCGCCTTGCGGGCCGGAAAGCGGCGACACGACGACCTCGGCGAGTCCGATGCCGCCGAGCGCCGCGGCGATGTCGGACTCGGCGTGCGTGCGCTTGAAGTACAGCTCGCCCTTGGCCGCGCCATCGGCGACCTCGACGGTCAGCGGACCGCGAGCGAGCAGGGAGGCCAGCGCGCTGCGGATCTCCGTCTCCGCGGCCTTGGCGCTCTGGTCGCCGACCGGTGCGTTCTCGGGGATCTTGGCCGTGATGCGGAACTCGGTGTAGCCCGCGCCCGACTTGGAGTCGGTGATGCTCTGCACGGTGGCTTCGCCGAGGTTGCCCGGGGCTGCTTCCAGCGCGGCGCGGATGTCCGGCACGCTGCGCGGCTCCTGCGTGCGCACGGAGACCGAGTACCCGCCGAGGAAGTCGATGCCGAGCTTCTGCTCGTTCGACTGCGCGAACCACAGGCCCAGAGAGCCCACGAGCACGACGGCCGAGGCGGCCAGCGCGACCTTGGTCTTGCCGAGGAAGTCGATGCCCTGGCCCTTGATCAGCTCGCGCATCTCGTAGCGGCCGCGTCCGGCGGACATGTCGCGCGCCAGCAGCACGCGCGACACGATGATCACCGTGAACAGGGTGGTCATGATGCCGACGCACAGCGTGGTGGCGAAGCCGCGGATCGGTCCGCTGCCAAGGAAGTAGAGGATCGCGCCCGCGATGAGCGTCGTCAGGTTGGCGTCGAGGATGGTGACGCCGGCGCGGTCGAAGGCGGCGCGCGCGGCTTCCTTGAGCTTCAGGCCGCGCGCCATCTCCTCGCGCAGGCGCTCGAAGATGAGGATGTTGCCGTCGACGGCCATGCCGACCGTGAGCACGATGCCGGCGATGCCCGGCAGCGTCAGCGTCGCGCGCATGAAGGCCATCGCGCCGAGCAGCAGCACCAGGTTGACGAGCAGGCCGACCACGGCGAAGAGGCCGAGGCGCCGGTAGACCCAACCCATGAACAGCACGACGACCAGCGAGGCCACGAGCGCGCTGACGAAGCCCTTCTTGACGTAGTCCTCGCCCAGGCTGGCGCCGACGCGGCTCTTGTCCAGCGGCACGAGGCGCATCTTCAGCGAGCCCGAGCGCAGCACCTTGAGCACGCTCTCGACGTAGCGCGGCGTGAAGCCGCCGGCGCCGCCCGAGATCTGGCCCTGGCCGGGCAGCTTCTCGCGGATGACGGCGTTCATGATGATCTCGCTGTTCAGGACGATCGCGAGGTTCCGGCGCACGTTGGCGCCGGTGAAGTCGCCGAAGGCCGTGCGCTTCGACGGCGACATGTCGAACGAGAGCGCCGGGTAGCCGTACTCGTCCACGGTGCGCTGGAAGGTCGCGTCGGCGCCGGTGAAGCTCCACTCGCCTTCCGCGCCACCTTCCTTCCGGGGCGCGACCACGGCGATCATCGCGCGTTGCGACATCGGCGTCTCGAGCTCGCCCTCGTCCGGGCGCAACGGGAACCAGCGCAAGCCGGCGATCGGGCCGCCTGCGTCGCGCGGCAGCGCGTTGAAGACCGCGACAGGAGCCTCGGGGTTCGCGGCGCGCCAATCGCGCATGCGCTGCTGCTCCGTGGCCTCGTCGCTGCCGAGCCGGCTGTAGTCGACGGTGGCGGCTTCGAGCAGGAACTGCATGTCGCCGACCTCCTCGATGCTGCGCTGCAGCTCGTCGGAGGACAGCAGTTCGATCTTCGCGCCCGCGGCGTGCGCGCTGGCGCTCGTGCCTTCGAGGCCGCGCTTCAAGCCGGTCAGCGTCGCGCCCTCGCGCGACTCGTACGACAGCTTCTCCGCGCCGATGCGCAGCAGTCCGCCGAGCGACGAGAAGGCCTTCACTTGCGCGACGTCGGTCGAGTCGAGCTTGAGCGCCAGGTCCGCCGCGCCCACCTCGCCGAGGAGGCGGCCGGAGAGGCTGCTCGTCGCCATCTCGGCCGCGCTGGGCAGCTCGATGACGAGGCGATCCTCGCCTTCGGGGCGGATGGAGACTTCGCGCACGCCCTGCGGGTCGACGCGCTTCCTGACGATCTCCGCCGTCGAGCGCAGCAGCGCGGGCTTGTCGTTCAGTTCCTCCTGCGTGATCTGGCCGGAGCGCAGGGCCTCGTCGAAGGGCAGGCCGTAGACGAGGCGCGTGCCGCCTTGGAGGTCGAGACCCAGGCGGAAGGGGCTCTCCTGCATGAACACGACGGGGACCACCATGCTCGCCAAGGCGACGAGGATGAGGGCCAAGGTGAGGGCGGTGTACTTGCCGAGGTTCTCGGTCATGGGAGGAAGATCGTAGTGATCCGGGAGCGAGTCTGGAAACGACGAAACGGAGCCCGGATCACCGGACGCCGCTTCGTGCGGAACGCCGCGCGCCCGCCGCATGCGTCGTGGCGGGGCGCGCGAGCGCCGAGGTGGTCGGTGGAGGGGCTCAGGAGCCCGCGGCGCCGGCTTCGTTGGCGGCGGCGCGCATGGCCTTCTCGAACTCGCGTTCCTTGCGCACCTTGTCGCCGAGCAGCTCCTTCAGGCGGGTCTGCTTGCCGACGCGATCGCGCAGGAAGTAGAGCTTCGCGCGGCGGGTCTCGCCGCGACGCGTGACGACGATGTCCTTCACGCGCGGCGAGTGCAGCGGGAAGGTGCGCTCGACGCCTTCGCCCTGCACGATGCGGCGCACGACGACGTTGCGACGGATGCCGCGGTTCTTCAGCGCGATGACCGTGCCGATGAAGAGCTGGATGCGCTCCTTGTCGCCTTCCTTGATGAGGTAGTTGACCTCGACGGTGTCGCCGATGTGCACCGTGGGAAGGGTCTTCTTGCCGTTTTCGCGTTCGAGCTGTCCGATCAGGTCCATGGGAGGCAGTCCAGTTTCGCCGATTTCCGTCATCGTGAACCGACCCCGTGCCGGGGCCGATTCGCGCGTCATCTAGTTGTGCGCCCGGCCGGCGGGCCGTTCGGGCGTGTGCGTCTATCGACTGTCCGTGCGTCGCGCCGAAGTCGAGTTCGGAGCCGGCTGGTTCAGGGGCGTCGCGTCCTGCAGCGCCTGGCGGCGGCGCGCCTCGGCCGCGCGGAAGCGCGCGATGGCCGCATGGTCGCCGCCCATCAGCACCTCGGGCACGGCCGCGCCGCGCCACACGCGCGGCCGCGTCCAATGCGGATGGTCCAGATCCGGAGCGCCATCGCTCGTCGAGCGGAGCAGCCCGTGGCCGTCTTGCTGCGTGGGCGTCGCGTGTTGCGTGCCCGGCTCGTGCGGCGCGCGGCGCGCGTAGCTGTCCTCCATGGCGGAGCGCGCATCGCCCAGCACGCCGGGCACGAGGCGCGCGACGGCTTCGATGGCGCACAAGGCCGGCAGTTCCCCGCCGGCGAGCACGAACTCGCCCAAGGACAACTTCTCGAAGCCCAGCACCGTCACGATGCGTTCGTCGAAGCCCTCGTAGCGGCCGCACAAGAAGAGGATGCGTTCCTCGGCGAGGTATTCGTCGGCGACGCCTTGATGGAAGCGTCGTCCGGACGGACACAGCGCGATCTTGCGGCAGGCGCCATGACGCGCCTCGGCCCACTCGACGGCTTCGGCGATGGGCTCGGGCTTGAGCACCATGCCCGGGCCGCCGCCGAAGGGGCGGTCGTCCACGGTGCGATGGCGGTCGCGCGCGAAGTCGCGGAAGTCGATGAATTCGGTCCGGACCAAGCCCTTCTGGCGCGCCACGCCGAGGATCGACGTGTCGGCGTAGGCTTCCATGGCCTCGGGGAACAGGGTCAGGACGACAAAGAGCTTCACGGGACTCGTCGGGAGATGGCCGTGCCAGAGCCCTGCCGTGGGCAGGGATTTGGGGGAACCAAAGTAGACGAACGGCGTTCTCCGGTCAAGGTTTGGGGCGGGTGGGGCACCGCGCGATCC
>JBKDQQ010000144.1:0-3107 GCA_046341775.1 Planctomycetia bacterium
CGCCATGTAGCCCGCCTCGACGCCCTGCGTGCGCGTGCCCTTGGACGGCAGGTGCGCGTCGATGACATGCGGCCCGAAGCGCCGTTGCAGTTCCTCGACGCCTTCGTGGCGTTCGATCACGCCGTCCTGCGAAGGCCGCAACGCGACGAGTCCCGCGGCGTAGCGCCGCGAGGGACGCGAATGCACGCGACCGAGCACGATCGCCTCGGCCCACGCCTTGTAGATGTCGAACTCGTTCGCCGCGGAGTACAAATCCCACGTGCGCACGCCCGGCGGACGGCAGCCGATCTCGCTGAACTTGAGGCCCTTGTCGCCGAAGAACCACTCCATGTGCGTCGCGGAGGTGCCGATGCCCAACGCCTGCACCGCCTTGGCGCCCATCTGCTTGAGCTCGTCGTAGCTCGCGTCGCCGCTGCGGTTCGTCAGCACGATCTGCGGGCTGATCCAACGCGTGCGCATCGCCTCGAGCACGTTGGGATAGTAGTGGCAGGCGAAGTCGAGCACGACCTCGCCGTCGACGGAGAGCGTGTCGTAGAAGCCCTCGTGGCCTTCGATCCACTCCTCGACGGCGACGCCCGCGCCGCGCGCGATGCCGCTCGCCTCGATGGCGCGCGCGAGTCCGGCTTCGTCGTCGACGCGCATCGCGCCCGATGCACCCGCGCCCGCGCGCGGCTTGACGCACAACGGATAGCCGACTTCGGCGGCGAAGCGGCGCAAGTCGTCGGCCGTGGCGACCGCGCTGGAGCGCGCGCACGGCACGCCCGCCGCGCGCAACGCCTCCTTCATCGCCGGCTTGTCGCGGCACAGCCAAGCCGTCTTCGCGCTGGTGCCGGGCAGCCCGAGCGCTTCGCGCACCTTGGCGGCGGGTTCCACATGCGCCTCGACCACCGCCTCGAGGCGATCGATGCGCGCCAGGCGTCCCACGCGCCGGCAGGCGTCGTGCAAGGCGTCGAGGTTGGTGACGCTGTCGACGCGCTCGTAGTGCGTCAACCAGCGCTTCAACTCGGGGTCGAGCGCCTCGAGCGGACGCTCGCCCACGCCGGTGACGCGCGCGCCGACCTCGGACAGGGCGCGCACGAACTCGCGCTGGTTGCGCGGGAAGGCCGGTTCGACGAAGACGACGTGCACGGGCCCGAGTCTAGCGCCGCAGCGCGTGGAGCGAGCGGTAGAGCTCGACATACTCGCCGATGCGCTTCTCCCACGACCAGTCGAGCGCCATGCCCTGCGCTTGCAGCCGGCGCCACGAGTCCTGGTCGCGCCAGGTGGCGAACACGCGTTCCAGCGCCTGGTGGAAGCTCTGGGCGTCGAAGCGGTCGAACACGAACCCCGTGCCCGTGCGCGCAGCCGGATCCCAGTCCTGCACGGTGTCGGCGAGTCCGCCCGTGCGTCGCACCAGCGGCACGGTGCCGTAGCGCTGGCTGTACATCTGGTTGAGGCCGCAGGGTTCGTAGCGGCTCGGCATGAGGAAGGCGTCGGCGCCGGCCTCGATCCAATGCGACAGCTCCTCGTCGTAGCTCTGGAGGTAGGCGACCTTGCCGGGGAAGGTCTGCGCCAGCCAACCGAAGAAGCGCTCGTAGCGCTCCTCGCCCGAGCCCAGCACCACGAGGCGCATGTCCTCGCGCCGCAGCGGCACGCTGATGGCGTCATGCACGAGCTCGAAGCCCTTCTGGACCGTCACGCGCGAGACGAGGCCGAACACCGGCGCCGTGGTGGTCGGCGGCAGGCCGACGCGTTCGAGCAGGGCGGCCTTCATGCGGCGCTTGCCCTCGAGCTCCCCGAGCGCGTAGTGGTGGGGGATGCGCGGGTCGCTGGACGGATCCCACTCGTCGGAGTCGATGCCGTTGACGATGCCCTTCAAGCGATCCGCGCGCGAGCGCAGGATGCCTTGCAGTCCGACGCCGTGTTCGTCGGTCTGGATCTCCTTCGCGTAGGTGGCGCTGACGGTCGACAGCATGTCGGCCCACAAGAGCCCCGTGACGAGGAAGCCGAGGCGGCCTTCCTGCAGTTGCTCCTGGTGCAGGAGATGGCGTTCGTCCGCGAGGCCGAGCTCGTCGACGGCCGCGGCGGGGAACCAACCTTGGTAGCCGAGGGTGTGGATCGACAGGAGCGACCGCGCGTCCTTGTACAGGCGGTCCCACGCGTAGTGCGTGCGCAACAGGAGCGGAGCCAGCGCCGCGTGCCAGTCGTGGGCGTGCACGACGTGCGGCGCCCAACTGGTGTGCTGGCACGACAGGAACGCCGCGTGCGTCAGCACCGCGAAGCGCTGCGCCGCGTCGGCCGCGGCGGTGTAGCGCGACTCGCGCTCGAAGTACTGGGGCGCGCGCACGAACCACACCGGCGCCTTGGAGCGCGGCGCGTCGGCCTCCCAGATGGAGAACCACTGGTCGCGGCCGCCGAGCCGCACCTTCAAGTCCTGCAGGCCCGCGACGGGGCGCAGCTTGGCGCGCGCCTTGACGCGTTGGTCGAGCGGGACGACGAGCCGCACGTCGTGGCCCGCCGCCGCGAGGTAGCGGCTCAGCGCCGCGCTCACATCCGCGAGTCCGCCCGTCTTGGCGAAGGGCGCGCACTCGGCGGAGATCTGCAGGATGCGTAGGGAGGCCATGCGTCGCGCGTGGAGGGGCTGGCGCGCCGGAGCGCGGAGCAAGGAAGTTGTCCGGCCAGAAGTGTAGGATCGGGGCATGAAAAACGTGTTTTTCGTGGCGCCCGCGGCCCTGGAGGCGACCCAACGCTTCCTGCGGGCCGCCGCGCGCACGCGCGACCTGCGCTTGTCGATCATCGGCGGCGACGGCCCCGAGCGCTTGTCGCCCGAGATCGCGCGCAAGCTCGCCGCCTACGAACGCATCGGCGATTGCCACGACCCGGCGCAGCTCGAGGCCGCGGTCAAGTCGCTGTGCGCGCGCACCGGCGCGGCTTGCGATGCGCTCTTGGCGATCCTCGAGCCCATCCAGGTGCCTGTGGCGTACGTCCGCGAGAAGCTCGGCATCCCCGGCATGGGCGTCGAGGCGGCGCTCAACTTCCGCGACAAGTCGCGCATGAAGGATGTGCTGCGCGCCCACGACTTGCCGTGCGCGCGCCATCGTTCGTGCCAGTCCGCCGCGGAGGCGCGC
>JBKDQQ010000145.1:0-2654 GCA_046341775.1 Planctomycetia bacterium
GCCAGCGCCGCGGCCGGCGCGACGGTGAGCTTCCACGTCTGGACGCCGCCCAACTACGACACCGAGCCGAACCGTCGCTTCCCGGTGCTGTACTGGCTGCACGGCTCGGGATCGCCCACTAGTTCCGTGGCGCCGATGTCCAGCCTCTTCGCCAACGCCATCGCGGAGGGCCAGATGCCTCCGACGATCGTCGTGTTCCCCAATGGTTGGGACTACGGCATGTGGACCGACTCGAAGGACGGCCTGCGGCCCCTCGAGACGGTGTTGATGCAAGAGCTGCTGCCCTTGATCGACGCGAGCTTCCGCACCATCGCGGCGCGCGAAGGGCGCATCCTCGAAGGCTTCAGCATGGGCGGCATGGGAGCAGCGCGGCTCGGCATGAAGCACCCTGCGACCTTCGCCGCCGCGTCGATCCTAGGCGCGGGTCCGTTGCAGCTCGACTTCATGGTGGGCCCCAGCTGCGCGGTGGTCCCCGACGCCCAGCGCGCGCAGATCTACCAGGACGTCTGGGGTTCGGACGCGGCCTACTACTTGGCCAACACGCCGTGGACGCTAGCCCAGCAGAACGCGAGCGCGGTCATCGCCAGCGGACTGCGCGTGCGCCAAGCGGTGGGCGCGGCGGACTGCATGTTGCAGAACAACATCCCGTTCGACGCGCACCTGACCCAATTGGGCATCGCGCACAGCTACGCCACGCCCGCCGGTGTCGGGCACAGCGCGTCGCAGCTCCTGCAAGCGCTGGGTGCGGCCAACTGGAACTTCTACCGCGAGACGCTCGGCGGCACGCCGACCGGTTCGGCCTTCTGCCTGGGCGATGGCGGCGGCGCGGCCTGTCCGTGCGGCAACTTCGGCCAGCCCGGCCAGGGCTGCGCCAACTCCAACGGGGCGGGCGCGCGCCTCGACGCGCACGGCAACGCGTCGGTCGGCGACGACACGCTGCGCCTCGAAGTGCAACCGGTGCCGAACAGCTCGCTGCTCTTCTTCCAAGGCACGCAACAGGTGAACGGCGGCTTGGGCACCGCGTTCGGCGACGGCTTGCGCTGCGCCGGCGGCAGCGTCGTGCGCCTCAAGTCGAGGAACGCCGCCCTGAACTTCGCCGCCTATCCGGCCGGTGGAGATGCGCCCGTGTCGGTCCAAGGCGCGCTCCCGCTCGCGGGCGGCACGCGTCACTACCAGGTCTGGTATCGCAACGCGGCCACGTTCTGCACGAGCGCGACCTTCAACTTGTCGAACGGCTGGAGCGTGACTTGGACGCCGTGAGCGTCCTTGCACACCTCCGGTCCATGCCGACGTTCGCGGTCACCACTGCTCCCACCAGCCGCGCCAGCCGACCCTGCCGTCGGCAAGGCGGATGACCATCGTCTCCAGCTCCCTTCCTTCCTCGAAGCAGAAGTTGAAGCAGTCCATGCCGAAGGACACGCCGGTCACGGTGCGCCCTTCGCATTTGCCGACCTCCGCGATCGGATCCCAAGCCTCGTCGAGATAGGGATGGAAGCCCACGACCGAGTCGGCCGGGATCGGCGCGCGCAGGTCGGGATGCGCGCCCCACCCCAGTCCGTCGAGAATCCGCTCCAGCGGCTTCCGTCTTCGGATCCACGGGAGCAACTTGCGCAACCGACGTGCTACCACGCCCTCCGTCGGCATCTCCGGGATGTAGCGCCAGTCAAGGACGCCGTTGGAAAGGTGACTCACGACGAGCGAGCGGTCGGTGAAGAGCAGGATGTAGCCCGAGGGTCCGACCAAGGTACAGGCCACGCGCTTGCCCACCACCAGCGACTTCAGTTCCTTGCCGCGCTGCGCGTAGGGCGACTGTTCGAGTTGTCGAGCGAAGGCCTCCAGTTGCGCCTTGAGCTCCTCGGGGATGTCCTCGGCCTTGGTGGGAGGAAGATCGCGGATGGCGGGTGTGTCGGGATCGGATTCGGGCTTCATCATGACGCCCCTCCAGAGCGCACGACGACGCGAATTCCATCGCGGATTTCCTGAATTCCCGACTGATGGCGGAAGATGCCGGCCTCGATCATCCGTCGGTCGTCGCACGCACGGGCGTGGAGTCGATTCCAGCGTGGGACAAGTCGCCCGCAACACGACCGCGAGGCGCAAGAGATTGGCAACCTCCGGGCGAGGCGCGAATGCCCCCGCGTGCGTGCCTACCCGAGGCGGTGTTTGACGAGCCGGCGCCGCATGACGGAGACTCGTGCACATGGCGCAAGGCTCGACGACATCGAAGGACTTACCCGGACTCTCGCGGAGATTGCTCGCCGTGCTGGCGGGCCTCTTCCTCGGCAGCATCGCCAACATGGGCGTGATCGTCGTCGGGGCGCGCCTGCTGCCTCCGCCGCCCGGGGTCGATCCGAACGACGTGGAGAGCATCAACGCGCACATCGGCGAGTACTCGCTGGCGCAATTGCTGGTGCCCTTCGTCGCGCACGCCTTCGGGACCTTCGTCGGCGCGTGGGTGGCGGCGCGCCTCGCGCGCCCCGCATGGAAGTGGATGGCCGCGGGCATCGGCGCGGCCTTCCTCGTGGGCGGGATCCTCGCCGTGCGCATGATCCCCGCGACCCCGACCTGGTTCGCGGTGCTCGACCTCGGCTTCGCCTACCTGCCGATGGCGTGGTTGGGCGCGCGCCTGGCGCGAGCGCGGGCCTGAGGCGCGC
>JBKDQQ010000146.1:0-34079 GCA_046341775.1 Planctomycetia bacterium
GGGCAGGTGCTTGAGCACCTTGTCGAACGCGGCCTTGAGGTAGCCATGCAGCGGCGTGCCCTCGTATTGGTGCAGGGCTTGCTCGGCGATCATCATCGCGAACAGCTCGTGCTCGGTCAGGGCCGCCGCCGGCACGAGGAACCCTCCTCGGCGATAGCTGTAGCCGCCGCGCTCCGGATCCCATTCGATGGGGGCGCCCAGCTCCGAGCGCAACGCCTCTATGTCGCGGTAGATCGTCTTGATCGAGACGCCGCATTCCCGCGCCAAGGTCTTCGCCGTCGGTCGGGTGCCTTCGCGCAGGCGCAGGTCCACATGCAGCAAGCGCTTCCAGCGAGCGAGGTACTCGCCGTCTCCGGCTGCGTAGGGACGGTACTGGGGCATGGAGGCCGGAGAGCTGCAACGCCCCTCCAGTCCGCAAAGCGCAGAATTTCGGCGATGGGGACAGCGACGCCTGTTTCAAGATGCAACAAGCTGGCAAGTGACTTATCCACAGTGTCTTGTGCAAGAAAACCATTGACGTCTTCTGGATGCGGTTGTGGGTGAATGTTCAGTAGATCCCTGCGCGGCGGTATCGCCGGGAAGCAGGCATCGGCCTCTTTCCCCGATTCGTACTCCGCGGCGTGGACCGCCCGGTCGAACTGGTGTGGCTGAAGCGCGACCTGCGCATCGACGACCACCAACCGCTCGCCGAGGCGGCGCGCCACGGTCCGGTCGTGGCGCTGCATGTGTTCGAGCCGGAGGTGCTCCACGCCCGCGAGCACGACGGGCAGCACCTCGCCTACCAGTTGGACGCCCTGCGCGAGTTGTCGGCGGCCTTGGCGCGGCGTGGCATTCCGCTCCTGCTGCGCACGGGTGGCGTGCCGCAGGTGCTCGCCCAAGTGCGGCGCGAGCGGCCCTTCGTGCGCCTGTGGAGCCACGAGGAGACCGGGTTGCTGGCGACCTTCGCGCGCGACCTGCGCGTCGGCGAGTGGGCGCGCGACGCCGGGGTGCAGTGGCGCGAACTGCCGCAGACCGGCGTGGTGCGCCGACTCAAGTCCCGCGACGGCTGGGCGCGTTCGTGGAGCGCGCGCATGGAGGCCGAGCAGGCCCGCCTCGTCGTGCGGCCTCAATGGCGCCTTCCCCTCGCGCCGGATCCGGTGCCGGAGCGCGAGGTGCTCGGGGTCGTGGCGGCGTGGCGTGGCGAAGCAGGCGCCTCGCACCAGGGCCGCGCGGGCGCATCGGCGGCGCGCCGCGTGCTCGAGGAGTTCCTCGCGCGGCGCGGCCTCGACTACGTGCCCTCGATGTCGGCGCCCGGGCCGGCGCGCGTCGGTTGTTCGCGCCTGTCCGAGCACCTCGCCTTCGGCGCCATCTCGATGCGCGCGGTGTGGCAGGCCACCCGGACCCGCCTGGAGGAGTTGCAAGCCGAGCTCGATGCCGTGCGAGGCGCCGAGCCCGCGCGCGGTCGCCGTGCCGGCGGCGCGATCCCGCCCGAGGTGGCGCGACTGCTGCGCTGGCGCCGTTCGTTGTCGGCCTTCGCGCAACGCCTGCATTGGCATTGCCACTTCATGCAGAAGCTCGAGGACAAGCCCGACCTCGAGTCGCGCAACCTCCACTCCGGATACGACGGCTTGCGCGAGGCGGAGTTCGACGAAGCGCGCTTCGCGGCGTGGAAGGCGGGCGCGACGGGCTATCCGATGGTCGACGCCTGCATGCGCTCGCTCGTGGCGAGCGGCTGGCTCAACTTCCGCATGCGCGCCATGCTGATGTCCTTCGCGGCGTACCACCTGTGGTTGCATTGGCGCGAGCCGGCCAAGTGGTTGGGCGCGCAGTTCCTCGACTTCGAGCCGGGCATCCACTATGCGCAGGCGCAGATGCAGAGCGGCACGACCGGCATCAACACCTTGCGCATGTACTCGCCGGCGAAGCAGGCGCAGGACCATGATCCGCGCGGAGAGTTCATCAGGCGCTTCGTGCCGGAGCTCGCCGGCGTCCCCGACGAGCATCTGGCCGCGCCGCACCTGATGACGCGCGCCGAGCAGGAGTCCGCTGGCTGCCGCGTGGGGCGCGACTACCCCGCACCCATCGTCGACCACAAGGAGGCCATCGCGAGTGCGCGCGCGCGCTTCGCGGCCCTGCGTCGCGATCCCGCGGTGCGCGCCGAATCGAAGGAGGTGCTGGCGCGGCACGGCAGCCGCAAGCGGCCGGCTAGCACGCGGCGGCGCGCGGGATCAGGGCGGGGTCGCGCGCGAGGATCCGGCGATGAGCGAGGCGATGCGCCCGGCCAGGCGACGCTCTTCGACGCGAGCGCGGACGGGTGAGGCGCGCGCGCGAAGCGGGCTCGGCGCGCGCGTCGTCGTCGTCGATGCTCGACAAGCAGGCCCGACGTCACCTAGAGTCGTCCTCCATGAGCTCCGCCGCGTCGCTGTCCTTCCTCCTCGCCTGCCTCGCCGCTTCCTGCTCCGGACCGCGCTGGGGCAAGGTCTCCACCACCTCCGATGGAGCCGTGGTGCGCTGCGATCGCGGACCGATCATCGAGTCGCGCGTCACGTGGTTCGAGATCCGCGAAACGAGCGGCGCCACCAAGCTCGCCTCGTGCACGCTGATCGTGTGGGAGGATCTCGATGGCGACGGCTCGCGCGGCGAGGACGAGCCCTCGCGCGTCTTCGAGGTCGAGGGCTCCGAGCCGAGGCCGCACTACCGCGTGGAGCCCGTCGACTTCGCGCACGGCGCGGAACTCTCGCGCTCGCGCTGGGAGGCGCGCTACAGGACGAGCGGCGGCCAGGAAGGCTCCCTGGCCGGCCGCTTCGATTGAACCGCGCCGCGACGCGTCGTCAGAACGCGGCGCCGACGAACACGCCGACCTGCGCGTAGTCGGTCGAGACGTCGATGCCGTCGAACTCGGTCTCGGACCCCAGCACGCCGCGCAGATCCAACCCGACGCGCAGCGTGTCGGTGGCGCGCCATCCGACTCCCAGTCCGAGCAGGGCTCCGAGGCTGTGCTCCGAGTCGTTCAGCGGCGGGCCGCTGCCGATGATGCGCGCCTTGATCGTGCTTTCCTGCCAGGCGACGCCCACCGAGATGTACGACTCGGCCTTCGAATCCGGGATGTCGATGATGTAGCGCGCGGCCAGGCTGGCCCCGATGAAGCGCGCCTCGAAGTCCAGCAGGTCGACGCCGTTCGAAAGCACGACGTCGTCGCTGGAGGTCGAAGCGCCGGCCTCGATGGCCCAACCATCCTCGCCGATGCGGCGCGAGACGAGCAGGCCGAACGAAGTCTGCGAATCGACGGGAGCCCAGTCGTCCTCGTCGTAGGCGCGGCTGCCCACGAGCAGGTCGATCGTCCACGGCCGCGCGGAGGGGCCTTCCTCGGCCACGCTCCTCGGCGTGGTCGCGGGTTGGACGAGGGGGAGGTCGGCGTTCGCGACCGGGGTCGAAGCCTGCGCGAGCAGGCAAGCGGCGATCATGTGCATGTAGGCGGCTCCTGCGGGTCGACACGAGCGTCGAACCACGCCGACGACATTGGGCCGATGCGGCGGCGCGGCGGCCATTCGACGTCCAGCCGACCGCGGGCGCGCGATGTGCGCAGGCCCGCCTGCGGACTTCGTCCACCCGGCGTGGTCGGCCTCGCGCGTCGTCTCGCGGGCGGGAAGGGGTGGGCCGAGCACGGCGTCCGCGAGCGCGCATCCCGCTGGTGCTCAAGTGGCGACGACCGGTCCACCGATGGGTCTTGCGCGACCACCACCACCACCCTGCGCCCATCCATGGGCGTCGCACCACGGAGGGCATCGGTCCACGCCTTGCCCGCACCCACCACCATGAAATCGCGCTCCATCCGCACGCGGTTGGCCTTGGCCTTCCTCGCGCTGGGTCTGATCCCCTTGTTCGTCGTGGGCGTCGTCGCCTACGAGCAGTCCAGCCGCATGCTCGAGGAGGACGCCGGCAATCGCCTGCGCACCGAGGCCGAGTCGGCCATCCAGAAGATCGATCGCAACCTCTTCGAGCGCTACGGCGACGTGCAGGCCTTCGCGTTCAACCCGATGGCGCGGGGCGACGCCGCATCCGTGCGAGGGGCCGCGGACTTCTACATGCAGGCCTACGGCATCTACGACCTGATGGTCGTCGCCGACGCCGACGGCCGCATCGTCGCGGCCAACACGGTGAGGCACGACGGCACGCCCCTCGACACGAGCGGCTTGATCGGCGCCAGCGTCAAGGGCGAGGCGTGGTTCGAGGAGTGCATCTCCGGCCGGGTGGCGCCCGGGCAGGCCTGGCACGGCGACCTGCAGGTCGATCCGCTCGTCGCCGAGCATGTCGGTGGACGCGGGCTCGCGCTGGGCTTCGCCGCGCCGGTGCGGGACGCGCAGGGGGCGCCCGTGCGCGTCTGGTCGAACCGCGCGTCCTGGGAGCGCATCGTCGGCGAGATCATGCTCGAGACGCGCACGCGCCTCGGCGAACAGGGCATTCGCGCCGAGACGCAGGTGGTCTCCCGCGAGGGCGTGTTGCTCGACGACGCCGACGCGTCGGCCGTGCTGTCCTACAACGTCGCCGCGGCCGGGCTCGAGGCGGCGCGCCAGGGCGTCGCCGGAGGAACGGGCTTCACGCGCGAGTTGCACAAGCGCCGCGGCGTCGAGCAGGTGAACGGCTACGCCGCGTCCAAGGGCGCCTTGGGCTTCGCCGGCCATGGCTGGACCGTGATGGTCCGCCAGGACGCGGAGGAGGCCTTCGCGGAGGCGCACGAACTGCGGTGGCTGGTGATCGGGCTGCTCGCGGGCTCGGCGGTCGTGATCCTGTGGGTCTCGCGCAAGGTGGCCTTGTCCATCTCCGCTCCGGTCAAGCGCACGGCCGAGGCGCTCGTCGCCATCGCCCGCGGGGACTTGTCCGTGCGCCTCGACGAGGACGCGGCGGGCGAGCTGGGCGAGATGGCCAAGTCGCTCAACGCCACGACGGCGGTCTTGAAGGGCGTCATGGACGAGACGCACGCGTTGATCGAGGCCTCGCGGCGCGGCGAACTTTCGGCGCAGGCCGACGGCGACCGCTTCTCGGGTTGCTACCGCGAGCAGATCGAGGGCCTCAACGCCATGTTCGCGTCGATCGCCGAACCGTTGCGCGAGACCGCCCGCACGCTCGAGGGCATCGCGCGCGGCAACGTCGACGCGCGCGTCGCGGGCGAGTTCCCCGGCGACCTGCGCCCGATCCGCGCGGCGCTGGAGGAGACCACGCGGGTCCTCGCGCGCCTGATGACGGACACGCGCGCCTTGATCGAGGCCAGTCGCGCCGGCCGACTCGACGCGCGCGCCGACGCGAAGGCGTACGAGGGCGGCTATCGCGAGCTGTGCGAGGGACTGAACGGCATGCTGGCGGCCGTCGCCGGACCCGTGGCCGAATGCAGCGCGGCCATGCAGCGCGTCGCCGCGGGCGACCTCGACCTGCAGCTCGAGTCCGGGGGCCAAGGGGAGTACTTGCGCATGCGCCAAGCGCTCTCGGAGACGGTCGACACCTTGCGGCGCCTGCTGGCGGAGACGGGCGCGCTGGTCGATGCCGCGGGTCGCGGCGACCTCTCGCGTCGCGCGGACGCGAGCGCGTTCCAAGGCGGCTTCCGCCAGTTGTGCGACGGCGTGAACGGCATGCTCGAACGCACCACGCGGCCGATGGAGGAGTCGCGCGAGGTGCTCGAGCGCCTCGGCGGCCGCGACCTGACGGTGCGCGTCAAGGGCGACTACAAGGGCGACCACGCGCGCGTGAAGGAATCGTTGAACCAGGCGGTGCTGGCGATGGGCGAGGCGCTGGGTTCGATCTCGGGCAGCTCGCGCACGCTGCACGCCGCGGCGAGCGGACTCGCCAAGGCATCCGGCGAAGTCGGCACGAGCGTGGAGGAGACCGCCACGCAGGCGAGCGTGCTGTCGCGCGCGGCCGGGGCCGTGGACGCCAACCTGCAGAGCGTGGCCGGCGCCGCCGAGGAGATGCTCGCCAGCGTCAAGGAGATCGCCTCCAACGTCTCCGAGGCGGGGGGGGTGGCCCAGGAGGCCGTCGCCGTCGCCGGCGAGGTCGGACGCGTCATGGACAAGCTCGCCGACAGCAGCAGCGGCATCGGCGACGTGGTCAAGCTCATCCGCGAGATCGCCTCGCAGACGAACCTGCTCGCGCTCAACGCCAACATCGAGGCGGCGCGCGCCGGCGAGTCCGGTCGCGGCTTCGCGGTGGTGGCCAACGAGGTCAAGCTGCTCGCGAGCCAGACGAGCAAGGCCACGGAGGACATCTCGGTCCGCGTCGCGAGCATCCAGGACGACACGGCGCAGGCCCGCCAGGCGATCGCCCGCATCGTCGGCACGATCGGCAGGATCCACGAGGCGCAGTTGTCCATCTCGGGCGCGATCGAGGAGCAGAGCGCCACAACGCAGGAGATCACGCGCAACATCCACGAGGCCGCGCGCGGCAGCAACGACATCGCCGGCTCGATCAGCAGCGTCGCCGAAGCCGCGGCGCGCGCTTCGGGCGGCGTGTCCCACGCCAACAAGGGCTCGGCGGACCTCGCCCGCATGGCGGACGACCTGCAGCGCCTGGTCGCCCAGTTCAGGCTCGACGAGTCCGGCCGGCACAGGGCCGGGTCGATCGCCTAGCGCGCCTTGGCGGGCTCGACGGGCTCGCAGTAGGCGACGATGTAGTCGTGGGCGGTGGTCTTGCCGCCGTCCACGCTGACGCGCACGCGGTAGGCCGCTCCGGCGGCCACCCGCAGGCGCGGCGCGCGGAACACGAGGCAGGGCGCTCCTCCGTAGCCTCCCTCGGCCACGGCGCAGTGGTCGAGCTCGAGCGGATCGCCGGCCTCCAGCCAGTCCGCGTCGAGCGGCACGATGCGCACCACCAGTTGCTCGCGACGCGGAACGGCGCCACGCCACAGCGCGATGCTGAAGGCGCGGTTCGCGGCGTGCAGGTCGACCGGTACATGGCCGCGCGGAGGGTAGAAGACCTCGGACAAGCCCTTCACCGGCGGGCCGCTCTGGTCCATCGACCACATGGCCGAGTAGTCCTCCGCGGCGCCGAAGCCGGTCCTCTTCAGCGTCGGATTCAGGCACCAGCGCCTGTGTCCGATCCGGTCGATGTTCGACGGGTCGCTGTCGTCCATGTAGCCGTCGATGCTGCGCGGGAGCGACGCGCCGCGGCTCAGGTTGCTGTTGGAGGCGCCTTCGTGGCCGAGCTTGTAGCGCGCTTCGTCGAAGCCCGCGGGCATCGGCGGGGTGTGGTCGAGTCCGCCGTTGGCGCGGCACACTTCGGCAGCCGCGTCGCAGCGCAGGTTCCACTCGGGGACCAGTCGCATGCCTTCCCACGGGAGGCCGCACAGTCGCCTGTAGAGCTGCAGCCGATGCAGGGCGCGCAGGCGTTCGGGGTGCCGCGCGTCGGCGGGATCCTCGGGCGCGGGCTGGGCGAGGATCGCGCGCAGTTCGCGCAGCAACGCATCGCGCCGCGCGGGGAAGGGCTGGCGGCCGTCCAGGTCGGCGAGTTCGCCGTCCTTCCACTGCTGGCGCGTCAGCAGCTTGTCGTCCTGCACGATCTTCAACTCGCCGTGCAGCAGTCCAGCCTTGTACTCGAGGCTCTTGCGGCGTCGACCGTCCGCGGAGCGCTCGGTCCACTTGCCGTGCCTCGCGCCGGAACGATGGTCGCCAGCGCTGGCGCTCGTTCCGTCGGGGTGGAACTCCTCGCAGCGTCCGTCCAGCTCGTCGTCCTTGTACGAGAGGAAGCGCGTGCGCGTCCCGGCGACGCTCCACTCGCGCCACGCGCCGTGCTTGCGACCCTGCTTGTATTCGGCCAGCAGCGTGCGCACTCCGTCCGGCGCGTACTCCTCGCGCAAGCCATCGAGTCGACCCTGGTCGTCCTCGATCCAGCGCGCCTTGAGCGAGCCGTCGGGCCACGACTCGCGCCTCTCCACGCCCGGCGCGGCCGCTCCGGCGAGCAGCAGGCAGCACGAGAGGATGACGAGTCGCGCGCTTCGCATGGCTCCGGCCGGACCGGACGGACACGATACGCCCGCGGCGCGTCGGCGTCGAACTCAGGCGCGGAACCCGCGCAGCTCCTCCATCGGGCGGCGCAGCCAGTTGTCCGCGGGATAGTCGGTCCATCCCTCGATGGCATGCAGCGCGTAGGCGTGGCGCGGCGCGTCGCTGTCGTTGGCCCCCGAACGGTGCGGCAGCGCGCCATCGAGGAGGATCAGCGTGCCGCGCGGCGCCTCGAGCGGCACGAAGCCCTCGCTCGGATAGGGGTTGGAATCGAGGCGCTCCATCCTCGCGCCCGAACCATCGTCGCGCAGGCGCCAACGCTCCTTCACGGGGATGCGGTGTCCGCCCGGCAGCGCCCACATGCAGCCGTTCGCGACCGTCGCGTCGTCGATGGCGAACCAGAATCCGACGACGCTGCGCGGTTCGGTCCAAAGGTACGTGTGGTCGGCATGGCACTGCACTTCCCCGCCGATGCGCGCCTGCTTGAAGATGTACATCGACTGCAGGAGGCGCGGGTCGCGCATGCCGATCGCATCGGCCACCCCGGCCAGGGCCTCGGTGCGGCTGAAGGCCTCGAAGACGGGATCGAGGTCGTGCAGCGCGTGGCCGAGCTTGGCGAGGCCTTGGTGCGGCGCCTCGCGCAGCGTCCCGTCCGGGCGGAAGGCGTCCTTCTCGTGGAAGGCGCGCATCGCCGCGCCGCTGTCGAGGAACCAACGCTCGTCCGCGTGTCGCGGCGCTCCGTCGGCGGTGAACGCCACCGGCCGCGGGCATTCCGCGGCCAGTCGTTCGGCCAGCAGCGACGCGTGCGCGCGCAACCGCGAGCACGCGTCGACGTCGACGAAGCCGGGCAGCAGGAGGAACCCGTCGCGCCGGAACGCCTCGATCGCCGCCGGCGAAGGCGCGCGGCTCGCGGCGTCGCGCGAGCCCTCGATCCGCGCGACGCCGCGCGGATCCCCGGACGCCTCGTCGCTCAGAACCAGCCCTTCTTGCCGACCTGGTAGACGCGGACGAACTCCTCGTCCGACTTGGTGAGGTAGATGATGCCCTCGATGAAGCCGATCAAGCTGCCGGCACCGCAGGTGACGAGGCTGATCACGATGCGCAGGATGCCGCCCGTGACATCGCCGAGGATGAAGCGGTGGATGCCGAGTCCGCTCAGCAGCAGGCCCATGATGCCGCACAGCACGCGCTTGGATTCCATCGGCGGCGGCGGGGGAGGTGTCGTGTCCATGTGGTGCTTTCCTCGAGGAATGTCCCGCGCGTCCGCGCGGGTGTCGCGGCCATGCCGAAGAACCCGGACCGCCGCCTCCTCATTCGACCAAGCGGCTGGGCCCGCGCCAAGTGGCCGCTAGACTCTCGTCCCATGCCGCACGACAAGGCCCCGGCCGGGACGCCGCTCGTCCACGCGCGACTGGTCCATCAAGCGCTCGCCTCGAGCCTGCTGGTGCTGCCGGCCTTGTCGACCGCGGCGCCGCTCGTGGGCGTGCTCGACGCGGCCAAGGTGCAGGTGGCGAGCTGGTCCGCGCTCGTGCTGCTGGTGGTCGCCACCGTCGCCGCCAAGGAACTGCGCGCCAAGGGCGAGCGCATGGCGAAGGAGGACAAGCGCGGCACGCGCGCCGCCCTCGAAGCCGACCTCGTGCCCGACGCGATCCGCACGCATGCGCGCAAGGCGGCGTTGTGGTCATGGGTGGCGGGACTGCACGCCGGCGCGGCGTTGTGGATGGGGGCGCCGTTGCACCTGTGGATCGTCGTCGCCTGGTGCATGCTGCAGGCGTGGCAGGCGGCGCCGCGCCGCGAGCGACTCGAGGAGCTGCTGCGCGAGGCGTGATCGCCGACGAAGTCGCCCGGGCGCCTCCCCCGGCCGCTTCGCCCTTCCGTCGAACCTGGTCTTCGTCTTCCGGCCCTAGTCGTCGAGCCGCACTTGCTGGAGCTTGCCGCTCTCGACGTCGTAGACGTAGCCGAGGATCTCGTCCTTGCAGAGGAGGAACGGCGAGAGGTGCAGCCGGCGGATCGACTGGCGCACGCTGGCGTGCGGATCGCGGAACGCCTCGAAGGCGAACTTCGGCGCGAGTCCAGTGGCCGACTCGAGGTCCTGGCGCAGCTGGTCCTCGCTGATCTTCGTCAGGCCGCAATCCGTGTGGTGCAGCAGCACGATGCTGCGCGTGCCCATGGCGCGTTGCGACAGCACCAGCGAGCGGATGACGTCGTCGGTGACCACTCCGCCCGCGTTGCGGATGATGTGCGCGTCGCCCGAGTCCAGGCCCAGGAGCTGGTAGACGGGCATGCGCGAGTCCATGCAGGCGACCACGGCCATGTGGCGCGCCGGCCGCAGGGGACGCATGCCTTGGAACTGGTCGCGGATCCAGCGCTCGTTGTGGCGGGCGATGTCGGCGCTCGTGAGGGGGGAGCGGTCGCCCGGCGGGGGGGTGAGGGGCGTCATGCGGGGCGCGATGCTAGCGTCCCGCGCCCCGCGATGCACCTGCGGGCCTCCATTCGCCCGCGCGGGGCGGATGCTGTCAAGTAAACTTGTCAGACGCGTCCGGTGGAGCGCATCCGCGCCTCAGGCGGCCTTCGGCGCGCTCAATTGGCGCAGGGCGACCCCGCCTTGCTCGCGCTTCTCCGCCATGCGCAGGCTGGAGAGCGCCGAGCGCAGCAGGGCCTCGAACGGGATCTGCAGCGCCTCGGCCGCCGGCGCATGCGCCACGCCCAGCGCCACGTCGACCACGCGGTCGTCCCCGCCGTCGGGCGAGAAGGCCAGCGCGGCCGCTTGTTGCGCGGAGGCGCGCGCCCGCGCCTCGTCCAGGCCGGCTGCGACCCACAGGAACTGGCCGCCGAAGCGCCGGCAGACATGCACATGCTCCCCGGCGGCCTCCTGCACGGCGCGTGCCGCGCGGCGCAGCAGCTCGTCGGTGCGCGCCTCGCCGATGGTCTCGTTGAGCGTGCGCAGTCCGCGCAGCGCGCAGGCGTAGACGGTGATCGAGCGCGCGGCTTGCGTCTCTCGACGCACCAGCAGCGCCGCGCGCTGCTTCCAGGACTCGAAGCTGGCGAGCCCGGTCAGCGCGTCCTTGCTGTGGGCGGCGACCAGCTCCTCGAAGGCGCGCTTGCCGCGGATGGCGGCGCGCGTGTGGGCCTGCAGCGCGAGGTGGTCGGGCGGCTGTTCCAGCACCGCGAGGACGCCTTGGTCCAACGCCGCGGCGCGCAGCTCGACCGACATGCGGCGCGCGAGCAGGATCACGGGCACGTGCAAGGTGGACGGATCGGCGCGCAGGCCGCGCACGAGGTCGAAGGTGCCCGCGCCGTCGACATCGGCGTCGGAGAGCACCACGTCGGGCACCACCTGGCGCGCGAGGCCCAGTCCGGCCTCGAGGTTGGTGGCGTGCAGGCGACGGTCGACCACGCCGTCGAGCATGTCCTCCAACTGGCGGTGGAGGGCGGCTTCGCCGGCGACGATCAGGGCGATG
Source organism: Planctomycetia bacterium (assembly GCA_046341775.1). Lineage (GTDB taxonomy): Bacteria > Planctomycetota > UBA1135 > UBA1135 > SXXH01. The sequence goes on from JBKDQQ010000146.1 coordinate 11,429, forward strand.
GAGCGTTCGTGGCTGGGCATGGCGCGCGCTGGATTTGGCGATGGAATTCCAAGCGGAACATCGACGCGCGCGCCTCCGGGCCTTGAGCGGAAAGCAGGCGGCCTCGTCCAGGACGAGGCCGCCCGACCGGTAGAGACAGAAGCAGATGCCGAAACCGCGCCGGATCGCCTCGCCCCGGGGGACGGAGCTCGAGCTCCGGCGCGCATCGCGACATGGTCTTCGGTCGCGCGCGGCACGGCCCGAGAGCGGCCTTTTCCCGGTCCGTCCGCGAAAATGTCTAGGCTGTGCCCGAAGTCCTCCGACCCGCCCCGCGCCCGATGATCCTCGAACAGCACTACCTCGCCTGCCTCTCGCAAGCCTCCTACCTGCTCGGCGACGAGTCGACCAAGTCGGCGGTCGTGGTCGATCCGCGCCGCGACGTGGACGACTACATCCGCCGCGCGGCCGAGCTGGGCTTGGCGATCCGTCATGTCTACTTGACGCATCTGCACGCCGACTTCGTCGCCGGCCACCTCGAGCTCGCGGCGCGCACCGGGGCCGACATCCGCCTCGGCCGACTCGCGCGCGCCGAGTTCGGGCACGTGCCCTTGGCGGACGGGGACGAGCTCGTGCTGGGCGATCTCAAGATCGTGGCGTGGGAGACGCCCGGCCACACGCCGGAGGGCGTGTCGCTGCTCGTCTTCGACCTCGCCAGCCGCTCCGGCGTCCCGCGCGCGGTGCTGACCGGCGACACCCTGTTCGTGGGCGACGTGGGGCGGCCCGACCTCGCGGCGTCGGAGGGCTGCGACGCGGCCGAGCTCGCCTCGCTGCTGCACGACTCCGTCCGTCGCCTGGCCGCGCTCCCGCCCGAGGTCGAGCTGCATCCCGGCCACGGAGCGGGTTCGGCCTGCGGCAAGAGCCTGGGGAAGGAGACGAGCTCGACCATCGGCGCGCAACTCGCCGCCAACCCGATGCTGGCGCCCATGTCGCGCGAGCAGTTCGTGCGCCAGGCGCTGGATGGCCTGCCGCGCGCGCCGGCGTACTTCGCGCACGACGCCCGCTTGAACCGCGTGCGCAGGCCGCTGTGCGAAGAGCTGCTGGCGCGCGCGATGCGCGAGGTGGACCTCGACGAGGCATCGGCCCTCGTGCGCGAGGGCGGCTTGCTGCTCGACACGCGCTCGTCCGACGCATGGGCGCGGAGCCACGTCGCCGGCAGCGTGCAGGTCGGGCTCGACGGTCGTTACGCCTCCTGGTGCGGCGCGTTGCTGGACCCCCGCGCGCGCGTCCTGCTCGTGTGCGAGCCGGGGCGCGAGCGCGAGGCGGCCGTGCGCTTGCTGCGTGTCGGCTTCGAGAACGTCGAGGGCGTGCTGCGAGCTGATGCGGAGTCCTGGGCCGCGCGTGGAGTCGCGCGCGCGACCATGCGCGTCGATCCCGCCGAGGCGCGCGCCTTGACGGAGGGTCCCGGCGCGGGCGTGCTCGACGTGCGCGCCGACGGCGAGCGCGAGGCGGTGCGCATCGAGGGTTCGACGCACATCCCGCTGCCGGAGCTCGTGCAGCGCCTCGGCGAGCTCGATCCCCGCCGCCGCTGGATCGTCCACTGCGCCGGCGGTTGGCGCTCGACCATCGCCTGCAGCCTGCTCGAGCGGCGCGGCTTCGGCGCGCTCGTCGACATGCGCGGCGGAATGGGCGCGTGGGCGGCTGCCGGCCTTCCCTGCGCTCGGGGCGCTGGTTGCGGCGGCGTGGGATGAGCGTCGCGCGCGCCGCGCCTCAGTCGAGCGAGGCGAAGCCGTGCTTGATGGCGTACTTGGTCAGCTCCGGGATCGAGCGCAGGTTGAGCTTGTCCATCAACTGGCCGCGGAAGGCGTGCACGGTCTTGTTGCTGATGCCGAGGCGCGCCGCGCACTCCTTGGCCGAGAGGCCTTCGGCCAGCAGCTTGAGGATCTCGCGTTCGCGCGGCGTGAGGTGCGGCCCCGCCGGCGCCGCCGGTTCCGGTTGCTTGCGCACGATGGGCGTCAGCACCACGTCGGCGATGCTTGGGCTGATGTAGGTGCGTCCGGAGGCGATGGCGTCCATCGCCGCCGCCAACTCGCGCATGGCGCTGGCCTTGGTCACGTAGCCGGAGGCGCCGGTGCGGAAGGCCTCCAGCACGAACTCGCTGTCCGAGTGCATCGACAGGAACAGCACCTTGACCTTGTTGGGGGCCATGGCGAGCAACTTGCGCGCGGCCTCGATGCCGTTCATCTCGGGCATCGCGATGTCCATCACCAGCAGGTCGGGCTTCAGTTCGCAGGCCAGCTCGACCGCGCGCGCGCCGTTGTCGGCCTCGCCGATGACCACGTGCTGGCCCGTCGACTCGATGGCCACGCGCAATCCCTCGCGCACGATGCTGTGGTCGTCTGCAAGCAGGACTTTCATGTAGGTCTCGGCGTCAGGCCTTGGCGAGAGGGTCCAAGGGAATGAATACCGTCGCCACGGTACCTTCCCCGCTGCGGATGTCCAAGGATCCGCCGTAGGCCGCCAATCGCTCGCGGATGCTGAACAGCCCGAAGTGCGCCCCTTCGGAGGGTGCGCGCGACAGGGCCTCGACGGCGTCGAAGCCGAGGCCGTCGTCCTCGACGCGCACGGTCACCTTGTCGGGTTCGTAGTCGAGCGAAAGGATGATCTGTGTCGCCTCGGCGTGCTTGACGACGTTGACCATCAACTCGCGCGCGCAGCGGAACAGCAGGATCTTCTGGTCGCCGCTCAGGGGCGCGGGTTCTCCCGACTCCTCGTACTCGACGGCCACGCCATGCGTCTTCGCCAAGTAGCGCCCGTACGAGCGCAACGCGTGCGGCAGTCCGAGCTCGTGCAGCGCCGGGGGCGACATGTCGAAGGTGAGGCTCTGCACGTTGCGGATCGAAGCCTCGATCAAGCGGCTCGCCTGCGCCAGGTTCTCCTGCGACTCCTGCCCTTGCGTCTCCTGCGCGCGTTGCAGGCGCAGGCGCGCGATGGCCAGTTCCTGGCCGATGCTGTCGTGCAGCTGCAAGGCCAGTTCGCGCCGGTTGCGCTCCTCGGACACCGTCAGCTCGTTGGCCAGGCGCCGCAGCCGCTGGCGGTGCGCGATGAGCTCGGACTCCTGGCGCTTGCGCTCGCTGATGTTGCGCACGACCGCGACGACCCGATCCTCGGTCATCGGCGCGAGGCGCGCCTCGAAGTGCTGCGCTCCGTCCGGGAACGGCAGCTCGTACTCCAGGGTCTCGATCGCGCCGCTGGCGAGGCAGCGTCCGATCGCGTCGACGACCGTGGTCGCCAAGGGTTCGGGCAGGACCTTGCGGATGTTGGCGCCGCTGACGAACTGCGGGGGGATGAACAGCTCCTCGCGGCGTTGCGCGCTGAAGGCGTGGATCACGCCCTGCGATCCGATGACGAAGATCAGGTCGGGGATCGCCGAATGCACGGCGCGCAGCTCGGCCTCGTTGTTGCGGATCTCGCGCAGCAGCGTGGCCCGCTCGGTGATGTCGCGGATGATGGCGATCACCTCGTTCGGTCCCGAGCGCACGAGCCGCGCCTCGAAGTCGCGGAAGCGCCCTTCGATCGGCAACTCGTACTCGAACACCTCGCGCGAACCTTCGTCGAGCGCCTTGCGGATGCTGCGCATCCAGAACGACGCTGTCTCCGGCGGGTGCATCTCCGCCACCTTGCGCCCGAGGAAGGTCGACGGGTCCACGATCAGCAGGCCGCGGCCGGCCTGCGAGCAGTCGAGGTAGGTGCCGTCGCGCGCGATGCGCAGCATCAGGTCCGGCATGGCCTCGAGCAGCGCCCTGCTGCGCGTCTCGCTGCGCGAAAGCTCGGCCTGGGCTTCCTTGAGGGCCGAGATGTCCGTCAGCGTGCCGATGTAGCCGCCCCCGGCCGCGTCGTCGCGCGAAATGGGCCGCGCCTGGTCCAGCACCCACACGACGCGACCGTCGCCGCGCAACAAGCGGTACTCGCTGCGGAAGACCCTCGCGTCCTGCAAGGCGCGGTGCGAATCCGCCAGGACGCGCGCGTGGTCCTCCGGATGGATCAGTTCGGACCAGCGGTGACCGACGAGGTCCTCGAGCGGTCGCCCGGCGATCTCGCCCATGCGGCCGTTCGCGTAGACCGTGGCTCCGGTCGGATCCATGCGGTAGACGCCATCCGGCGAGGACTCGGTCAACGCGCGGTAGACCTCCTCGGCCTGCGCCAACTCGCGTCCGGTCCGGCGGCGCTCGATGGCCGAGCTCAGGATCGCGCCCAGCGCCTCGAGCAGGTAGATGTCCGCGTCGGTCCACGGCCGTTCGTTGCGCACCGCGTCGAACCCCACGAAGCCGACCATCCGGTCGCGCGCGTCCAGCACGCGCACGAGGATGACCGACTGGATGCCCTGCATCTCGAGCACCTCGCGCTCGACCGGCGCGCTGTCGGGCAGGTCGCGCACCAACGCCTCGACCAGTCCTTGGCCCTCGAGTCGTCGCATCAACCACGGGAACGTGTCGACGGGCATTTCCTGCAGCAGTTCGATCTGCGGCTCGATGCCCTCCGCGCACCATTCGTGCGTGTTGGAGATGGTCCGACCGTCGGGGCTGTGCAGGAACAGGTAGGAGCGGTCGGCGCCCACGAAGCTGCCCACCGTGCGCAAGCTCTTGTCGACTTCCGCGTCGAAGCGCACCGGCGGCGCGATCAAGAAGTCGAACGCCAGTTGAACGATCAACCGCGCCTGCGGTTCGCGCCGCATCGGCGGTGAGGTCGTGTTCGACGGATCGTTGGCGGAGGGTGTCTCGGGGGACATGGCCCGCATGGTTTCCGAGTGGGGGGGGCTGACTAGAGCATCCCCCAGTCTAGGGTCGCAGGAGCGGGATTTTCGGGTTCCTACCCGAAACAGCCGCCCCGCGACCGGGACTTTTTCGCATCCTGCGATCCCGCCACCCCTGCCGAAACGAAGGGTGTGGTGGGAGCACCGAGCAGTCGGGCGACCACCCGGGCGATGGCCGCGGTCCGGGCTGGAACGCGGCGATCGACCCTCGAAAAACGGTCCCGTCCGCCCGGGTGTGGTGCCTTGGGCGGGCCCGGTCGCAAGACCGAGTCGATGGATCGACGCCCCGGGATTCCGAGGCGAGGCGAGGCGCTCTGTGGTGGGGCGCCTCCCTCTTTTTCGGGCTCGCGGGCCCGTCCAGACCCTCCGAGGGGCCTGCGTCCGATCTCGTCCGCCGTGGCGCTCAGCCGCGCGGCGCTTCCCACAAGCCCATCACGGCGCCTGCGGGGTCCTCGATGACGGCCACGCGTCCGCCCATGACCGGACGGGCGGGAACGACCACCCGACCACCGCGTGTCGCCTCAGCCAAGGCCGCGTCGAGGTCGGCGACCGTGGTGTAGACCAACCAGACCGGCGGCAGGTCCGCGTTCGGGCCGCGCGCATGGCAGATGCCGGCCACCGGTTCCTCCGAGCCGGCCGGGCACATGGCGTAGTCGTCGTAGCCGTCCATGGGCACCGCCACCGCGCGCCAGCCCAGCACCGAGGCGTACCAATCGCGCACGGTCCGCGCGTCGGCGACCGAGAGGTCGTGCCAGCCGATCGAGCCGGGAGGCGGGGCGGACATGTTCAGCGCGGCTCCGACAGCAGCATGCCCGCGCCCACCGTGGCGTTGGTCGCTTCGTCGACGAGGATGAACGAGCCCGTCGCGCGGTTGCGCCGGTACTCGTCGTAGCAGATGGGCGCCATCGTGCGCAGCGAGATGCGCCCGAGGTCGTTGAGGCCGAGCTGCTGCACGCCTTCGATCCGATGCCCGGTGTTGACGTCCAGCTTGTACTGGATGCTCGACACCATGGCGCGCGTGTTGCGCGTGGTGTGCTTCAGCGCGTACTTGCCGCGAGGGGAGAGCGGCTGCTCGGCCATCCAGCACACCATCGCCTCGAGGTCCTGGCCGACGACCGGGCGGTTGTTGGGCCTGCAGAGCATGTCGCCACGCGACACGTCGACGTCGTTGTCGAGGTGCACGACCACCGACATGGGCGGGAACGCCTCCTCCAACTCGCCGTCGAAGGTCTCGATCTTCGCGACGCGCGAGTTCATGCCGCTCGTCAGCACGACCACCTCGTCGCCCTTCCTCAGCACGCCGCCGGCGACCTGCCCCGCGTAGCCGCGGTAGTCGTGGTGCTCGGCGCTCTGCGGACGCACGACCCACTGGACGGGGAAGCGCACGTCGATCAGGTTGCGGTCCGAGGCGATGTGCACCGACTCGAGGTGGTGCAGCAGCGGCGGACCCTTGTACCAGGGCGTGTTGGCGCTGCGCTCGACCACGTTGTCGCCGTGCAGCGCGCTCATCGGGATGAAGCACAGGTCCTGCACGTCGAGGCGCGCGGCGAGTCCGCGCACGTCGGCCTCGATCCGGCGGTAGGCGGCCTCGTCCCAACCCACGAGGTCCATCTTGTTGATGGCGTAGACGAGGTGGGGGATGCGCAGCAGCGACGCGATCAGAGAGTGGCGGCGCGTCTGCTCGACCACGCCCTGGCGCGCGTCCACCAGCACGATGGCGAGGTTCGCCGTGCTGGCGCCCGTGACCATGTTGCGGGTGTACTGCACGTGGCCGGGCGTGTCGGCGATGATGAACTTGCGGCGCGGCGTGGCGAAGTAGCGGTAGGCCACGTCGATGGTGATGCCCTGCTCGCGCTCCGCGCGCAGGCCGTCCGTCAGGAGCGCGAGGTTCGTGTATTCGTCGCCGCGCCGCCGCGAGACGTCCTCGACGTGCTGCAGTTGGTCCTCGAAGATCGACTTGGTGTCGTACAGCAGCCGGCCGATGAGCGTGCTCTTGCCGTCGTCGACGCTGCCGCAGGTCGAGAATCGCAGCAGTTCCGCGCCGCTTTCCATCGCCAGCAGTTCGTTGGAGGAGGTCATCAGAAGTAGCCCTCCTTCTTGCGGTCTTCCATGGCGGCTTCCGTGAAGCGGTCGTCGGCGCGCGTGGCGCCGCGTTCGGTCAAGCGCGAGGAAGCCACCTCGGCGATGACCTCGTCGATGGTCGAGGCGGCGGAGCGCACCGCGCCGGTGCAGCTCATGTCGCCCACGGTGCGGAAGCGCACGGTCTCCTCCACGACGGTCTCGTTCGGCAGCAACTGCATGAAGTCGGCCGCGGCGTAGAGCATCCCGTCGCGCTGGAAGACCTTGCGCCGGTGCGAGTAGTAGATCGAGGGCAGCTCCAGCTTCTCGCGCTTGACGTACATCCACACGTCCAGCTCGGTCCAATTCGAGATGGGGAACACGCGGAAGTGCTCGCCCTTCCTGAGGCGCGCGTTGTAGAGCGACCACAGCTCCGGGCGCTGGTTCTTCGGGTCCCACTGCCCGAACTCGTCGCGGTGGCTGAAGATGCGCTCCTTGGCGCGCGCGCGCTCCTCGTCGCGCCGTCCGCCGCCGATGCAGGCGTCGAACTGGTGCTCCTCGATGGCGTCGAGCAGGGTCGTCGTCTGCAAGCGGTTGCGCGAGGCGCGCGGACCCTTCTCCTCGACCACGCGGCCCTTCCGGATCGACTCCTCCACGCTGGCGACGACGAGGCGCTCGCCCATCTCCTTCACGCGGCGGTCGCGGTACTCGATCGCCTCCGGGAAGTTGTGGCCGGTGTCCACGTGCAGGATAGGGAAGGGCAGGCGCGCCGGGCGGAAGGCCTTCTCGGCCAGTCGCAAGAGGACGATCGAGTCCTTGCCGCCGGAGAAGAGCAGGGCCGGGCGTTCGCGCTCGGCGGCCATCTCGCGCAGGATGTGGATGGCCTCGTGCTCGAGGGCGCTCAGGTGGTCGAGCTGGTAGCTGGGCATGGAGTGCGTGCCGAGGCGCGCCACGCGGGCCTCGGGCGCAAGAGTCTAGCCTGCCGGGGACGGGCGCGCCCCCGCCCGGCCCCCCCGAGCACCTCAGAGCCGCACGGGCGTGGCGAAGTCGGCGCGCCACGGAGCGTGCAGCTTGGCGTTGGCCTCGAGGCTTCCGCGGAACCTGCCGCGCCGTCCGTCCCAGGCGAGCGTTTCGTGCGGCATCTGGAGCGCGATGTTGCCGAGCAGCGCCGTCTCGGTCAGCAGCGCCGCGTACTCGAAGTCGCCGTTGGGCTCGCCGCGATCGAGGCAGGCGTCGACCCAGATGGCCCAATGGTTCTTGAGCTTCAACTGCGGCAAGGATTCGAGCACCTTGGCGTGCTTGTCGGCCGGGAAGCAGCTCGGACCGGCGTACGGATCGGCGAGCAGCGCCCCGCGCGTGCCGAGGAACAAGCAGCCGTTCTTCGTCACCTCGCCCGCGCCGAACTCCGCCAGGATGTCGCTCGGCACCTGCTTGCCGCCATCGTGCCAGTACACCTGCAAGGGACCGGCCGTCGTGCCGCGCGTGGCGGCGAACTCGTACTCGACGCGCGACCACAAGGGGTAGGTCTCCTCGTTGGGCGTCGGGCCGTCGGAACGGATGCGCGTCGGGGCGCCCAGCCCGAGGAACCACAGGGCGGGGTCCATCAGGTGGCAGGCCATGTCGCCCTGCGCCCCGGTCCCGAAGTCGCGCCAGCCGCGCCACGAGAAGGGGTGGTACTGGCCCGCCTTGTACGGCCTCGCCGGCGCGACGCCGAGCCACAGGTCCCAGTCGAGCGTCTCGGGCACGGGGTCCGAACCCTCGGGGCGCCCGACGCCTTGCGGCCACCAGCCGGCGGGGCGGTCGGACCAGGAATGGACCTCGTAGACCTCGCCCAAAAAGCCCGTCTCGAAGGCGAGCTTCGCCTGCTGGTAAGGCAGGTTCGAGCGGTTCTGGATGCCCATCTGCGTGGCGACGCCCGCCTCGCGCGCGGCTCGCGCCACCGCGCGCGCCTCGGCCACGGTGCGTGTCAAGGGTTTTTGACCGTAGCAGTGCAGGCCGCGCGCCAAGGCCGCCAGCAGGATCGGCGCGTGCATGTGGTCGGGGGTCGTGACGTGCACCGAGTCGATGTCGTCGGACTCCGCCAGCAACTGGCGCCAATCGCGGTACAGGCGCGCCTTGGGATGCTTCCGAGCCGCCTCCTGCAGGTGGTTCGCGTCGACGTCGCACAAGGCGACGATGTCCACGTCCGGGTGCGCGGCGATCTGCTCGAGGTCGGATCCGCCCATGCCGCCGACGCCGATGCCCGCGTGTCTCAGGCGTCCCTTCGTGCGCTTGCGCGGGGTGGTGGTCGCGTGGCAACCGACGAGGGACAAGGCCGCCGCCGCGGCGGAGGCTTGGAGCAGGGAACGGCGATCGAGCATGGTGCGAGGGGGGGGGCGCGCGGGCCATCGAGGCCGCCCGACCCGCGGCCATGGTAGCCGCGTCGGCAGGGGCGGCAAGCCGCGCGTCGGCGCGCGATGGCGCGGATGGGCGAGTCGCGGCGCGCGGCGGCGCATGGCGCGCTGCTCGGCACCGTGCTTGGGGCGGCGCCCCGCGCGTTCCGGGCAGGAACCGCGCGGGGCGCCGCGTGCTGTCAAGTGAACTGGACAGTTCAGGCCGCGCGCGCGGCCCACCGGCCCGCCACCGCGCCCAGGTCGCGCGCGGGAGCCGCGTCGCCCGCGAAGAACTCGCGTTCCAGCTCGGCGATCTCGCGCCGCAGTTCGGCGCGCTCGCCCTCCGCGAGCCCCCCGTGGCGCTCGATGTCGCGCAAGAGCGCCAGCACGGAGAAGGCCGTGGGCCGCTCCGGCACGGGGAAGCGCGCGGGAGCACCCTCGCCGGCCGCGGAGCGCCTCGTCCACATCCATGCGGCGAGTCCACCCGCGGCGGCGAGGATCGCGGCCCAGGACAGCCACGAGAGGCCGCGCTCGGCGACGCCGCGGCGCAACTGGAGCACGGGGTCGGCCGCCACGAGGTCGGCGTCGTCGTAGCGGAAGCGCTGGTCCTCCGCGACCTCGACGCGCGGCTTGGCGAAGGCGAAGGCCACGTCGCCGCCGGCCCCGCCCTCGGCTTCCAGCCGCCAAGTGACGCGTCGTTCGCACTCGACGCCGCTGCCGTCCTCGAGGAAGCGCACCACCTGCGGGCCGGAGTCCTCGACCTTCGCCACCTTGAAGCCCGGGTGCGCGAACTCGACCAGCTCGCTCCATTCGCCCGGCAGCCCGGTGCCGGTCGTCTTCAGCTCGAGCCCCACCACGCCGTCCTTCCATTCCTTCTCGTCGAGGATCTGGACCAGGCTGGCGGCGGCGTAGGGTCGCGGGGCGCCGGCGGGCGCCGCGGCGTCGATGGGCGCCACGGAGCTCTCGATCGGCAGCACGACGTAGCCGGAGATGTCGAGGAAGTCGATGTCCATCTTCAACGACGGCACGCGGTCGACCTGCGCGCCGCGCGGCTTGAGCAGCAAGTAGGCGTAGGGCGTGACGCGCCAACCGAGCTCGTCGTCGGGGACCGACTGCGCCTTCGGGTCGTTGAAGGTGACGGACAGCACCTCGAAGTGCTCCGACAACGCCGCGCGCGCCGCCTCCTCGAACTTGTCGCGGTAGTTCTCCGGCGGACGCCCGTAGTTGAAGGCGTACATCTGGTTGTTCTGGTTCGTCATGTACTTGGCGAACCCGCCGGACTCCCGCTCGATGTCCTTGGTGTGGCGCAGGTCGACGCGCAGGCCGAACGGCCCGCCATGGCCCACGCGCGCATCGCCGTCGATGCGCGTGCGCAGCTGGATCTCGGTGACGAGATCGCCGTAGTAGTCGGCCAGCTGCTGCAGGTCGCGCACCTGGCGGTCCACCCCGGTGATGGCGAGGCCCTGCCGCACGTAGCGCAGCTTGACGGAGGGGCTGACCGACCCGATGCGGTTGGCGAGCGCGTTCGCGAAGAGCTTGACGTGCCGCTCCGAGCGCTCGGGCCCCAGTGCCGCAAGGGCCTCCTTGATGCGTTCGATCTCGCCTGCGGCCAGTTGCTTCTTGTGGTCGATGGCGCGGATGTCGGAGGCGCCCAGCGCCGCGCTGAACCAGGTCTCGTAGACGCTGGAGCGCTCCTTGGAGGGGTCGTCGGGCGGCAGGCTCGCCTGGTACGAGGCGGCCGCCTTGGCGAAGACGTCGAAGGCCGCTGCGCGGCGCTCCGCGTAGCGGGCGTCCTTCCTGCGCGAGGCGATCCACTCGTTCTCGTCGTGCATGAGCGCCGCCTGGACGGCCAGCATGCGCCACGCGTCCGGGCGCAGTTGCAAGGCGCGCTCGAGGGTGCCGCGCGCCACTTCGTAGCCGTCGTCGACCTCCGCCTCGACGTCCTTCTTCGTGCGCTTGGTCTTGGCCTTCTGCTGCTCGGCCGCGTCGAGCCAGACCGAGGCCAGGTTGGCGCGCATCGTCTCGAGCAGCGCGGCGAAAGTCTCGTCGTCGAGCTTGTCCAGCGCGCCGAAGATCTCCTCCATGCGGCCGATGCGGTAGACCTCGGCCTTGCCGTGCGCCGCCTTGAAGGCCTCGGCGAGCAGCGGCCCGTCCACGGCGATGTCGGCCGCGCGCAGGCGCGCCACCAGCTCGCCGAGCTTGCGCAGGTTGCGTTCCTGCTTGGAGCGCGTCAGCGGGATGCCGTTCGCGCGATCGTCGAAGCCGTAGCTGTACACGAAGGCCGAGCGGCGGCTGTTCTGCGCGTTGGGGTCGTTGTTGCGCGCCCACACGCGCAGGAATTCGTCGGCGAGCTCCTTCGCCTGCGCCGGTTGGGTGCGCGCCAGCGACTCGATGCACGGGAACGCGTCGAGATCCTCGCCCACCTTGAGGTACAGGCTGGCGGTCATGTAGTCGATGCGCGGACGCAGCGTCGCGTCGACCATCTCGACCCAGCGCCCGGTCGGCCGGCACTCGAGCACGCGCGAGGTGCGCACGGCCTGCACGCCCCACTGGTTGCCGAAGACGCCCATCTGCTGCTCGTAGTCGTAGTAGGAATAGAAGATGTTGCCGTAGCTGTCGCGCTGCACCTGGGGACCGTAGGTCTTCGAGCGGTCGTGCAGCTGCGAGGCCTGCGCCTCGCGCAGCCAGTTGCTGGCGAGCAGCGTCAGCTCTTGCCTCCACTCCTTGGCGAGGTCGGGCGCGTGTTCGATCAAGGCCTTGGTCGCCGCCAGTTGCAGCTCCAGCAGCTTGCCGCGCTTCTCGGAGTCGTTGGTGGCGGCCTGCAGGCCCTTCGCCGCCGCGCCGCCGATCGAAGCGAGGATCTCGCGGCCGCGCTGCGGGAAGGTCGTGAAGCTCTCGGCCAGCCAGCGCTCGCCCAGCTCGCCGCGCAGGGCCGGCGCCAGCTCGACCGCGCGTTGCAGCGCCTCGATCTTCTCGGCCTCGTCCACGTCGCCGCTCGAGAGCACCGCTAGCGTCGCCTGCCACGCGGCCTCCTGCCAGCGCGTGGCTTCGCCCTTGTCCTTGGACGCGCGCGCGAGCGCCAGGCGCGCCAGCAGGTTGAGCGCCTCGCGGTCGTTGGCCGCCACCGCCTCGTCCAAGGTCGGCAACAAGCCTTCGATGTGCGCGGGCTCGCCGGCCGCCACGAGCAGCTTCGCCAGGCGGCGCTTGTCGAGCGGAAAGGCCGGCGAACCGGAGCGCTGCTTCCACGCCTCGACGAAGGTCTCGGGCTTGTGGCCCTGCTCGATGGCGAGGCGCAGCAAGGTGCCCAGCGTCGACAGGTGCTCCTTCTTCAACTCGCTCGGGGACGTGCCCGCGATCCGCATCACGTCCACCGGCGAGAACTGGTTCTTCTCGATGTACTGCTGGCCTTGCGGCATCACGTCCGGCGGGCGGGCGGGACCCTGGGCCAGCGAGGTGATCGTCCGGTCGAAGGCCGTCTGCGCGTCGTCCGCGTCGACAGCCTTCAATTCGGCGATGTAGGCCCCGACCGCGTTCCAGTCGCCGATCGTCACCTTGTACGCCAAGGTCTCCATCTCGAAGGCCACCAGCCGCTCCTCGGCCTTCTTGGCCTTGGCCTCGGCGCGCTTCTTGGCCTCCTTCTCGTCCTTGGGCGGTTCCTCCTCCTTGGCCTCCTCCTCCTTCAGGACGGGGGCCGGCCGCGACATCGCCGCGAGGATCGACGAGGCGCGGCGGTCGAAGTTCAGGCCGCGCAGCTTCTCGGCGCGCTTGGTGCGCTGCTTCTTCGGCTCTTCGGCGGCCGGAGCACCCTCGGCGGGCGCCTCGGCCGCGACTTCGGCCGGCGCGTCATGCACGTCCATCTCCACGCTCGGCTCGTCGGGGACGATGGACGCGGGCGAGAGCGTCACCCTCGTCACGGTCGCCTGCGCGGCGACGGGAGGAGCGAACGAAGCGAGGGTGGCGGCCAGGAGGATGGCGATCGAGGAGTGGTTCGTGCGCATGGTCGTGCGGTGTCGGGCGGCGCTCGTCGGCGCGCCGTCGCCGGCCCTGCGGGAGGGGCGGGAGCGGGCGCGAAGCGTGGTCGTCGGCGCACCCCCCCTCGTCGGCCGCGTGGTCCGACGGGCGGGCCTGCGCCGCGTAGTTAAGTAAATTTGACAGCAGCCGGGTGCACGGCGCTCACGAGCCGCCGCCGTCGGCCGGGTCGGTTCCGCCAGCGCCGCGCGCGTCCTTCGCCTGCTTGGACTTGCCCGACTTCTTGCCAGGTTTCCCGGCGCGACCGCGCCCGGATCCGCAACCCTCTCACGTGGAGGGCAAGGGGATGCCCTGCAGCTCCTTGAGGTCGATGCGCGCGAGGCGCACGGCGGACTCGACGGATTCCTGCTGGCGCCGGGCGCCTTGCGCGTCGCCGCGCTCCGCCGCTTGCGAGGCGAGCAGCGTGAAGTTCTGGCGCGACGCCTCGATCTCCTCGAGCCACTCTTCGCGCGCGAAGCCCTCGAGGCGCATCAACCAAGTCGTGTAGTACTGCGCGTTGGCCAGCGTCTCGCGCGCATCGGCGAGCAGCGCCGCGTGCGCATCCGCCTCGCCGGGCTCCGGGCGCGCGGCCGAGAGTTCCTCGACGAGCCCTTCGAGCACGACGCGCGCTTCGGGCAGTTGGCTGGTCTGCATCTGCGCCTTGGCGCGTTCGAGCAGGACGCTGCGCGCCTCGGCCACGCGCTCCTTGGGCAGCAGCGACAACGCTTCGCCGAAGGCCTCGTCGGCCTCGGCCCAGTGCACCCTGGCCGCGGCGTCGCCTTCCTTGGCCGCCACGTCGCGCGCCTTGGCCGCCGCTTCGCGTCCGCGTTCGATGGCCTCGCCCGCATCGTCGAGGCGCAAGGCCTCCTGGCCCGGTCCGTAGTGGTAGGCGGCCGCCCCCGCGGGGAGCAGCAACCAAGCGATCAGCACGGCCTTCTTCATGGGTGGGCGTTTCCTCCAGGCGCATGGCGCGCATGCTCGGACGACGGTGGTCGCCCGAGCGTTCCATGCTAACCGCCGGCGCGCGGCAATGTGACGGATGCGCGCGGCTTTCGCCGATCCGCGTCGGACGGGCTCAACCGCCCGCCTTGCGCCGCGCCACGTAGTCGCGAGCCTTGGCCTCGAACTCGGGGGTCTTCAGGCCCACGACCTTGGCCTCCGCCACCGCCGCCTCCAGCTCCGCGCCCTGGTCGAGGACGCGGTAGGGGATCCAGACGGCCCCGACGCGATTGCCGCTGCCGCAATGCAGGAACAGCGGCCGCGCCGCGCCGCGCAATTGGTCGCGCGCCGCGTCGAAGATCTCGTCGCTCAGCTCGCCCGGTCCGTTCCAAGGGATGCGCACGAAGCCCATGCCCAGGCTGCGCGCCAGGCCTTCCTCGTCCCAGTCCTGCGTTTCCGCAGCGAGCCTGAGGCTGACGATGGTCTCCACGCCCATCGCACGCGCCGCGCGCAGGTCCTCCGCGTCGGGCTGCGATCCGAGGTAGACCTCGCCCAAGGCGTGGAGTCGCTGGACGGCGCCGCAAGTGCGCGGTTCGAGCGACAGCTCGGCCGCGGGCTCCACGGGCGCGGCCGCGCGACAAGAGGCGAGGGCCGCGACGAGGATCAGCGGCAAGGTCGCGCGTCGGCGGGCGGTGGTCGGGGTGGGCATGGGGTGGTGGTCGGTCATCGCCATCCCACGATGGTCACGACTCCCGCGGCGTTCCATGGGCCGCGGTGCGAAGTTCCGCGCATGGACATCAAGTCCGCGGGCCTGGTCGCCACGCCGTGCCGAAGCGCGCGAGCAAGAGCGGCAGCGACGACAACACGGCCGCGCCGGCGACGACCGCGCACAGCGCGAACTCGCGCAGGCTCCACGAGACGAGGTCGTCGTCCCCCTCGCGCCATGCCGCCTCGGCCACCAAGGCGCTGGGCAGGTGCTTCTCGTTGCCGTCGAAGAAGGTGCCGCCGAGGCGCGTGGCGACCTGGCGCAGCGTCGAGACGTCCTGCCGCGAATTGCGCCCGTCGATGAACGAACCGGCCTTGCTGTCGCCCACGCCCACGACGAGCACGCTGCGCACCGAGGGCGGCAGGCGCGGCATGCCGCTCGCGGGCACGGTGTCGCCGTCGCTGACGACGATCACGGTCGCGCTGTCGCGCTTCCACTTCTCCGCCATCTCCGCCGCGCCCTTCAGCCCGGCGAACAGCTCGGTCTTGCCGCTCTGGAAGGCGTAGTTCATCGGCAGGTCGCCGAGGATGTTGCGCACGACCTCGAAGTCGCTCGTGTCCTCGACCACCGGGATGGCGCCCGTGTAGAAGGCCACCACCGACACGCGCCAGTCCTTCAACGGGACGCGATCGAAGAACGACTCCATGATCTCCCGCGCGCGGGCCATGCGCGTCTTGTCGCGCTTGGGACCGGCGTCCTTCAGCTTCATCGACGGCGACACGTCGAGCACCAGCAGCACGTGCTGCGGGTCGGAATCGTCGCGCTTCACCTCGCCTTCGGCGTCGAAGGCCCTGGGCGGCACGAACAGCAGCGCGACGAGTCCGAAGGCCAGCGCGGAGAGCGACAGGCAACGCAGGAGCGGCGCCGCGCGCGTCCATGCGGCGGGCGCGCCTTCCGGGCCGAAGGCGAGGTGGGCGATGCGCCGCGCGCGCCGCGCGTGCAGCCACTCCGCGCCGACCGAGAGCGCGAACGCGCCCGCCGCCGCCCAGGCGGCCGTCGAGAGGTCGATCACCACGGGTTGGCCCTCAACCCGAGGGCGGCGAGCAGGGCCAGCGCGAGCGCCACCAGGCCCGCGAAGCTCCACAGCCGGTAGTCGTCGGCCGCCTCGGCCTGCGCCTTGACCATGCGCGTCTTCACCATCGAGTCGATCTTGGCGAAGCACGACTCGAGCGCCGCCGGGTTGTCGGTCTTGAACGCCTCGCCCCCGGTCTGCGCCGCGATGCGCGCCACCTCCTCGGGGATGTCGCCCTCGGCGGCGTGCACGGTCATGACCACGATGCCGTCGGCCTCCAATTGGCGCGCGATCTCCTCGTCCGCGCCGCCGGCGAGGTCGGCGCTGTAGCCGTCCGTGATCAGCACGATCATCTTGTCGCCTTCCTCGCGCTCGACGAGCACCTTGCGGCAGGCGCGCAGCGCGTTGCCGATGTAGGTCCCGCCGAACCACGAGGGGAGCCTGCCGGGCGTCATGAACGGCGGCGCGCACTTGAAGGCCGACGTGTCGGTCGTCAACGGCACCCAGTGCAGCACCTCGACGCCGAAGAACGTCAGCCCGAAGGCGTCGCCCTCGCGCCGATCGACGAAGGTGTTGATGGCCTCCATGGCGAGGTCGTAGCGCGAACCGTCGCCGAGCTTCGCGCCCATGCTGCCCGAAACGTCGACGCAGAACTGGATGTTCGTCAGGACGCGCTTCGACTTGGGTTCGCCCCACGCCTGCGGCCCGGCGAGCAGCACCACCGCGATCGCCAGCAGCAGCGCGGGCAGCGACTCGGCCATGCGCAGCGCCACGCCCAAGGCGCGTCCGCGACGACGCGGCCCTCCGTCGTGGGGCAAGGCGACGCCGTCCGTGCGCGCCCATGTCCACGCCAGGAAGAGCAGCGGCGCCGCGAGCAGCAGCAGCAGCGACGGATGGCGGAAGGCGAGGAGGGCGTCCATCAGCTCCGCGTTCCCCGGCCTTGCTGCGGCGCGTCGACGTCCGATTCCTCGAGCGGGAACTCCGCCGCGTCCAGCGTCCTGTAGGGCGCGAGCAGCGCGGGCACATCCACCGCCCGCGCGTCCGGCGGCGCGTGCAGCCAACGCTCGAGGCCCGCGAGCAGCGGCCCGGCATCCGGGTGTTCCCTCAACCGAGCGAGGCACTCGCCGGCTTCGAGCGGCTCGAGTCCGAGGCGCTTGCGCCACAAGGCGACCAGCGCCGCCTCGAGCTGGGCCGAGGCGCGCGCATCCAATTCGCCGCGCGCCGCGCGTTCGACCAGCGGGCGCAGGCGATCGGCCAAGGTCGGCCGCGCGCCGCGGGCGATTTCCACGGGGCGCTTCCGCATCGCACGCGCGATCCAACCGAGTCCGGCGAGCCACAGCACGCCGCCGATCCACATCCAGACCCGGTATCCGCCGACTCCATCCACGCGCGTCGGCGGCGGAGCGGCGGGGGCGATCGGTCCCGCCGCCGCCAGGAGCGGTTCGCCGCGCACAAGGAGGGGCGGCAGCTCGGCGGTCGAGCCTCCGTCCTTGCGGCGCAGCATGCCGCGCAGGTCGTGCTCGCCCGGTTCGAAGGCGCGCCACTCGAAGGCGTAGCGGAACTGGGCCTCGCCGTCGGGCAGCACCGACAGGATGCGCAGCGAGAGCGGCGACATGTCGTCGAACTTGGCGACCTCGAGTTCCGATCCGGGGAGGCGCACGTCGTCGAGTCGCGCCGGCATGCCGATCGTGGCGGAGCGTTGGCCGCGCCCTTGCGCGGCGCTCGTCGTCGCTTCGACTGCGCCGGGCGCCTGCGCCACGCCGGCGGCGACGGGTGCGGCGCGGAGCTCGGCGCAGAGCGCTGCGGCGAGCAGCGCGCTCGAGGCGCGGAAGGCGAACGGACGCATCAGCGCGTCCCCTGGCCGGTGCGGCCGCGATTCTTGAACAGGTTGCGCAGCGGGGCCTCGACCGGCTGGTCGACGCGCAGCACGAGCACGTCGATGCCCGCGCGACGCAGATCGTCGTCGCCGCGTTCGAGGTCCGGCGCGCCCAGCTTCGAGCCGCGCGCCACGAAGCCTGCGCCGCCCTCGGCGTGGCGCGCGCGCACGATGCCGGCGCCGCGCAGGCCGCGCTCGGCGGGATCCTCGAGGCGCAGGACCACGACGTCGTGCAGTTGCGACAAGGCGCGCAGCGCGGGCGTGGCGGATTCGTCGTGCAGGTCCGACAGCACGACGACGAGCGAACGCTGCGGCGCGCTGGTGGCGAGCTCGCGCACGCGCGGCGCGAGATGCGTGCGCTCGTCGCCGCGGTAGTCGCGCAAGGCGAGCATCCACTCCAGCACCTTCACCTTGGACATGCTGGGTTGCAGTCGCAGCGCGCGCTCGCCCAGCGACACGATCCCCACCGGGCTGACGCGGTCGAGGCAGGCGAAGGCGATGCCGCCGGCGACGCGCACGGCGAGTTCGTACTTCGACACCGGGCCGGACTGCACGGTCATCGAGGCCGAGGTGTCGAGCATCAGCCAGGTCGGCAGGCTGCGCGGCGTCTCGAACTCCTTGACGTGCACCTTGCGCGTGCGCGCCGTCACGCGCCAATCGATGGCGCGCACCGAGTCGCCGTCCACCCAGGGCCGCGACTGCACGTACTCGATGCCCGAGCCGATGAAGGGCGATCGGTCGAGCCCGTACAGGAGCCCGTTGGCGAGCTTCCTCACGGCCACGGCGAATTGCCGCGCGTCGAGCGGGCGCAGGTCGTCGATCCTGTACTCGCCCGCGCCCGCGTCGATGGCGTGCGCGCCCATCCGCTCAGGACTCCTGCGGCGCGCCGAGGGCCTTGAGCAGCTCCTGCAGCACCTGCCGCCCGTTGCGTCCGGCGGCGATGGCCTCGTACTTGAGGCGCATGCGGTGCAGCATCACGTCCTCGGCCAGCGCGTACAGGTCCTCGGGGATGCAGTAGTCGCGGCCGTGCAGCAGGGCGCGCGCGCGGGAGCTCTTCACCAGCGAGATGCCGGCGCGCGGGCTGCAGCCCAGCTCGATCTCCGGATGGTGCCGCGAGCGGTCGACCAGGTCGACGATGTGCTCGACGAAGGTCTCGCTGACGCGCACCTGGTTGACCGCCTCCATGGCGGCGACGAGGTCCTCGCCCGAGCCCACGGGCTCCTGCCGCAGCACGTCGAACTCGGTCTGGACGATGGCGCCCTTGTCGGAGCGTTGCACGCCGAGGCGCGAGTTGCGCAGCAGGATCTCGCGCTCGTCCTCGCGGCGCGGGTAGCCGAGGCGATGCACCAGCATGAAGCGGTCGAGCTGCGCCTCGGGCAGTTCGAAGGTGCCGGCCTGCTCGACGGGGTTCTGCGTCGCGATGACGAGGAAGGGCGCCGGCAGCTTGAACGTCTCGGGGCCGATGGTGACCTTGCGCTCCTGCATGGCCTCGAGCAGCGCGCCTTGCACCTTGGGCGCCGCGCGGTTGATCTCGTCGGCCAGGAGCAGGTTCGTGAACACCGGGCCCTTGCGCACGCGGAACTCGTTCGTGCGCTGGTCGAGCACCTCCTGGCCGAGGATGTCGGCGGGCAGGAGGTCGATCGTGAATTGCACGCGCGCGAAGTCGAGGTCGATCGAGCGCGACAGGGCCGACACGAGCAGGGTCTTGGCCAGTCCCGGCACGCCTTGCAGCAGCACGTGGCCGCCGGTGAAGAGCGCGATGAGCAGCCGTTCGACGACGACTTCCTGGCCGACGACCACCGTGCCGACGCGTGCGCGCACGCCATCGACGAATGCTTGCGTGTCTCGTCGGGATGCGGTGCTCTGGATTTGCATGCTGGAAGTCGCGAGTGGCGGGTGTGGCGGCATGGTGCGCGGCGGACGCCGCACGGCGCAGTCGGAGAGCCTAGCCGATGGGCCGCGGCGTTCGTGACTGGCCGAGTCGCGGAGCGGTCCGCGAGCATCGGGCGCGGATTCCGACCGGGCACGGCGACGGGAGTCTCCCTCGGAGTCGCGCTGCGCATTCGCGCCGGCCCATCTGGCGAGCAGCCGAGACACGCTTGAAGGCGTTCCTCGCAAAGGGGAAGTCGCGGGCTTTGGAGAGGTGCGACCATCCCCTGTTTTCTTTGATAAAGATCCACAAGTAGCTATTTTTATTAGCCTTGGAAAGAAGCTGTAAATGCGAATGAAGCGCTGGGTTGCGTTCGCCCGCCCGCAGTCAGAGTCCACCGCGGGGGCCTTGCGACCGGTCATACTTGGAGGAGTCATGCACGCGAAAACCCTTCGAAGCCTTGGATCGTCCAACTTCGGGCGCGCCGCCGGCGCGTTGGCGCTTGCGTGCATCGGCATCTCGGCGCACCGCGCAGTGGCGCAGCAACTTCCCTTGTCTCGCAATCCGGTCGCGCCCGAGGAGCTGCAGCTGGTCGTGGACTCGGGCCTGCGCCTCGAGCGGCGGCAAGGGACGGTGGAACTCGGCCTCGACGCGACCGCCGCGCGCTTCGACGCCGCGGGTCGCCTGTGGTTCGAGCGCAGCCGCGACGACGGAAGGTTCGAGCTGGCGCGCGAGGCGTGGGTGCTGGACCTCGGCGCGAACGCGCCGCGCCGCCCGGCGATCGGCGATGTCGCGCCGCCGCCCGGCGCGCAGCTCGTCGCGCCGCCGGCCGCGCTCGGCGCTCCGCACAGGATCTGCATCGATCCAGGCCATGGCGGCACCGACCCCGGGGCGGTCGGCAACGGCCTGTTCGAGGAGGCGGTGGTGCTCGACGTAGCGCTCCGCTTGCGCGACCTGCTCGAACTGGACAGCGCGGATCCGCAAGGCGGCTCCAGCTGGACGCTGCTCTTGACGCGCACCACCGACGCGTCGGTCAGCCTGGCCCAGCGCTGCGACCTCGCCAATGCCTTCGCGGCGGACCGCTTCGTCTCGATCCACGCCAACTCCTTCTCGGATCCGCAGGCCAACGGCACGGAGACCTACTCGTACCAGAACGGCACCACGGGGGCCGCGCTGCGCGATCGCATCCAGGCGCGCATGTTGCAGGCGTGGAGCACGACCGATCGCGGCGTGAAGACCGCGGGGTTCTACGTGTTGGTGAACACCGCCATGCCCGCCACCTTGAGCGAACTGGCATTCATCTCCAATCCGTCCGACGCGCAGTTGCTCGGCTCGTCCTTGGCTCGCGCCAACGCGGCGCGAGCGCACCTCTACGCGCTGCAGGAGCATTTCGGCGTCGCGCCCCATGCGCCGGCCGCGGGCGCGCCGTTCTGCGCGGGCACGGCGGCCACCTGCCCCTGCGGCAACGCCGGCCAAGGCGGCGCGGGTTGCGCCAACTCGGCGAACGCGCTCGGGGCGCTGTTGCGCGCGGACGGATACCCCTTCCTCGCGGCGGACACGCTGTCGCTCACCTGCACGGGCCTGCCGGCGACCACCGCGGTGCTGTTCTTCCAAGGCACGGCGACCTCGGGCGGCGGCACGGGCACGGTGTTCGGCGACGGCTTGCGCTGCGCCGCGGGCACGGTCTTGCGCCTCGGCACGCGCCAGTCGAGCTTCGGCAGCGCCATCCTCGGCGGGCCGGGCGACGTGCGCGTGTCCAGCCTGGGCGCGCTGCCCGCGGGCGGAGGCGTGCGCCACTACCAGGCGTGGTACCGCAACGCCGCCTCCTACTGCACTCCGTCGACCTT
Source organism: Planctomycetia bacterium (assembly GCA_046341775.1). Classification (GTDB taxonomy): domain Bacteria; phylum Planctomycetota; class UBA1135; order UBA1135; genus SXXH01. The sequence continues at coordinate 32,966 of JBKDQQ010000146.1, forward strand.
CAACTTGTCGAACGGCGTGACCGTGAATTGGAAGCCATAGGCGCGACTGTCCAAAGGAATTGACAGATGGCGGCCCGCCGCGCCGGGTGTTCGCCGCCGGACGGGCCGACCGCTATGCTCGCGCCATGGCCGACGAGATCGAACTGCGCCACCTGCGCTACTTCCTGGCGGTGGCGGAGACGGAGAACTTCACCCGCGCCGCGGAACGCTGCGGCGTGTCGCAACCGGCGATCTCGCAGCAGATGCAACTGCTCGAGCAGGCCCTCGGCGTCCTGCTCCTCTCGCGCGCCGGGCGGCGCGTGCGCCTGACCGAGGCCGGCCGCACCTTCGCCGAGCGCGCGCGACTCGTGCTGCGCCGCATGGACGAGGCGCGCGACGCGGTGGGGGCCGTGCGCGAGGCGGTCGTGGGCCATGTCGAGGCCGCCGCCATTCCTTCGATGCTGATGGGGCGAGTGCCGCCCGCGCTGGAACGCCTGGCGAGGACCCACCCCGGGCTGACCGTCCATGTGCAGGAGCGCCCATCCCACCAAGTCGAGACCGAGGTCGAGTCGGGCCGCTGCGATCTGGGACTCGGCATCCTTTCGCGCCTCTCGATCAACCTCTCGTACGAAACGCTCGCTTCGGCTCCCCTTTGCGCCATCGTCCCGGGCGGACACCCCTTGCGCTCCGCCGCCAGCCTCGCGCCCGGCGACTTGGCGCTCGAGCGCGTGGTCCTGCATCCGCAGGGCTACGACATGCGCCACATCGCCGACGCCTGGTTCGCCGGCGAAGGCCAACGGGCGAAGGTCGCCTGCGAGCTGACGACGATCGAATCGTTGCTCGCCGTCGTGCGCGGCGCCGGCATGCCCACGCTGCTGCCGAGCATCGCCCTCGAGGGCCGCGACGCCGCCGACCTGACCTTGGTGCCGCTCGAGGGCGCCAAGCCGATCGACTTCGGACTGATCCTGCCGCGCGGCTCGCCGCTGCCGCCCGCCGCCGACGCGCTGTTGTCGGCCTTGCGCGCCGACACGGTGCCGCGCTGAGTCCTCGATAGGCATTGGCGTGGATGGACGACTTGCGCTCGAGTAGCCGATCCACCGCGGCGATCGCGGTGCGCGCATGGCCGATCGACAAC
>JBKDQQ010000147.1:0-30622 GCA_046341775.1 Planctomycetia bacterium
GTACTGGTTCGCAGGCCCCCCACTGCTGGGACTTGCGGGGATCGATGTCTGCCGGGATTCCTATCGGCCCGAGTCCGCCGACCCGCCGTGTCCCTCAGAGTGCGAGGCAGGAATCAGGCTTTGCTCACCCCAGCGGCCAGGGCCGATCCAGCCCCGGCGGTAAAAGAACCACAACTGCAGTCCGGAAATCACAACCATCGCGAGAATGCAGAGCGGGTAGCCGAAGTACCACGTCAGCTCGGGCATGTTCCATGGGGAGGACTCGGGCTGAAAATTCATGCCGTACAGCCCGGCGATAAACGTCAGTGGGATGAACAGGGTGGAGATGACGGTCAGCACCTTCATCACCTCGTTCATGCGCTGGCTCTGGGCCGCCAAGTGCAGCTCGATCAGCCCGGTGGCGATCTCGCGCTCGTTCTCGACCATGTCGAGCGCCTGCACGGCGTGGTCCTGCGCGTCGCGCAAGTACGGCAGGGTCTCGGGCGCGATCTTGCCGTCGGAGGCGCGCATCAAGTTCTGCAAGGCGTCGCGCAAGGGCCACGCCGCCCTGCGCAAGGCCAAGAGCTCGCGCCGCAGCGCGAACAACTCCTGCATGTGGCGCCGTCGCGGATGCTCGAGCATCTCCTCCTCGATCGTGTCGAGCCGCAGCGCGATGCGCTCGGCCTGCGGGAAGTAGGGATCGAGGGCCGCGTCGAGCAGGCGGTAGGCGAGGTAGTCGGCGCCCTGCGCGCGCAGCCGGCCGCGCCCGGCGCGGATGGCGTCGCGCACGGGCTCGAACGGATCGCCAGCGCGCTCTTGGAATGTGACGACGAAGCGCTCGCCGAAGAAGAGCGACAACTGCTCGGTGTCGAGCAACTCGCCCGGATTGACCACGCGCGCGACGAAGTAGTAGTGCGACCCGTAGTCCTCGACCTTGGCGCGCTGGTGCACGTGCAGCACGTCTTCGAGCGCCAGGGGATGCAGCCCGAACAACTCCCCCACGCGCCCCACCAGTTCCGCGTCCCCGAGCCCGGTCACATCCAGCCACATCGTCCCGGCCTTCTCGCGCAACTGGCGCACGCGCTCGAGGGACGGCGCGCGTTCGTCGACCACGCCATCGGGTCCGTAGTGCACGACATGCAACTGGCCCTGGCCGCGTTCGGGGGCGGAGACCAGGGTGCCCGGAGCGGCGCCGGGCGGCGTGCGCGTGTGGCGTAGGCGGCGCTTCTTCTTGGCCATGCAGCTATCGAGCAGGAGCGAGGGGGAGGACGCAAGTGTCCGATGCTGGCCCCGTTCATTGTGCGCGGCCAGGGTGGTCGAACCGGCCTGGGGACGCCTCGCAGGGCCGGTGCGGGTCCAGAGGGCCCGGGCAGGGAGCCGCGCGACACCCATTGGAAGCCGGCGCAGGCCGGTCGACGCCTGGGAGGCTGGGACGGCCCCCGGGGCCTCCGACCACCCCCACCGCGCTCCAGGACCACTGCAGGCCCAAATCCAGGCCGCGGTCGCCAGCCTCGCGTCGCCTGCGCCAAGACGCTCGCCCCGACCTGCTTGGTGCGGCCGCCGGGCGGATTCGGGTCGGATCGCTCGTCAGGTTGCGCACAATGATCGGGGCCAGCATCCCGGATCGTTCAACTTCCCCCCCTCCGTCGTACGATCCACCATCACCGTGGACCCCGTCACCAAGGACATCGTCCGCTACCTCATCGTGATCCTGTCGGCCCCCATCTGGGTGCCGTTCGCGCGGATCCTGTGGAAGGACTTCAACGCCGCCCTGCGGCGCGAGGGCGGCTTGCTGGGGCGGGCGCCGTCGCCGTTGGAGCTGCAGCGCATGGACGCGCAGGGTGCGCCCGAGGTCAGCCGACTGGTCAGCGAACCCATCGTGCGCCCCGGAGACCTGCGCAAGTCGCGGCTCGGCGAGCGGCGACCGGCAAGGACGGCACCCGCGGCGGCGCCCTCGGTGCGGAAGCCGCGCGGCTTCCGTTCCTGAGACGAACGCATGGCCGACGCGCTGCAAGTGGTGCTCGATTGGCACCCCGCGCGCACCCATGCACCGGGCGTGGGCCGCTACCTGCGCGAGTTGGCGCGCGCCTTGGGATCGGAGTCGGCGCGATTCGACGGCATCGAATGCCGACGACTCGACTGGGGCCGCGCCGCGTCGGCCGACCTCGCGCCCGGGGCGCACGGCGCGGCCGCGAACCTGCCCTTGCGGCGCGTGCCTTGGCCGCGGCGCTTGGCGCATGCCGCGTCCCTCGTCGGCGCCGGTCCCTTGGCCGGCGCGCGCAACGGATGGTTGCACACCGCGCGCCTCGACCTGTGGCCGCGCCAGGCGGAACGGGTCGTCCTGGCGCTGTCGGACTTGCCCGCGCGGCCAGCGCACGAGTCCGAGCTGGCGCGCAAGGCGCGCGCCGCCGCGGCGATCGTGGTCTTCACCCCCCTGTGGCGCGAACGCGCCGCACGCAACCTGGGAGTCGAGTTGGAGCGCGTGCACGCCCTGCCGGTCGGGTGCGAGCACTGGCGGCGCGACCTCGCGTCGACGCCGGCGCGAAGCGAGGATGTGCTCGTGCTGGGAGCTCGACGCGCGAGTCCTGCCTTGGCGGGCCTGGCGCAGGCGACTGCGCGGCTCCGCGCCGAGGGTTGGCGCGGTCGACTCGTCTGCGCCGGCAGGCCCGGATCGGCCGATGGCCCGCTGCGGGAGCTCGATCCGGAGGAGTCGTGGCTGCGCCTCGTCGAGCCGCGCGAAGTGGAACTTCCCGAGTTGGTGGCTTCGGCGGGGCTGCTGGCCTACCTCCAGCCCGATCCCGGGACCCCCGTCACGCCGCTCGAAGCGCTCGCCATGGGCACCCCCCTTGCCTGCCTCAGGAGCGAGGTCCTGGCCGAGGTGCTGGGCGCCGCGCCGACATGGGTGGAGTTGTCCGAAGCGGCTGACAGCATCGCGTGGAGCCGCGCCGTCCGAAGCGGACTCGCGACGGTGCCCGACCCGGCGGCCGCCGAGCTGGTGCGCGGGCATTCCTGGGCCCGCTCGGCCGGCGAGCACCTGCGCTTGTGGCGGATGATCGGCTGATCGCGCGGAGGAGGCCTGCAAGCGCACGGCGCATCTTGATCCCGAAGCCCACTTCGGGGATCCTTTCAGCCCCGTTTGTCATGCCGCCCCACGCAGCGGCCACGGGACCCGATCAGAGCCTCCCAGCCCCCACGCACGAGAGCCCCCCACTGCCATGTCGACCCAGGCCAACGCCACGCAAAGCAGCGTGGTCGTCAACTACGAAGGCAAGTCGGTCAGCCTGCCGATCGTCGTCGGCACCGAGCATGAACCCGCCGCCGACATCAGCAAGCTGCGCGGCGCGACGGGCTTGATCACGCTCGATCCGGGCTACGGCAACACGGGCGCGTGCAAGAGCGCCATCACCTTCATCGATGGCGAGAAGGGCATCCTGCGCTACCGCGGCTATCCGATCGAGGAGCTGGCGGAGAAGAGCTCGTTCCTGGAGGTGGCGTGGCTCCTGATGCATGGCGAGTTGCCGACGCGCCAGCAACTCGAGGGCTTCCGCACCGACGTGTCGCGACACACGCTGCTGCACGAGGACTTCCGCCGCTTCTTCGACGCCCTGCCGAAGGATGCGCACCCGATGCCGGTGCTCGCCGCCACCGTCGGAGCGCTGGCGACCTTCTACCAGGGACCCGAGACCGAGAAGCACCTGCAGGACACGATCATCCGCCTCCTGGCGAAGATGCCCACGATCGCGGCTTGCTCCTACAAGCACTCGATCGGCCAACCGTTCATCTATCCGCAGAACCGCCTCGACTACTGCTCGAACTTCCTGAACATGATGTTCGCGACCCCGTGCGAGGAGTACGAGGTCGACCCGGTCGTGGCGCACGCGCTGGACCAACTGCTGATCCTGCACGCCGACCACGAGCAGAACTGCTCGACCTCGACCGTGCGCCTCGTCGGCAGCTCGCAGGCGAACCTGTTCGCCGCCATCAGCGCCGGCATCGGCGCGCTGTGGGGTCCGCTGCACGGAGGCGCCAACCAGCAGGTCATCGAGATGCTCGAGCAGATCGAGCGCGAGGACGGCAACGCGGACCGCTTCGTGGCGCGCGCCAAGGACAAGAACGACACGACGCGCCTGATGGGCTTCGGGCACCGCGTCTACAAGAACTACGATCCGCGCGCGAAGGTGCTGCGCGAGACCTGCGACCGCCTCGTCAACAAGCTCGACGTCTCGAGCAAGCTGCTCGACATCGCCAGGCGCCTCGAGGAGGTCGCGCTGTCGGACGAGTATTTCATCAGCCGCAAGCTGTACCCGAACGTCGACTTCTACTCGGGCGTCATCTACAAGGCGCTCGGCATCCCCACGAACATGTTCACGGTCATGTTCGCCATGGGTCGCCTGCCCGGCTGGGTCGCGCACTTCATGGAGATGCGCCGCGACCCCGACAACCGCATCGGCCGTCCGCGCCAGGTCTACACCGGCGCGACGCTGCGTCCGTACCTGCCGATCGACAAGCGCGGCTGAGGCGAACGCCGGCGCCTGGCGCGCGCAGGCCGGGAGCGAATGCCGCGGGCGGTCCGTTGAGCACGGGCCGCCCGTCGCGCATCCTGTGGCGCATGGAATGGCTCGGGATCCTCGTGGGCGTGGCCGTGGGCGCGGCCACGGCGTGGACCTTGGTGCGCGCCTCGGTCGGCGCGCACGCGTCCTCCCTGGCGGCCGAGCGCGACGCGGCGCGCGCGGAAGGCGAGACGCTGCGCGCGGCCCTGTCCGCCGCGCAAGCGGCGCAGGCCGGACTGCAAGCGCGACTGGAGGAGCGCGAGAAGGCCGAGGCGGCGCGGCGCGCGTCCGAGGCCGAGCAGAAGAAGCAGTTGGAGGACGCCTTCGGCCGGTTGGCGCAGGACGCGTTGGCGAAGAACAGCGCGCAGGTGGCGGCCACCGCCGAGGCGCGCTTCAAGCCGCTCAAGGACCAGTTGGAGGCGCTGCAGAAGAAGCACGAGGACCTCGAGCTGAAGCGCGTCTCCGCGTACGCCAGGCTCGACACGCAACTGGCCGGCCTGCAGCAGAAGACCGACCTCTTGGCGCAGGCCAGCGAGCGCATGACGACGGCGCTGTCCTCGTCGGCGCAGGCGCGCGGACGCTGGGGCGAGGTGTCGCTGCGGAACATCGTCGAGGCCGCGGGCATGACCGAGCACTGCGACTTCGAGACGCAGGAGACGCTCGTGGACGGCTCGCGCCCGGACATGGTGGTCAACCTGCCGGACGGGACCCGCATCCCCATCGACGCCAAGGCGCCGCTGCTCGACTACCAGAGCTCGTTCGATTCGGGCGACGACGCGGCGCGCCGCGCGGCGCTCGACAAGCACGCCAAGGCCCTGAAGAAGCACGTGGTCGACCTCGCCGCGCGCGACTATCCGTCCAAGATGCCGTCGCGCGGCTTCGTGCTGCTGTTCGTGCCCACCGACGGCGCGCTCGCCAGCGCCTACGAACGCGATCCCGAGCTCTACACGGTGGCGACCCAGAAGAAGGTCTTCGTCGCCACGCCCACCTCGCTGATGTCGATCCTCATGTCGTGCGCCATGCTGTGGCAGCAGAAGAAGGACCTCGACAACGCGCAGGCGATGGGCGAGACGGCGCGCGAACTGTACGAGCGCGTCGCGGTCTACGCCGAGCACGTCGAGCGCATCGGTGAACACATCGACAAGGCGCGGGCGAGCTTCGACAAGGCAGCCGGCAGCTACCAGTCGCGCGTGCTCGCCACCGGCAAGAGGCTGGAGCGGCTCACTGGACCGCAGAACTACAAGAAGCTGCTGCCGGAAGGCCGCGCATCCTCGGAGGACGCGCCCTGAGGCGCGCTGGAGCATGATCGACAAGGGCGAGCACATCGGCTTCCACCTGGCGTTCCCCGTCAAGGACCTCGAGAGCACCATCGCCTTCTACGGCGGCCTGCTGGGCCTGCCGCAAGGCCGCGTCGGAGCCGACTGGGTCGACTACGACCTGTGCGGGCACCAGATCTCCGCGCATGTGATGCCCGAGGCTTGCCGCCCGCGCGAGGCGCACGATGTCGACGGCGACGACGTGCCTGTGCGCCACTTCGGCCTCGTGGTGCGCTGGGAAGCATGGCAGGCGCTCGCCGACCGCCTGCGCGAGCGGGGCGCCGCGTTCCTGATCGAGCCGCACGTGCGCTTCCGGGGCAAGCCCGGCGAGCAGGCGACCTTCTTCGTCGAGGATCCCTCCGGCAACGCGCTGGAATTCAAGGCCTTCCAGGATCCCGCGCGCGTCTTCGCGCGCTAGCCTCGGACGCATCGCGCGGCGCGTCCCGTCAAGCAAACTTGACGGCGTTCAGGGCAACCAGGTCACCTGCAGGCCGTTCGTCAGGTTGAACACGCTCGGCGTGCAGAAGCTGGCCGAATTGCGGTACCAAGCCTGGTAGGTGCGCACGCCACCGGCGGTCGGGATGGCCCCGATCGCGGACAGGTTCGGAGCACCGCCCGTGCCCGGCCAGGAGGCCGCGCCCGCGCTGGTCGTGCGCGTGCCGAGGCGCAGGATGGTCCCCGCCGCGCAGCGCAATCCGTCGCCGAACGCCGCGGCGGTGGCCGTCGTGCCCTGGAAGAGCAGCACGGTCGTGGTCGCCGGCAAGTTGGAGACGGAAAGCGACAAGCTGTCCGCCGCCGTGCTGGCGAGGCCGGCTCCGACCAGGCGCCCGCCCGCCAAGGTCGAGTTGAGGCAGCCGGAGGCCGAGGCCGTCGTGCTTTGGTTGCCGCAAGGGCACGCGCCGGAAGTGCCATCGCCGAAGCAGTAGGCCTTCGAGAGCGAGTATTCGGCGCGCATCGTGCCGACCACCGTGAAGGTGCCGGTCGTGGCGGTCGTGGGGTCGGAGAAGGGGAAGGTCGTGTTGATCGGCAAGGCCAGTTGCAGCAACACCCCGTTGCGCACGAGGGTGCCGCTCGTGGATTGCGGGGTCGAGGTGGCGCCCACCATGCTGGTGGTCGTCGGCGTGCCGCCAAGGGGGGACACGGTGAGAGTGCCGGAGGTCGCCGTCAGCGTCAGCGATCCCGCGAAGGCGCCGCCAGGTGCGACGGCGACGGGCGGCGCTGAAGGTGAAAGCGTCAAGCCGTTGATCTCCAGCGTGGCCACCGGCGGCAGGAAAGGCAGCGGGTTGTTGATGCGGCCGCGGATGTCGGGCGTGACCAGCGCGTTGCCGCCGACGATCCCCACGAGATCAGGCGTCCCCGCGGTGGCGCCCATCGTCACCACCAAGCCGCCCTCGAGCCGGAACTGGTTGCTCGGATTGCCCACGATGGCGCCGAGGCTCGAGGTGCCGGTCCAGGTGAAGTTCGACTGGCTGCCCAGGATGGCGAAGTCGTAGTTGGACTGGGCGCTGGCGAGTGTGGCGAGGAACAGCGTGGAGAGTGCGGAGCGGAGCATGGAGGCTTCTGGGGAGGTTCGGGGCCGGGGGGATGAGGGTCTTTCGCCGGATCCCCGAAGGGCACCTGCAAGCCTACCCCGCTCCGCCGATTCCGGCGACTCGCGCACCCTCCCCGCCCGGCCTGCCCCTCCTCCCTCCCCTCCTCCCTCCCCTCCTCCCGCCCGCCTGGAGGACCACCGCAGGGACCTGCGGTGCCACCTCGGGGGCGAAGGGAGGCGATTCCTCCAGTCCGCGTGGTCGGAGGACCGATCAGCCCCGCGAGGAGCATGCGCATGGGCTTGATCGACTTGAGGACGCTGTTGGCGCGGGCCACGAGCCTCGCGCCGCTGCCCGAGGTGGCGCACAAGGTGCTGCTGCTATCGCGCGAGGAAGCGACGAGCTCGCGGGACATCATCGACGTCGTGCGGCTCGACCCGGTCATCACCGCGCGCTTGTTGAAGCTCTCCAACTCCGCGGTGTACAGCCGCGCCGAGCACGTCGGCTCGCTCGAGGAAGCCGGCGCGACGCTCGGCGTCGCCAAGCTGGTCGACCTCGTGCTGACGACCTGCGCCAGCCGCTGGTTCGAGCTCGCTCCCCTCTCCGCGGCCGAGCGACGCGCGACATGGGAACGCGCCTACGCGTCCGCCGTCGCGGCGAGCCTGTTGGCGCGCATCCATGGCGAGGCGAGCCCCGAGCGCGCCTACACCGCGGCGCTGCTCGCCGACATCGGTCGCTTGTTGCTGGCACCTGAACTGCAGGAGGCGAGCGAGGACTTGGCGAGCCTCGCGGCCTCGGGCGCCGAGGACGACGACGCGGAGCGCGCCGTGCTGGGAGTCGACCACGCCTCGCTCGGCGCGTTGGTGCTGGCGCGCTACAGCTTCCCGCCGCCCTTGGTGGACGCCGTGCGCCACCATCATCGGCCGCAGGCCGCGCGCCATGATCCGTTGCTCGCCTGGTGCGTGCACCTCGGGCAGCAAGTGGCGCGCAACATGCTCGATCGCCGCGACTCGCCGCAGGCCGTGCGCGAGTTCGAGGAAGCCGAGTTGGCCGCGTTGGGGCTCGACTTGGCGAGCGTCGCGGGCCTCGAAGAGTTGCTCGAGCGCGACCTCGCGCGCGCGGGCGACAGCATGCGCCTCGGCGCATGAGGCGTGCGAAGGCGGTTTCCGCCAAGGCGCGTCCGCGCGCCATGGATCGACTCGCGCAGCTCGGCTCGCGGCGCCCGATTGCAAGCGAGGCGCAAGGTGGGGTGGCTAACGGGACTCGAACCCGCGACCTGAGGTACCACAAACCTCCGCTCTAACCAGCTGAGCTATAGCCACCGTCCAGGATCAGTCGCGGGCGGCTCCCCGGGGCCGGTCCGACGATGGACGCGGCGGGCAAGTCCGGCTCGCGGGACGCGGCGTGGTGGTCCGCATCCCCCCTTGCCGCCGTGGCGCGAACCACGGGCGGCATGCAGGGCCAAAGAGCATGGAGTTCCCGCTCCCCGCTGTCAAGCGCGGCGAATCGGCGCAGGCAACCGGGCTGCGGGAGCTTATGTTGGCCCCCGAGAGGCATGGAGTTGGACCAGGCGCGCGAGGGAACCAGGCCCGAGGACAAGAGCTTCGGCAACATCAGCGACGCCCATTGGTCGCGCGCGCGCAACGGCGCCAATCCGGAGGCGATGGACTACTACCGCCGGCGTTCAAGGGCGCCGGGCGTCAAGGAGGGTGGCGGTCCGCGCAACTTCTACTGCATGGAATGCGACGGGGTGGTGCCGGACCAGCCCGGTTTGGAGCACTGCCCCCACTGCCGGGCGAGCCTCGCGGGCATGTCGCGGCGCTACTTCAACTGGGTGGAGATCAACGAACCTTCGCGCGGCGACGCGGCGGCGGTGCTCAAGCCGATCGTCTACGCCGCGTTGTGCATGCTCGCGGCGCTGCTCTTGTGGTGGTGGCTCGCATGAGCGCGTCCGGGCGCCATGCGCGCCAAGTGCGCTTCGCGCCGATCTCCACGCGCGGACAGGCGCGCATCGAGTCGGCGCGCGTGCTGCTGGTCGGATGCGGAGCGCTCGGCGGGCACCTCGCGCAGAGCCTCGTGCGCGCGGGCATCGGCGAGCTGCGCCTCGTCGATCGCGACACGGTCGAGGAGACGAACCTTCCGCGCCAAGTGCTCTTCACCGCGGCGCAGGCGCGCGCCGCCATGCCGAAGGCCTTGGCGTCGGTGGAATCGTTGGCGCCCATCGGCGCGCGCACGCTGCTCGCGCCGCGCGTGGCGCATCTCGACGCGCGCCTGCTCGACGAGCTGGGCGAGGGCGTCGATCTGGTGCTCGACGGCACCGACAACCTCGAGACGCGCTACTTGCTCAACGACTGGTGCGTGGCGCGGGGCGTGCCGTGGGTGTACGGCGGCGTCGTCGGCGCCAGCGGGCTGGTGCTGCCTGTGCGCCCCGGCGTCGGCGCGTGCCTCGCCTGCGCCTTCCCCGCGCCGCCGCCCGCGGGCACCTTGCCGACCTGCGAGACCGCGGGCGTGATCCAACCCGCCGTGGCGCTGGTGGCGGCGCTGCAGGCGGCCGCGGCGCTGCGCCTCGTGGTCGATCCCGAGGGCACGCCCTCGAAGCTCGTGGAGATCGATGCGTGGAACTTGCGCGTGCGCGAACTCCATCTGCCGCGCGATCCCGAGTGCCGCGCATGCGCGCGACGCGAGTTCCCGCACCTCTCCGACGCGGCGGGGCCGCGCGCCACGCGCTTGTGCGGACGCCACACCGTCCAGGTGCGCGGCGGCGCGGGGCGCGTCGACTTGCTCGCCTTGGCCGCGCGGCTGGGCGGCGATGCGCGCGTCGTCGCCGCCACCGGGAGCCTGCTGCGCTTCGAGATCGACGGATTGCGCCTGACCGTGTTCGCCGACGCCCGCGCGCTGGTCGAAGGCACCGAGGACGAAGCGCGGGCCTTGGCGGCCTACGACCGCTGGATCGGCGCGTGAAGCCCAAGCTGGTGCTGCTGGCCGCGGGCCTGTCGCGGCGGCTCGGCGAAGCGAAGGCGCTGGTCGACCTGGCCGGCGCGACCCCGTTGGAGCGCTTGTGGCGCGCGGCGCGCGCGCACTGCGATGGCGAACCACTGGTGGTCGTCTCGCAGGCGACCATCGGTCCCGGCCTCGCGGCGCGCTTGCCGAACGCCGCGCGCCTCGTGGTCAACGCCGATCCCGACCGCGGGCGCACGGGATCGGTGCAACTGGCGGTGCGCGCGGCTCCGGCTCGCGACCTGCTGCTGGCTCCGGTCGACGTGCCGCTCGTGCCGAGCTCCGTCTTCGAGGACCTCGCCCGCGCATGGGAGGAAGCGCGCCGGCCCGAGCGTGGTTGGTTGGCGCCGCGCACCGCCGATGGACGCCACGGACATCCCGTGCTCGTCGGGCGCGCGCTGCTGGAAGAACTTTCCGATCGGGCACCCGACGAACCCCTGTGGCGGCTGCGCGAGCGCGCCACGCCCCTCTGGTCGGTGCTCGTGGACTCGACGCGCATCCACGACGACCTCGACTCGCCTCCCGACCTCGAGGCGCTGCGCGCGATCGCCCTGAACTTGGACGAGTGAGCCTGCCGACATACCCACGAGCGGGTACCCGGCGGAATCATGAGCTTCCAAGGAGAAGTAAGCGGCATCGGCTTGGCCGATCTGCTGCAGAGCTTGTCGCGAGGCAAGGAAGGCGTGCTGCACCTGGATGGCGAGGGCAAGCGCGCTCGCATGCACGTGCAGCGTGGAGCCGTGCGGCTGCTCGCCGCGCCCGGGCACGACGCGGACGCGTGGACGGCGCGCGCGCGCGCCGCCTCGGCAGGGGACGCCGACGACTCCTCCGTGGCCTCGTCGGTCTCGCGCGTCGCGCGCGCCGGACGATTGGAGGCGCTCTACGGCCTGCTCGACGCGCAAGTCCTGCACTTCCGCTTCGAACCCTCGGTGCTCGCGGAGGAGGAGCGGGATGAAGCCGCCGCGACCCCCTTCGCGCTCGAGGCCTTGCTGCTCGAATACGCGCGGCTCGCCGACGATCGCGCGCGCGTTCCCGCGGAATGGATGCCGCACGGCGGGGAAGTCCCCTTCCAGAGCGGCCTGTGCCGCGACGAGTCGCGCGAGCACGCGCGCTTCGTGGCGGCTTGCGATGGCGCCACGAGCGTGGTCGAGTTGGCCGACAGGCTCGGCGTGGCGCTGCGCCAGGCGCAACTGTGGGCGGCGACCGCGCTGCAGCAGGGCGACTTGTACCTGTCCTCGCAGCGCGACTTGTGGGCCCTCGCGCGGCACGAGTTGCAGGTCGGGCGCTTCGAGCGGGCGACCGCGCGGATCGAGGCGGCGCTGGAGGCGAGCGAACCAGGCCCCCTCCCCGAGGAGTTGGCGCGTCAATTCGACCACGAGTGGCAGGCGGGACGCCTGGAGGCCGCCATCAAGCCGCTCGCGCCGCGCACGCGACTGCGACTGCTGCGCAAGCTCGATCCGGCCGCGGCCTCGCCGGGCGCCGCGCTGGCGCGCGCGCGCGCGCACGCCAAGCTCGCTCCTGACGACTTGCAGGCGGCCTTGCACGTGCTGCGGGCCGCGAGCTGGGCCGCCTCGACGAAGGAGCCTGCGTGGCGCGAGCTGTGCGAGCTCGCCAAGCGCCTGCTGGCGGCGCGCAAGCGCCTGGCGGCAGAGCCCGTGTTGCGCGCGCTCTCGCAGCGCACTCCGGCGAACTCGGTGGCGCGCTTCGAAGTCGGCGCGCTGATGCTCGACGCGGGGATGGGCCACGAGGCCGCCCCATGGATCGTGGAGACGGCGCGCGAGCTGCTGCAGCAGAGGAAGCCGCAGAAGGCCTTGCCGAGCCTGAAGGCGCTGGTCGAGTTGGCGCCCGAGCATGTGGAGGCCAAGGCGCTCCTGTCGCGAGCGCGCGCGATGTCCATGCGGCAAGCCTTGGCGCGCAAGCACACGCTGGCCGGCTTGTGCATCGTGGCGTGCTTGTCGACGATGGGCGTGGTGCGCTGGCGCGAGACCGCCGAGCGCGAGCGCAGGATCGAGGAAGTCCGCGCGTTGGAAGCGCAACCCGAACGCGCGCTGCGCCTGCTGGCCGTGCATTTCCCCGAGCAAGGCGACCCCGTCATCGATGCATGGCGCGAGGCGCTGGCCGAACGCGCATTGCAGGACGCGCAGGCCGGCTGCAGTTCGTGGATCAGGGATTGGACGAGGGCCGCGGTGCTGTGCGCCAGCGGCGACCTCCTGCTCGGCGTCGAACTGGGATTGGCCTTGCCTCCTCCTCCTCCGCAGGCGCCGGGAGTCGAAGCGCTGCCGCTGCTGGCCGACTTGGCCGGAACCGTCGAGGCGCGCATCGGAACGCTGGTCGTCGCCCTGCCCGAGGCGCCCGGACAGGAGGACGCCGATCTCGCCACGGAGGAGCACTTGCGCGGACTGATCGCCGAGTTGCGTTCGCTGCTGTCGCCGCGGACCGAGGAAGCATGGCGGCGCCTCGCGGCCCGCCTCTCCGAGGTCGAGGAGCGCCTCGGCGCGCGCGACGAGCTGCGCGCGCGATTGATCCGCGAAGCCGATCATCGCCGCAGGGTCGAGGAGATGAACCTGCTGATCGGAGCCGCGCGGTCGAAGAAGGCCGCGGGCGATTGGCGCGGCGCGGCGACCGACTACGCGGGCATCCTCGCGCTCGACCTCGAGGGCGCGGTGCAGGCCTCCGCGCCGGACGAGTTCGCCGAAGCGTTCCGCAAGCGCGAAGCCCTCGCGGACGCGGAGCGATTGGCGCTCGAGGGCGCGCACGACCGGGCGCTCGCGTTGCTGCAGGCGGAGTTCCCGGGCGAGCCGCGCCCGCTTCCGTGGCGACTGGACGTCTTCCCCTCCGACGCGACGATCGAGCTGCCGGACGGCTCGCGCGGCTCGCCTCCGCTGGTCGTGCGCAGCGCGCAGGCCGAGAAGCTGCGTCTGGTGGTCGCGCGTCAGGGATGCCACGAGACGGTGCTCGAGGTCGATGCACCCAAGGACCGTCTCCTGCACCTCCATCGCCGCCCCGACTTCGAATTGCCGGGGCTGGGCCGCGTCTCCGCTGCGCCGCTCGCGCTGGGGGCCGACTTCGTGCTGGTCGATCGCTCCGCCGGCGTGCTGCGCTGCGACGAACACGGTGCGATCCTGTGGCGCACTCGGCTGCAAAGCCTCGCGGGATTCGCCAGCTCGCCGCTGCCCATGCCGCGCGCACCCGATTCCCTGCTCGTCGTCGACGAGGACGGCGTGGCGTGGCTGGTCGACGCGCGCGACGGCGCGACCAGGGGATCGACGCGACTGCCGGCCGCCCTGCGCTCCGGACCGTGGCGCGCCGCGGATCGCCTTCGCGTCGAACTGGTCGATGGACGATGGGTCGAGTTCGACGAGGATCTGCGCACCAAGGTGCTCGAGCCGGACTCGCCGCAAGGCTCGCCCCCGGCAGGGTTCCGCGTCCTGCGGCGCAACGACGACGCGCGCCTGCTTGCGGCTTCCAGCGCCGGCTGGAGCGCCGGCGTCGAGCCCGAAGGACTCTTCGTGCGCCGCGCGGGCGAATTGGACTTCGTCGCGGAGCGAGGAGACGATTGGGAGTGGATCGCCTTCGAGGAGCGCCGCCTGCGCATTTGGATCTCGGATGGACGCTCGGTGCGCGCGTACGCTCCCTGAGGCCGCGCCGCGGCTTGTCTGTCCAATACTTTTGACGGACGCGCCACGACGGAGATGATGGACGACATGCGCCACCCCGACGACCGACCCGCGGCCTCCGCGCCGTCCGCGCGGCGCAGGGCGCTGCTCCCGGCACTCGCGCTCCTCGGCCTCGCCGGCCTCTCCGCGTGGTGGCTGCAAGGGCGAGCGGACGATGGCGGCGCCGATCCGGTCGCGCCCCCCGTCGTCGATCGCGCGGCCGAGCCGGGCACCACCATCGAGATGGCAGAGCCGCCTCCCCTCCCGGCGTCGGCGGGCGCGACGCCAGCCGGACCGCGCCTCGCGGGCAAGGTGCTGCAAGGCGGAGTCGCGGCGGCGGGAGCGCGCCTCGCCGCGCGGTTGGACGGCAGGACTCTCGGACTGGCGCGGTGCGACGCGGAAGGCGCCTTCGTCCTGCCGCTGGCCGTGTCGGAGGCGCGGGCCGCGCTCCACCTCGAATCCGGACGCACGATCGAACTCGAAGCCCTGCAGCCGGGTTGGCAACCCCTGCACCTGCCGGTGCGGCTCGTCGAACCGGGACCGGCGCGCGCCGAGGGGCTGGTGCTCGAACTGCGCCGCGGAGGCGCGCTGCTCGTGCGCGTGCAGGATGCCGAAGGGCGCCCCGCGCCGGGGGCGCGCATCGCGCTCGAGGTGCGCGGCAAGCAGGCGACGGATGGCGCCGAGCGCTGGACGAATGTCGCGCTGCGCGAAGCGGACGAAGATGGCCGCGCGGCGCTGGGTTTCGCCTCCGAGGCGGTCTACCGGCTGCGTGCGCGCGCCGATGGTGCCGGAGCATGCTTGCTCGCGCCGGAGCGCCTCGCCACGAACACCGAGCACGAGCGCACGCTCGTGCTGCGCGGCGGCGCGGGGCTCGTCGGCGTCGTGCTCGCGCCCGATGGCCGGCCTTGCCCGGGACTCGCGCTGGTCGCCATGCCGCAAGGGCTCTCGCGCGCGCAGGCCGCGTTGCGCGAGGCGGACGAAGACGAGGCCGGACTGGCCTGGTCGCGCGTTTCGACCGACGAACAGGGGCGCTTCGAATTCGCCGGCCTGCGCCCGGGCTCGCGCTGGTCGATCACCTCCGATCCCGAGCTCGCGTGGGCCCCGGGGACGCCTTCGTCCTTCGCGGATGGAGCGGATGCGATCGTGTTGCGCGCCGCGCAAGCCGGACTCGCCTTGCGCCTGCGCGACGACGAAGGCGCGCCCGTGTCCGGCGCCCTGGCGACCTTGGCGCCGGAGGACGGCGGACAGCCGCTCGTGCGCACCACGGACCGCCAAGGACGCGCATGGTTCGCCTTGGCGGAAGGTGGAAGGCACCTGCTCGTCGCGCGCCAGCGTGGACGCCTCGACTTGGAGCAGCGCCTGGAGCTCGCCGCAGGGACGCTGTCGCAGGCGGAGTTGGCCTGGCCGGCCAGCGCGGCACCAGGCGTCGTGCGCGTCCAAGCCGTGGACCAGCGCGGCCGCGCGTTGTCCCCCACGCACCTCGTGCTGCGCTTCCCCGCGAGCGGACGAACCTACGACGCCCACGACCTCCCCGTCGTCGAGGGTCGCGTGGAGCGCGTGCCTGCAGGCGCATGGCTGGCGGAACTGGCGTTCCCGGAAGCCGCGCGCGTGGTGGCGCTGGAGCCGCAGTTGATCGAACTCGAGCCGGGCACCGAGCGCCAAGTCGCGTGGCGCGCGACGGTGGGCGCGGCGGTCGCGTTGCGCGTGGCGACCGCGGAGCTGCCGCCGGTCGGCGCGCTGCCGGAGGATCCCTCGGCCGCGCGCCGCGCCTTGCGCGACCGGGCGGGCTTCGAGCTGTCGCGCGTCGGAATCGAGCGCGGCTTGCGCGTGCGCCTAGCCGACGGGACCACCGAGAGCCTGCTGCTTCCGGGCGACGAAGGCGTGCTGGTCGAGGCCTTGGCCGAAGGCCCGGTCGCGCTCGTTGCGCGCGGCGCGGCGTGGAGCGCCGAGCCCCAGTGGTTCGACGTGCGCGAAGGCGGCGTGTTGGACTTCGCGCCACGCAGGGCGCCATGAGACGCCGCGCGGCCGCCCACGGGAGTGGACGACCGCGCGCGGTCCGTGCCGGGCGGACGACCCGCTACTTCGCCTCGGATCGCTTGGCGTCGGACGGCTTGGCGTCGATGCCGTAGTCGAGCTGCCACGCGGGCATCTCGCCTCCGGCGCCGACGAGGTAGTGCTCGAACCACTGGACCATGCGCAAGGCGTAGTCGAGGCGCGCGCACGCCTTGCGGTTGCCGTGGCCCTCGCCTGGGTACAGCACCAGCCGCACCGGAGCCTGGCCGCGCAACTTCAAGTGGCGGTACATCGAACGCGACTGCCCGGGGTCGACGCGCGGGTCGTCCTTGCCGTGCATGATGAGCAGCGGCGTGCGGCACTTGTCGGCGTGGGTCACGGGACTGCGCTCGAGGAAGAAGTCGACCGCCTCCCACGGACGCTTCAGCGAATGCACGAGGAACTCCTCGTTGGGGATGTCCGTGGTGCCGGTCTTCGACAGCTTGTCGCCGATGCCGACGAACATGACGCCCGCGGCGAAGCGCTCGCTGTGGCGAGTCGAGCACCACGCGGTGGCGTAGCCACCGTAGCTGCCGCCGGTGATCCCGATCTTCTTCGAATCGGCGAGCCTGCCCCCGGCATCGCCGACGAAGTGGTCCACCGCGTCGACGAGGTCGTCGAACTCCGCGCCCGCCGCGTCGCCTTGGCCCAGCTTGCTGAAGGCCACGCCGCGTCCGGTGCTGCCGCGGTAGTTGGGATAGAACACGGCGATGCCCATCTCGGCCAGCATCTGCCCGGGCCGCGAGTAGTTGGTCAACCAGCCATCCGTCTCGTGCGCCTCCGGCCCGCCGTGGACCGACAGCACCATGGCGTGCGCGTTGGCCATCTTCTTCTCGCGCAAGGGACGGATGAGGATGCCCTGCAGTTCCTTCCCGTCGCGCGCCTTCCACGCGACGACCTCCTGCGGCGCCATGGGGGCGCCGGCCATCCACGGGTTGGAATCGGTGCTGCGGATGGCGCCCTTGCCGTCGGCGCGCAGCACGTAGAGCTCCTGCGCATGGCGCGCGCTGCTGCCTACGAGCGCGGTGGTGCCGCCGTCGTCCGAGGTCGAGATCGCCGTCCACGCCGCGACGCCAGCGGGCACGAGCTCCACCGCGGCGCCGACCTTGCCGTCGGAGCATTGCGTGCGTCGCACGAGCGTCCGGCATCCGTCGGTCACCATGTGGACCAGGCCGGACTTGTTCCAACTGGCGATGGTCGAGTCCGCCAAGGCGCCGGCGCCCAGGACGTCGACGAAGGCGCCGCCCTCGGAGGGCGCGATCCACAGGCGTCCCGCCGAGGGATCGTGGACGTCCTCGCCGGCGACGAGCCAGACGTGGCTCGCGTCCGCGCTCCAGCCCACGTCGCCCAACTTGCCGGGGTTGTCGAACTTGGCCAGCACGCGCCCGTCCGCCGCGTCCAGCACGCGCACGCGATGGCGCGTGTACTCGTCGTCGACCAGCGGCGTAGGCGCCGAGGACACGAGGATGCGCTCGTCGCGCGGGCTCCACTCGAGCTGGTGCACGTGCTCGGCGTAGTCGAGCGCCTTCGGCTTGGCGTCGCCTTCGAGGCGCGCGACGTGCACGCGCGCGTGCGGCAGGTCCTCCTCGTAGACTTGCTGCTTGAAGCCCTTCTCCTCGCCCTTCCTGCGCGTCGCGGAGGGCTCCTCGGCCGCGAGCAGCGCCACTCGATCCCCGGCCGGACTGAACGAGTACTCGCCGATGCTCGTCGCGAGCTCGACCACCTTCTTCGCCTCGCCGCCATCGAGCGGCAGGATGTGCAACGCGGTCTGCTTGTCGCCCTCGCGCTTGGCGAGGAAGGCGATGCCCTTGCCGTCCGGGGTGAAGGACGGCTTGCCGATGTTGACCTTGCCCGCGATGTAGGGACGCGACGCGCCGGAAGCCACGTCGAGGACGTGGAGTTCCGTCCACGGCGCGCCATCGTCGTCGACGCCGGCGTTGCGCGGCACCGCCAGCAGGTAGGCGACCTTCGCGCCGTCGGGCGACACGCTCGCTCCGGCGACATTCTTGATGGACTCGACGCGACGCGGCGTCCAGAACGGCTCCTGGCCGTTCGTGGTGGACGCGGCGATGCACAGGAACAACGCGGTAGTGGCCAAACGGATCATCGGCGGCTCCATTGGAGGGATCGGGCGCGTCACGGGACGCGGCGGGGAGATTCTAGTGGCATGACGCCGCGCGCACCCCTGCGCTCCCCTCCAATCGCGCGGATCCGCGCCAACCGAGCGGCGCAGCCGACCACTCAGGGGCCCGCGACCTTCTTCGCGGCGCAACCGCCCCCGAAGACGGGGCGCCCATCCACCAAGCGCGCTTCGTCGGCCACCAGCCAGGCCTCCGACGCGCCGGAGCGCGCGAGCAGCGCCTCGACGCCCGCGGCGTCGCCCGACAGGGCGCGAGCGTTGTCCCGCGCCAGATCGAGGAAGGCTGCGCGTGGATCGCGCCCCGCGCGACGCGCGGCGTGCCAGCGCGGCGTGAACCGTGGCGTCTCGAAGGCGACGCGACGTTCCGCGTAGGCCGACAACAACAGTGTCTCGCCACGGGACACCAGCAACGCATCCTCGCGCGCCGCCTCGCGCAACTTGGCGACGTCCTCGATCCAGCGACGCGACTCGGCGGCGGGCTCGGCGCGCGGACCCGCATGGTGCCGCAGTTGCGTGGCGATGCGCGCCGCGCCGCACAGGAAGAACGGCGCCGCCACGACCGAGGGGAAGAGCACGCCGCCGGAGGCGCATGCGACGCCGCCCAGCACCGCCAGGCAGGCGATCGAGTTGTAGGCGAAGAACAACTGGCTCAGGCCCGCGGCCGAGACCAGCAATGCGGCCCCGAAGCCGGCCGCCACGCAGCCTTGGAGCGCGCGTCGGAACCGGGTGTCCGAGTCCATCGCGGGCCGCGGCTGCCACGCCCCGCGCACGGCCCACGCCAGGCTCGGCCCGCAGAAGAGCAGCAACCACGCGGGAAGCAGGAGCCATGCTCCGGTCGAACCGCTGCCGATGGCGCGCAGGATGGGCGCTTCGAGGAAGGCCGCGAAGGGTTCGACGCGGAACATCGAACGTCCATAGCCGTCGGCGGAGCCCGCGAGGCGCGCGAAGGCCGGCGCGGCGCCGACGAGCACGAGGAGCGACGCGAGGAGCAGCGGCTGGCGCAACGCGCGCTCGCGCCACGCGCACCACGCGCCCGCGGCGGCGAACCCCGCGACCATCACCGGAGCGGTGCTGCCCTTGGCGCCCGCCATGGCCCACGCGCCGACGACGATCTGCGCCGGCAGCGACCAACGCGCGACTCCCCGCCCGTCCGAGCGCAACCAGGCCTGCACTCGCTCCAGCGTCGCGATGAACAACAGGAGCCCGAAGGCGGTCGTGGGACTGTTCCACAGGCCCGCTTCGAAGAAGGCGTTCGAGCGCCAGGACTCGGCGGCCGCGAGCCCCAGCGCGCGCAGCGCGAGCGCCGGGTCGCAGGCGAGGAGCAAGGCGAGACCCGCTGCGACGCCCGCCTTGGCGCCCGCCATCCGTCGCGCCAACGCGGAAGACGCGAGCACGACCAGCACGGGGACCAGCGCGGAGAGGAGCGACATGGTCGTCGATGCCACTCCCAACCCCAGCGTCCGAGCCAGCACGGCCGGCAGGGCGTAGGCGTGCACGTGGTAGTCGAAGGCCAACCCTGCGACGCGCGGATCCTGCATGAGCGGGCCGCGCAGGTACTCGGCGGCGTTGCCGGCATGCCACAGCAGATCGGGATCGTAGTCCGCGGGGCGCAAGACCGGGTCGCGGTGGTGCGCACGCGCGGCCGCGGCGCCGGCGAGCGCGATCCACCACCACGCCGCGCGCGCGGGGGAGCCGTCACCCGGACGCCAACACGCCGCGCCCACGAGCACGCACACGAGCCACGCCAGCGTCGGCGCGCCGAACCGCAGGCAAGCCTCCGCGGCCGCGAGGTGCAGGACGAGCCCGGTGGCGAGACCGAACGTGGCGCGCTCGAAGGCGTCGTCGTCGGGAGCCAATCGCGCGCGCAGCAGGATCCCCGGCAAGGCCACGACCAGCACGAGATGTCCGAACGCCAAGCCCGCGGACGACCACGTCCCGTCGAGGTGCGCGGGGCGCACCAGGACCAGCGCCGCGATCGCCGCGGCGAAGGCGAGAGGGCGCGACCAGCTCATGCGCGTGCCGGCGCGAAGTCCCGTGGGCGCGCGGACCATCCGAGGCGCGGCGTGCACCTAGGCCCGCTGGCCGCGCGCGATGGCGACGGCGACGGGCACGACCCGACGCGAGCGGATCCGGCGCGGACTCTCAAGGATAGATGCGGTACATCATGCGCGGGTAGGGACTCGCCTCGCGCACGTGCTCGATGCCGCAGATCCACGCCACGGTGCGCTCGAGGCCCAGTCCGAAGCCGCCGTGCGGCACGCTGCCGTAGCGGCGCAGGTCGAGGTACCAGCTGAAGGCCTCCTCGGGCAGCTTGTGCTCGGCGATGCGGCCGCGCAGCACCTCGAGGTCCTCCTCGCGCTGGCTGCCGCCGATGATCTCGCCGATCCCCTCGGGCGCGAGCACGTCGACGCACAACGCCTTCCTCGGGTCCTGCGCGTCGCGCTTCATGTAGAAGGCCTTCACCTCGTGCGGGTAGCGGTGCACCATCACGGGCTTCTGGTACTGGTTCGAGATGATCGTCTCGTCGGGCGCGCCGAAGTCGTCGCCGTACTCGTGCTGCCCCGGCGCGTGCTTCTCGATCAAGGCGTGCGCGTCGTCGTAGGACAGGCGCGGGAACGGAGGCGTGATCGCCTCCAGCTTCGCGATGTCGCGCTCCAGCGTGGCCAACTCGACGCGACGGCGTTCGAGCACGCGCTGCACCACGAAGCACAGGAGGTCCTCGGCGTGCTGCATCACGTCCTCGAGGGTCGCGTAGGCGATCTCGGGCTCCAGCATCCAGAACTCGGTCAGGTGCCGGCGCGTCTTGCTCTTCTCGGCGCGGAAGGTCGGACCGAAGCAGTAGACCTTGCCGAAGGCCATGGCCGAGGCTTCGGCGTACAGCTGGCCCGATTGGGTCAGGTAGGCCTTCTCGTCGTCGAAGTACTCGACCTCGAACAGCGTGCTGGTCCCCTCGCACGCGGCGGGCGTGAAGATCGGCGAATCGACGCAGATGAAGCCCTCGCGCTCGTAGAAGTCGCGGATCGCCTTGGCCACGCAGTCGCGGATGCGCAGGATCGCCCACTGGCGGCGGCTGCGCAGCCAGAGGTGGCGGTTCGACAACAGGAAATCCGGGCCATGCTCCTTGGGCGTGATCGGGAAGCCCTCGACCTTCTGCAGGATCTCCCCGCCGACCACGGACACTTCGACGCCGCCCGGAGCGCGCTCGTCGCTCTTCACCACGCCGTGCAGCACGATGCTCGATTCCTGGCCGAGGCGCCCCACCTCGTCGAAGAAGCCCTCTCCGACGTCGCCCTTGAACACGACCGCCTGCACGTAGCCGGTGCCATCGCGGAACTTGAGGAAGTGCAGCTTGCCCTTGGAGCTCTTGTCGGCGAGCCATCCACGCATGGTGACGGTGGAGCCGACGTGCTGCTTGAGGTTCTCGATGGCGACGATGGGATGCATGGGATGCTGGCGAGGCGTTCAGGGAAAGGCCGCGTAGGCGGATTGGATCTGGATGTCGTGGATGCGCCCTCCGCGCACGAGCACGCGCCCCTTGCAGGCGGCGCCGTCGCGACGGGCCTCGACCACGATGTCGAGCTCGCTCCGGCCCGCGTCCAACTCGGCGGGCGGGGTAACGAAGGTGATGCGCTCGTAGCCGAGCGCCAGCAGGCGCGACACGACGCGATCGGCGAGTCCGCCGCCGAGCGATGCCGGAACCCCGGCCTGCGGCAGGAGCTCCTCGCGGCGGCGCGATTCGTCGGCGACCACGACGCGGTCCTCGACGCGGCGCGCGAGGTCGCGCAGGTCGAGCAAGGCGTGCTCGACGCGCCGCAAGTCCAGCTCGCGCGACTGGTCGCGGCTGGCGGACAAGGCCTTGGCCACTTCGAGCATGGACGCCTCCAGGCGTTCCAGCCGGGCCGACGCCTCCTTGGCGCGCGCCTGCACCACGAAGGCCGCGACCGCGGCCGCGACGGCGGCCACGATCGCCCCCGCGGCCGCCAAGGCGGGCCACGGAGTGCTTGCCGGCGGAGCGCCCGCGACTTGCGCCAGCGCTGCCTGCAGGATGGACAAGCAGATCATGCGCGAGGCAGAGTACCACGCTGCAGCGGTGCCTCCAACCGCGCCCGCCATGCCTCCCGCCCCCGCTCCGCACGCAGCCGGACCCTCGAAGCTCGCGCGCTCGATGGTCGTCGGATTGGCGGTCGCGGTGGTGGCCTACACGCTGTGGGTCTTGTGGGCCGACTTCGACGGCTTGCGCTCGGCCTTCGCGCGCCTGCCCGCAACGTCGCTCGTGGCCGCCTGCGCCCTCAGCTTCGCCAACTACATCGTGCGCTTCGCGCGCTGGCAGTTCTATCTGCGCTGGTTGGGCTGCACCTTGCCGCCGGGCGCCTCGTTCCGCATCCATCTCGCCGGGCTGGCCCTGACCGTCTCTCCCGGCAAGCTGGGCGAGGCGGTCAAGAGCTGGCTGCTCCTGGCGCGAATCGGCGCGCCGGTGGCGACCACCGCCCCCATCGTCGTGGCCGAACGCGCGACCGACCTGCTGGGGTTCCTCGCGCTGCTCGCCGTGTGCGGTTCGAGGGTGCTGGACGGCGCCGAGTGGATCGCGTGGAGCACTCTGGCGCTGCTCGGACTGCTGCTCTCCGGGTTGTGGTGCCGTCCGTTGCAGGAGGCGGTCTTGGCGCGGGTCGCGCGCCGTCCGGCGCTGGCGGGCGCGGCCGCCGCGTTGCGCGGCTCGCTCGCGTCCTCGCGCAGCCTGATGTCGCCCGCGCGGCTGCTCGGGCCGACCCTGCTGGCCGCCGCGGGTTGGTTCCTCGAATGCCTGGGCTTCCACCTGCTGGCCTCCACGTTCGGACCGCTCGAGCTCGCCGAGAGCACCGCGATCTTCGCGCTGGGCGCGCTGGCTGGAGCCGTGGCCTTCCTCGCGCCCGGTGGCGTCGGCGTCACCGAAGCCTCGATGACCGCGCTGCTGCGGCACCGCTACGCGGCGCTCGGCGTGGGAGGGGCGGCTGGCGCCGCTGCGGCCGCGACCCTGGCGGCGCGCTTGTGCACGCTGTGGTTCGCGGTCGGCGTCGGCTGGATCGCCTTGTGGCTCGAGCGGCGGGCCATCCGGCGCCGCGACGCCGAACTGTCAAATTGAATTGACAGACGCGGCATCCGGCGCGGTGCTCAAGGACGATCGGGGCGCGCCTCGGCGCCGTGCTCGCGCTCGAGCAGCTCGACGAAGCGCGCGCGCGCGCCGCGCAGCGCGGCGACTGCTTCGGGATCGGGATCCACCGCATCCAGGAGCCCGATGCCGCGCGCCGCGAGCGCGGGCAGGCCCACCGACTCCCCGTCCGCGAGGCGCACCGCCCATTGGGCCTGGAAGGCCGCTCCCAGCGCGGCCGTCTCGGCTTCGCGCAACGGCACGACGCGCAACGCCAAGGCGTCGGCGAGCACGCGTGTCCACAACGGCGAGCGCGACGCGCCGCCCACGACGCGCACCTCGCCGGGCGCGATGCCGAACAAGCGCAGGCGCGCCACGCACAGCGCCAATCCATGCGCGACGCCTTCCACGATCGCGCGTCCCAGCGGCCCCGGGCCCAGCATCCCGGCCCGCAGCCCATGGAAGACGCCGCTGGCGCGCGGCAGCGCCGGAACGCGCTCTCCCGCGAGCCATGGCAAGCACACGAGTCCGCCTCCGCCGACGGGCGCGGCGAGCGCGAGGCGCGCCAGTTCCTCGTGTTCGAGCGCGTAGCCGCGCCGCAACTCCTCCAGCACCCCGGTGCAGTTCAAGAGGCACATGAGCGGCAGCCAGGCGCCGCTCGAATCGCAAAAGGGCGAGACGAGGGCCTTGTGGTCCAGCACGGGCGCGCCGCTGCGCGCGAAGACCGTCGCCGAAGTGCCGAGGCTCGCCACGAGCACGCCCTCCGCCGCGGCGCCCGAGCCGATGGCGCTCATCATGTTGTCGCCGCCGCCCGCGGCGACCGGCACGCCGGCGGGCAAGCCCAGCTCCGCGGCCATCGCGGGCAGCAGGCCGCCCACGAGCGCGTCGCTCGACACCATCCGAGGCAGCTTGCGCCCGATGCCGCCGCCGATCGCCGCCAGCATCGCCTCGTCGTGGCGCCGCGTGGTCGGATCCAACCAACCGGTGCCCGACGCGTCGCCCGGCTCGGACGCACGCGCGCCGCACAGGCGCGCGTTGATCCACTCGTGCGGCAGGAGCAGCGCATCGGCGCGCTGCCACTCGTCGCCCCTCCTCCGGACGGCGTGCAGGGCCTTCGACGCGGTCCATCCCACCGGCACGGGACGGCCGAGGCGCGTCGCGAGCTCGTCCGCCTCCTCGGCCGTCTCCGTGTCGCCCCACAGCTTCGCGGGCCCGACGGGCTCGTCGCGTTCGTCGACGAGCACGCAGCCGTGCTGCTGGCCGCTGACGCCGATGCCGACCACCTCGACGCGCCCCTCGCAAGCTTGCAGGGCGGCGCGCGCGGCCGCCACCACGGCCGCGAGCCACTCGCGCGGGTCCTGCTCCGCGCGCCCCGCGCTGGAAGGCGCGAGCGGACGATGCGCTCGCGCGCCGCGCGCCAGCACGGATCCGTCGTCGCAAGCGACCACGAGGGCCTTGGTGCCCTGCGTGCCCACGTCGATCCCCAGCGTGGCCGCGCGCCGCATGGATCAGCCGCGCACGCCGAGCAGATGCTCGGTCATGCGCTGGTCGAGGCGCTCGTGGTGCAGGCCCGCCGCCGCCACCGCGGCCGCGTCGATCCGCAGCGCGCGCAACGCGCCGGCGCGCTCCCTGGTGTACGGACCCGCGAGGAGCGGATCGAGGAGCGCGTCCTTCGCCTCGGCGATCCACGCCTTGACCTCGGGATCGGAGTCGAACTGCCGCGCGCGCAGCGCGAGCATCTTGTAGGTGCGCATGGAGCCGCGCGCGAACTCCCACACGCCCTCGTCGTCCTCGACGCGATAGGCGTGGCTGTCGAAGTGGCGCGGCCCTTCGTAGCGCGGCGTCCCGCTGGTGCCCTCGAGCAGGCGCACGAGCAGGAAGGCCTGCTTGAGGTCCTCGGAACCGAAGCGCAGGTCCTGGTCGTAGCGGCCGATGCGCTGCGCGTTCAGGTCGATGTGGAAGAGCTTGCCGCACCACATCGCTTGGGCCACCGCGTGCGCGAAGGAGAGCCCGGCCATGGTCTCGTGCGCCACTTCGGGATTGACGCCGACCATCTCCTTGTGGGCGAGCGTCTCGATGAAGTGCAGCATGTGGCCCGTGGTCGGCAGGTAGATGTCGCCACGCGGCTCGTTGGGCTTGGCCTCCAGCGCGAAGCGCAGGGCCCAACCCTGGTCCTTGCACCAGGCGCAGAGGAAGTCGAGCGCCTCCTTCATGCGTTGCAGCGCGACGCGCGGATCGCGGCAGGCGTCCGCCTCGCTGCCCTCGCGGCCGCCCCAGAAGACGCATGTCTCGGCGCCAAGCTCCACGCCCAGCTCGATGGCCGCCATCGTCTTCTGCAGGGCGAAGGCCCGCACGCGCGGATCGTTGGCCGTGAACGCGCCGTCCTTGAAGATCGGTTGCGAGAAGAGGTTGGTGGTCGCCATCGGCACGCGCAGGCCGTGGTCGGACAAGGCGCGCTTGAAGTCGCGCACGATCGCGTCGCGCTCCGCGGCGGACGAGCCGAAGGGCACGAGGTCCTCGTCGTGCAGGTTGACGCCCCACGCGCCGCACTCCGCCAACTTGGCGACGATGCGCGTCGGAGCTTGCGCGGCGCGCGTGGGATGGCCGAAGGGATCGCGGCCGGTGTTGCCGACGGTCCAAAGTCCGAAGGTGAACTTGTCCTCCGGGAGAGGCGAGAAGGCGTCCATGGACATGGTGTACACCGCCGCGCGCCCACGCGCGAGCTGGATGCGCCGCGGAGCACCCTAGCGGCGGCGCCAGGCGGGCCACAGGCAGGCGAGCGCTCCAAGGAGGCACATCCACTGCAGCTCGACGCCTTCGCTCCCGGAGAGCCGCGCGGGTTGGACGACGAGGGCGGAGCCCGAGCCGGCGCGGCCCTCGATGGGCGCGCAACCGGAGCACGACCAGCGCGCGTCGTCGTAGACGCGGGCGAGCCGGGCGCCGAAGCCCTCGAGCGAACCGGACAAGCGCAGGTCCTCGAAGGCCATCCAGACGACGCCGGGTTCGGTCGCGCACCACACCACCCCGTCGCGCTCGAGCTCCCGCCGTGCGAGCGGCAAGTCGGCCAAGGTCGCGCGCGCGACGCCCTCGAGCGCCGCTCCCTCGTCGTCGAAGGACATGGGTCGTCGCTCGCCTTCCGGAGCCAGGCGCACCTCGAGCACCGTCTCGAAGCCAGCCGCTCCGCGCGCACGCGCCGCGAGGCCGCGATCCGCGGCCCAAGCCCGCGTGAAGTCGGCGAGCGGCTCCGGCAGGCCTGGATCGAGCACGACGGCGGATGCCGGACCCGATGGGGCGGCGAGCACGATGTGCTCGCCGTCCCAGACCCGATCGAGGACGCGCGCCTCGTCGACCACGCGCTCGACCAGCCCGGGGCGCGGAGCGCGCGCGGCGACGAACGCGCCGGCGTGCCGAGGGACGAACGGCAGCCGGTCGGCGACCCAAAGCACGCCCGGCGCGTCGAGGGCCTCGAAGCGCGCGACATGGCGCTGGCGCTTCGGCAGGGCACCGCGATCGAAGCGCGGTCCCTCGGCGACGACCCGTCCGTCGATGCGCCAGTCCGCCGACTCGCCGCGCCGCTCCAGCCACGCCTCGCAGGAGGAGAGCGCCGACTCGAGGCGCGTCGCGCCATCTTCGACGAGCAGCATCCGCGGGCTGGCGTCGACCTGGACCTGCCATCGGATGCTGGCAGCTCCGACGCGCGGGCCCGCCAGCGCGAGCACGACCAGCGCCAAGGCCGACGGCAACCACGCGCCCGACCATGCGAGGCGCGGACGCGGCGCTCCGCTCGCGGCGGTGGAGCCGAGGTCGCGCCACAACGCGAGCGTCGCGCTGGCGCGCTCGCCCCGGACGAGGGCTTGCAGGAGGAACAACGCCAGCGGACCGAGGAGCAGCCACAGCAGGGCGGGCGCGGCGAAGCTCATGCGCCCCCCACGCGACGCGCCACGCGCTCGAAGGGTTCGTCGCTGCCGCAGGCCACGAAGGAGGAACGCGCGCAGGCGAAGGAGCGGGCGCGCAGCTCGAGCTCGCGGGCGAGGCTCGCCTGGTAGGCCTGCTTCGACGCGAAATCGACGCGCGCGGCGCGCCGTTCGCCGGTCTCGGGATCGACCCAGCGCACCCCGTCCGCGGGGCTGGGATCGCGCTCCTCGGGCGCCAGCACGAGCACCGCGCGCAATCCGCCGCGTGGACGATGCGCGCACAGGGCCGCTGGTTCGATCGTGGTCCAGTCGCCGAGCACCCAAGCTTCGCCCTGCTCGACGAGCCTGCGTGCGAGCATGCTCGCCTCCAGCCGGCCCTCGGCTTCGACGGCTTCGAGGAAGTGGAGCGCGCGCGGCAGTTCCTGGCGCCCCGCGAGGAGCACATCGCGCTCGCGCGCGCCGCAGGCGCGCAAGTGCACGCGGCCACCGGCGTGCAGGGCCTCCGCCGTCGCGAAGGCCGCCAGCTCGGCCGCGAGCTGCAGCTTGCCCGGGCGACCGGCCGCCATCGACAGGGACGCATCGAGCAGCACGAGCCGCTCGGGGGACGATTCCCCGCGCACGACACGGGCGATGGGCTCCCCGGCGCGCGCGCTGGCCGCCCAGTCGTGGCGGCGCGGATCGTCGCCTTCGCGCCAGGCGCGCAACGCCTCGAGTTCATGGCCGGCGTCCAGCCCCCGCCCCGCACCGCCGAAGGCTCGCCCGCCCGGGGACCTGGACGCCACGAGCAGCCCCAACCGGCGCGCGAAGTCCGGTCCGAAGCGCACGCGGCGTTCGAGTTCGAGGTCCATGGATGCGCTCGCGAGCCGCGTCGGCGCGGGGAACGCCGCGCGTCGACGCTACTCGCGCCGACGCACGACGACCAGCGTGGTGTCGTCGTACAAGGCGCCACCGGTGTACGCGAGCCACGCCTCGCGCACGAGGCGCACCATGTCGGCGGCGCTCGTGGCGCGCGGAGCGGCCTGCGCCACCAGTCGCGACAAGCCGTCCTCGCCCAGCAGCTCCTCCGTGCCGGGCGCGCGGGCCTCGGTCAAGCCGTCGCTGACGAGCACGAGCATCTCGCCCGGCGCGAAGTTGCGCTCGGGCAAGGCCTGCCATGGATGGTCGGGATCGAAGCCGATGGCGAGGTTGTGCTCGTCCGGCAGGAGCTCGATCGAGCCATCCTTGCGCCAATGCATCGGCGGCGTGTGGCCCGCGTTGATCGCGCGCATGGCGCCTTGCGCGTCGAACAGCGCGAGGAAGGTGGTCAAGTGCTTGGTCCGCACGTGCGTCTGCAAGTCGCGCGCGACGCGCGCGATGATCTCGGCGGGATCGGCGCTGTAGCGCACGTGCGCGCGGGTGGCGCTGGCGGCGGAGGCCATGATCAGCGCCGAGCCGACACCATGGCCCGCGACGTCGCCGCACTGCACGGCGAGCCGTCCGCCGGGCAGCGCGGACCAGTCGTAGAAGTCGCCCGACGCCGTCTGCTCCGCCTCGGCCCAGGCCGCGACCTCCCAGGCCGGATGATCCTCGATCGGTTCGGGATTGAGGTCGTCGCGGATGCGCTTGACGATCTCGAACTCGCGGTCCTGCTGCGCCTTCTGCACGAGCGCGGCTCGGAACTCGGCGTTGCGCACCGCCACGGCCACGAAGGCCGAGAGCGTCTGGAAGAAGCGCAGGTCGCCGGGCGAGAAGGCGCGCGACATCTGCCGCGTGTCCACGTACAGCACTCCGGGCACCGCCGCGCCGTCGATGGTGCGCAGCGACTCGAGGCGCACGGCCATCACGGCGCGCAGCTTCATGTCGAGGATCGAGCTGCCCATGTCCAACGACTCGTTGTCGGGATCGATCTGCGTGCACACGGCCGCACCGTCCGCCAGGAGCTTGCGCACCAGGCCGTTGGGGAAGCGCGTGCCTTGGGGCAGCGATCCGCCTCGGCCGCGAGCCACCAACGCCACCAGCTGGACGGGCGACCCTCCGTCGCCCGCCCCACGGGGCAGGATCAGGAACCCGCGCTCCGCGCGCGCGAACTCCACGGCGCGGTCGACGAGGTAGGCGAGCAAGTCCTCCAACGCGGCGCCGGAGCTGGTCGTCGACATGGAACGCGTGTCGGTCACGCGCGTGATCGCCTCGAACAACGCGTCGAGTCGCTGGCGATCGGACAGATCGCTGCCGAGCAGGAAGCTCGAGCGCATGTCGGCGGCTTGCTCGGACGCCTTGGACGCGGCGCGCGCGGGCTCGCTCGCCTGGCGCGGCGCCGCCGAGCCACCCGGGATCGATCCGGATCCGCCGGAGGCGCCCGAGGCGGTCGAAGACTGGTCCTTCTTGCGCCAGAACATGGGTTGAAGTCTACTTCCACCCCCGCCCACCCTCCAACCCCACCCCCATCTGGTCATGCAGATCACGCCGGAAGCCTTCGACGACTACGCCATCCTCTACCTCAAGGGCGAGTTCGACTACTACGCGGTCAAGACCTTCGAGGACGAGCTAGAGAACCTCAAGAAGGTCGGTCTGTCGAAGGTGGTCGTCGACCTGCAGTTCGTGCGCTTCGTCAACTCGACGGCGCTGGGCAGCCTGGTCAAGGCGAACCGCGCGCTGGGCGGCCATGGCGGCAAGCTCGCCATCGCTCGTCCGAGCACGTTCTGCCGCGACATCTTCGAGCGCGTGGGGATCAACCGCATCCTGTCCGTGACGCAGAGCGTCGAAGAGGCCGTGGCGACGGTGCGCGGCGCGGCCGCGAAGGCCGCCAAGTCGGACGCGGCCGGGGACGAGCACGACCACGCCACGATCACCTTCTCGTCGGTCGATCCCAAGCGCATCGAGCTGTTCCTCAAGAAGCCCAAGAAGGGCGAGTCGCTGCCGGCCAGCTTCGTCGGCCGCATGATCGACGTCTCGATGGAGGGGCTCGAGTTCACGTGGAACGGCGGCAGCACCGCCCTGACGCCCTTCGAGATGGGCCAGATGCTGGCGATCGGCACGGAATGGCGCGTGCGCTTCCCGTTGCCCATGTACCAGCGTGGATACTGCGAGGGCCAGGTCGCGATCCAGCGCGTCGAGGAGCGCCTCGATGGCGTGCGCATCGTCGCGGCCTTCAAGAAGCTCGATCCCGACGTGAAGACCGCCATCGCGCGCTACCGCGAGGACATGGCCGTGCTGCGCGAGGAGGTCTACGGCAAGGGCAAGGCCAAGCCGGACGACAAGCCCAAGAAGCGCTGATCATGCAGCTCCCCACGCGGGAGCTCGATTCACGGCGGCGGGCGCGGGCGGGTGGGCCCCGCGCGGGCGCCCCCCGGAAAGGCGGGCGGGGCTGTAGCGGCGCGAGCAGAGG
>JBKDQQ010000148.1:0-24579 GCA_046341775.1 Planctomycetia bacterium
GATGGCGGTCATGGCGCTCAGTCGCCGTGGAAGTAGTTGGGCGATTCCTTGGTGATCGTCACGTCGTGCGGGTGGCTCTCCTTGACGCCCGCCGCCGTGATGCGCACGAAGCGCGCGCGCTCCCACAGGAGCGGGATGGTCGAGGCGCCGCAGTAGCCCATGCCGGCGCGCACGCCGCCGACCATCTGGTAGGCGAAGGTCGAGAGCTTGCCCTTGTAAGGCACCATGC
Organism: Planctomycetia bacterium; assembly: GCA_046341775.1. Taxonomy (GTDB): domain Bacteria; phylum Planctomycetota; class UBA1135; order UBA1135; genus SXXH01. Next base: position 230 of record JBKDQQ010000148.1, read on the forward strand.
CTTCGATGCCCTCGGGCACGAGCTTGTCGGCCTCGGTCACGTGGCCTTGGCGGTAGCGCTCCTTGCCGCCTTGCTGCATGGCTCCGATCGAACCCATGCCGCGCACGCTCTTGAACGAGCGGCCCTTGTACAGGATCACCTCGCCCGGCGATTCCTCGAGGCCGGCGAACAGGCTGCCGAGCATCACGCACGAGGCGCCGGCCGCCAAGGCCTTGACGATGTCGCCGCTGAAGCGGATGCCGCCGTCGGCGATGACGGGGATGCCGTCCTTGGCGAGCTCCTGGGCGCACTCCATCACGGCCGTGAGCTGCGGCACGCCGATGCCCGCGACGATGCGCGTCGTGCAGATCGATCCCGGGCCGATGCCGACCTTGACTCCGTCGGCGCCGGCGTCGGCGAGCGCCCGCGCTCCTTCGCGCGTGGCCACGTTGCCGGCGACCACATCGACGGCATGGCGCTTCTTGAGCTCCTTGACCGTCTCGACCACGTTCGTGCTGTGGCCGTGCGCTGTGTCGACCACGAGCACGTCCACGCCCTTCTTCACCAGCTCCGCGGCGCGGTCGTGGTCGAAGACGCCGATGGCGGCGGCCACGCGCAGACGGCCGCGCGAGTCGACGGCGCTGCTCGGGTACTGCGCCAGGTTGTTCAGGTCCTTCATCGTGATCAAGCCGTGCAGGACCATGTCCGGGCCGGTGATCAGGAGCTTCTCGACCTTGTGGCGGAACAAGAGCTCGCGCGCGTCCTCGAGCTTCGTGCCGGGCGGCGCCACGACCAGCTTCTCGCGCGTCATGACCTGCGACACGGGCGTGTCGTCGCTGGTCTGGAAGCGGCAATCGCGCCGCGTGAGGATGCCCACCACGCGCTTGCCGGCGTCGACGATCGGCAGTCCGGAGATGTTGTGCCGCGCCATGATGTCGCGCGCCTCGCGCATCGTGGCGTCGGGGGCCAGCGTGACCGGGTCGAGGATCACGCCGTTCGCCGAGCGCTTGACCTTGTCGACCTCCGCCGCCTGGCGCTCGATCGACAGGTTGCGGTGGATCACGCCGATGCCGCCTTCGCGCGCCAAGGCCACGGCGAGCTTCTCCTCGGTCACCGTGTCCATCGCCGCCGAGGCCAGCGGCACCTGGATCTCGACGTTGCGCGAGAAGCGCGTCTTGGTCCGGACGTCGCGGGGCATGACATCCGAGTGCCGGGGAACGAGCAGCACGTCGTCGAAGGTCAGTCCTTCGAGAAAGGGGCTGGTGGTCATCGGGGGCGGCGGCTTCCCTCAGGAGGGCGCGCGGAGCGTTCGCGCGGGGTGGGGATCAAGCCGTGGAGCATAGCGGCGCCGCTCCCGCGGTTGAAGCGCCAAGCGGAGCCGCGGCGCTCGCCGGAAGTGGCCCCGCGCGGCGGGCGGGCGCGGACGCGCCACGAAAGAGGACCCGACCGCCGATACGGAAGCTCGGCTGCCGGGCCCGGGGGGAGGAGATGCCTCTAGTTCGACAGCGGGCGCGCCAAGCTGTAGGAAAAGCACGGGATCCGGCGCGAGCTCGCGCCTCCCCCGCTCCGCCCCCATGCCCTCCGCCGCAGCAGCCGACCGATCCGCCCGTGCGACGCCGCGGCTGCTGCATGTGTTCCCGACCTTCGTGCCCGCGGGGCGCGAGACGCGCTCGGCGATGTTGATGAACGAGCTGTCGGTCGGCTGGCGCCATGCGCTGGTCGCCATCGACGGCAGGCTCTCGGCGCGCGAGCTGCTGCGGCGTCCCGAGGAAGTCGCGACCATCGAGGCGCCAGCCGCGCGCGGCGGGCTCGGCGCGCTGCGCGCCTGGCGCGCGCTGCTGGCCCGCGAGCGGCCGGACCTCGTGCTGACCTACAACTGGGGCGCGTTCGACGCGCTGCTCGCCGCGCGCAGCCTGCGCCTGCCGGTCGTGCACCACGAGGACGGGTTCAACGCCGACGAGGCGGCGCGCCAGCTGCCCCGCCGCCTGTGGACCCGGCGCGTGCTGCTGCGCGGCGTGCACCTGGTCGTGCCGTCGCTCAAGTTGGCCGGGATCGCGCGCGAATCGTGGCGCCTGGCGCCCGGACTCGTGCACCACATCGACAACGGCGTGGAGCTCGCGCGCCACTCGCCCCGCGACGGCGCGCCGGAGCTGCGCCGCCGCCTCGGCATCCCGCTCGACGCGCCGGTGGTCGGCTGGCTCGGGCACCTGCGGCCTGTCAAAAACCCTTTACGGTTCCTCTCCGCCATGGCGCGCGTGGACCCGGAGCTGCGGGCGTGGGCGCTGGTGGTGGGCGACGGCCCGGAGCGCCCCGCCTGCGAGGCCTTCGCCGCGCGCACGCACACGCTCGCCGGACGCGTCGTGTTCGCCGGCCACCAATCCGACCCGCGCGAGCACCTGCGCGCGATGGACGCGTTCTGCATCTCCTCCGACAGCGAGCAGATGCCCATCGCGCTGGTCGAGGCCATGGCGACGGCGTTGCCGACGGCGTCGACGGACGTGGGCGACGTGCGCGGCATGCTGGGCCCCCACCAGGAGGCGCAGGTGGTGCCGCTCGCGGAGCACGAGACCGCCTGGCCGCTGGCCGAAGCCATCCAGGGGCTGCTGGCGGATCCCGCGCTGCGCGCGCGGCTCGGCGCGAGGAACCGCGAACTCGCGCTCGAGCGCTACGGCCTCGAGGCCATGGTGCGCGCGCACGAGGCCGTGTGGCGCGCGGCGCTGGCGCGACGCTAGCGCGCGCCGGCGCCCCACGCCGCGCGCACCGCTTCCGCCCAGTCGCGGTCGAACTCGACCAGGTCCGCGCGCACGAACGGGTGGTAGTCGTTGACGCCGAACCAGCTCTCCGTGCCCTCGGCGAAGAACTCGTCCGGGTTCGACAACGCGTAATGGCGCTCGCGCGCCCCCGACCAGCGCAGCACCGACTCGAGCCTGCCACCCTGCTCGAGCCGCTCGAAGGCCGCCACCAGCGCGGACTTGTCCGGCATGTGCTGGTCGTAGTAGCCGTGCGCCAGCTCGTGCAGCACCATCCACGGCTGTTCGCGCGTCCACTCCAGGAAGTTCGCCGCGTTGGCGAAGTGCACCTTCTTCGCCAGGCGCGGGTCGTGCCCGTTGCCGCGCAGCCACTCGGGGCTCGGGTGGTAGCAGGCGCAGGGCGCCACGGGATGCGCGCGGTCGAGCACGATCGGGATCGAGCGCAGCTTCGCGAGCGCCTCGACGGGGACGGCGCGTTCGATGTCGTAGAGGCGCGTCGACAACAACTCGAGCGCGGAGCGCCCGAGCTCCTCGCCGCGCAACGCCGCCTCGATCTCGACCCGGAAGCCGCGCAGCTCGAGCACTTCGCGCGGCGGATCCTCGACGAGGGGCGCGGAGGCGAGCAGGCTGGCGAAGAGCGGCGAGCAGGCGAGGAGGGCCATGCGGAGGGTCCTTGGCGACGGGTGGAGCGGCGGCGGGACGGGACGCGGGCGTCCGGAGGGCTCGACCCGCCGCCGCGCGCGCCGCGCCCCGGTCCGGAGGGGGGCGCGCGGGGGTGCTTGGATGCTATCCTCTCGCGCTTGAACACGCGGCGCGGCGCACGGGGCGCGGACCCGGCGCATCCGCCGCCGAAGCGACCGTCGACCCGCCACCCACACCGGCAGCAGGAAGCAGTTCCCGAGCGATGAGCCTCCAAACGATCGAAGCCCCGACCACCTGGGCCCTCCTCGAAGGCGTCGTCCAGCGCGCGCAGGCGCAGGTCCAGACGATGATCCACATCGCCAACCACGTGCGCGAGAAGAAGAAGGGCGATCCCAAGGTCGGCGGGCACCCGGCCTCGTGCGCCTCGTCGCTGCACCTGCTCGGGGCGCTGCACCTCGTGGTGCGCGAGCCGCAGGACTGGATCGCGTGCAAGCCGCACGCCTCGCCGGTCGACCACGCCTTCCACAACCTGCTCGGCCTGTTCCGCGACCACGCGAGCGGCGGCTGGCTCGAGGGCGCGACCGCGAAGGACCTGATGACGACGCTGCGGCAGTTCCCCGAGCCGTTCGAGCGCCCGGTGTTCCAGAGCTACCACGCCAAGGGCGATCCAGACTCGTTCCACTACCTGCCTTCGGGCACCGTGGGCATCCCGCCGGTGAACAGCGCCTACCTCGCACTCGCCTACCGCTACGCCAAGGACCACGGCTGCGAGACGCCGGAGGGCGCGCACTTCTGGTCGATGATGGGCGACAGCGAATTCCGCGAGGGTTCCCTGCTCGAGGTGATGCCCGAGGTCGCCGAGCGCGGACTGACGAACGTCACCTGGATCGTCGACTACAACCGCCAGAACCTCGACGGCACGCGCCTCGCGAACGAAGAGGCGCTGCGCGGGCGCGACGACCAGCGCATCGAGCGCACCGCGGTCGCCAACGGCTGGAAGGTGCTGCAGGTGCGGCACGGCAAGCTGCGCCAGGAGCTCTTCGCGCGCCCCGATGGCGCCCACCTCAAGGAGTTCTTCGAAAGCGGCCTGTCGGACTACGAGTACAACATGCTGCTCCTGAAGCGCGACGCGGCGCAGACGCGCGCGCTGGTCCTCGAGCGCGCGCCCAAGGCGCGCAAGCTCGTGGAGAAGCTCTCCGACGCGGAGCTGCTGCGCGCCTTCGCCGACCTCGCGGGCCACTGCCTGCAGAGCCTCGTCGAGGCGCTGCGCGCGGCGCGCGCCGACGACGCGGCCCCGTACCTGCTGGTGGTGCACACGATCAAGGGCTTCGGCCTCGAGTGCCAGGCCGATCCCGGCAACCACTCGGCGCTGCCCGACGAGAAGGAGATCGCCGCCCTGCAGCGAGCCGCCGGCCTCGCCGCCGACGACCCGTTCGCGCGCTTCGCGGCCGACTCCGCCGAAGGACGCTTCCTCGACGCGCGCGGCGCGCGCTTCCGCGCCGGCATCCTCGCCCACGAAGCGCTGCGCGAGCGGAACCGCGCCAAGGTCGCGGCGGCGCTCGCCGAGGACGGCGGCGTGCCCGACGAGCTCGGCATCGACTTGTCGCTCTTCCCGCTGGCGCACACGCAGTGGATGTGGGGCCAGCTCGCCGCCAAGCTGATCCGCATCGGCACCTTCGACGAGGGCGGCCCCTCCACCGCGGTGACGGCGAAGAGCCTCTCGCCGCACGACGCGCGCTGGCGCACGGCCGCCGACCTGTGCTTGACGATGTCGCCCGACGTGGGCACCTCGACCAACATCAGCCCCGGCATGGACCAGCGTGTCTACGGCCCCAGGAGCGACACCAAGGTCGAGCAGGCGTTGAAGGTGCGCTACAAGCACCCGACGCTTTCGACGAGCCAGGAGCGCTGGACGCGCCACGTGCGCTTCGAGATCGCCGAGGCCAACTGCATGTCGGCCGCCGGCAGCTTCGGCAAGCTCGGCGACGACCTGGGCCTGCCCTTCCTGCCCTTGATGACGGTCTACGACTTCTTCATCAAGCGCGCGCTCGACCAGCTGTACTACGACCTCTACTGGGGCTCGGAGTTCGTGCTGGTGGGCACGCCGTCGGGCGTGACGCTCTCCTCGGAGGGCGCGCAGCACAGCTGGAAGAGCGACATCCAGATGCCCAACCTCGTCGTCTGGGAGCCGTCGTTCGCGATCGAGATGGACTGGATCCTCTCCGACGCGGTGCGCCGCCACATGGCGCGCGACAACGAAGGACGCAAGGGCGTGCTGATCCGCGCCGTGACGCGCGCCATCCAGCAGAAGACGCTGCTCGAGTGCGTGCGCCGGCACGCCGCCAGCAAGGCCCACCCCGACTGCTTCGGCAAGCTCGTGCCCGCCGGCGAGACGGGCGGCCTCGACGAATCCACGGTGGCCCCCCTCTCCGACGACGTGCTGCTCCAACGCGTGCGCGAGCACTGCCTCGCGGGCGCCTGGCACCTCGTCGACTGGCGCGGCTACGCGGGCTACGAGCCCGGCGACAACGTCGTGCACATCTTCGCCATGGGCGCCCTGGCGCCCGAGGCGCTCGAGGCCAGCGAGGCGCTGTACAAGAAGGGCATCCACGCCAACGTCATCCTCGTCTCGTCGCCCGAGCTGCTGCTCGGCATCCTGGGCGAGAAGAGCGGCTACAAGCACCTCGTCGAGACGCTCGGCGTCGACGGCGACCTGCACGCCACTGCGGGCGCGGCCGACTCCGAGGCGGGGCTGATCTCGCTCGCCGGACGGCGCGTGCCGATCGTGGCGGTGCTCGACGGCGAGGCGGGCCTGCTCGACAACATCGGCTCGATCGTGGGCGTCAAGCAGAAGACCCTCGCCCTGCGCAAGTTCAGCAAGTGCGGCCGTCCCGACCAGATCTACGCCTACCACCACCTCGACGCGCAAGGCATCGTCGAGGCGTGCGGCGAGGCGCTGGCCTCGACCGCGCTCGAGGAGCTGAAGGTCGAGCGCTCGTTGCTCGAGCGCCTGGCCGGCAGGTCGGCGCGCCGCCGCGACTGGCGCGAGCTGTGGCCCGAAGCCGGCGGCGCGGCGAGTTGAGCTTGGCCGCGGGCCCCGACGCGAACGCGGGACATGGCGGGCGCGAAGGCGCGCCCGCCGAGCCCGAGCCGTTCGAGCCCTTCGAGGTGCTCGAGCGCGAACTCGTGTACGACTCGCCCTGGTGCAGCCTGCGCAAGGACCGCGTGCGCGTGCCCTCGGGCGCGGAGCGCGTCCACCACGTCGTAGGGATCGGCGACGCCGTGGTCGTGGTGCCCGTGCTGCCCGATGGAGCGCTGCTCTTCATCGGCCAATACCGCTATCCGCACGGCCGCACCCATTGGGAACTGCCCGCCGGACGCCTGCTCGCGGGCGAAGGGCCCGACGCCGGCGCAGCGCGCGAGCTGCGCGAGGAGACCGGCCACGTGGCGGAACGCTGGCGCGAGCTGCCGGGATTCTGGCCGCTCAACGGCATCAGCGACCACTGGGCGCATGCGCGCGTGGCGCTCGACTGCCGCCTGGAAGGCTTGCAACAGCTCGACGACACCGAACGCATCGTCGTGCGCCGCTTCACGCGCGGCGAAGCGGAGAGCCTGCTCGATTCCGGGCGCCTGACGGACGCGTTCTCGGCCCTGGCGCTGTGCCATTGGCTGCGGCGCTCGGCCGCGGGAACCTGATCGGGGACCCGGGCCCCCGCCCGAGGGACGTGCGCACCACGACACGCGCGCTGGAACAGCCCTGCAAGGCTGTTTCAAGCCCCGGAGCGGTTTTTGGGGTTTTGGGGCACGGATCGCCCCCCTGCCGCGCTACCCTCTCGCGGTCAAGACTCTTGGCGCCACCCCCTTGGTATTGGACTGCGGGACGAGGCGCCTGGCCGGATATCAGAGACAGGTCAGAATCGAATGGGCACGAAGTTGTACGTTGGAAACCTCTCCTACCAGACCACCGAAGCCTCGCTGCGCTCGGCGTTCGAAGAGGGTGGTCGGCAAGTGACGGAAGTGGCAGTGATGATGGATCGCGAGACGGGCCGCCCGCGCGGTTTCGCCTTCGTGCGCATGGGCACGGAAGCCGATGCACAAGCGGCCATCGCGCAATGGAACGGGCGCGAGCTCGACGGTCGCGCGCTGCGCGTGAACGAAGCTGAAGATCGTCCCCGCACCGGCGGTGGCGGTGGCGGCGGCGGCCGCGGCTTCGGCGGCGGCGGTGGTGGTCGCGGCTTCGGCGGCGGCGGTGGCGGCTACGGTGGTGGTGGCGGCGGCGGCGGCGGTGGCCGCGGCTTCGGCGGCGGCGGTGGCCGTGGCGGCTACGGCGGCGGCGGTGGTGGCGGCGGTGGTGGTGGTCGCGGCTTCGGCGGCGATCGCGGCGACCGTGGCGGCCGCTGGGACCGCGGCGAGCGCGAAGACGGCTGGCGCTGAGCCCCCTTTCGTTCGCGGGAACGGACGCGGACGCGTCGACTCCCGCGAGACGAGTTCGCACGCGGCGTGTTGGACACTCCAACGCGCCGCGTGCTAGTTTCTGTGGACGGCGTCGAGTCCTCGGCGCCTGACAACCCACCATCCAGCCACGGACGGGGAAGCAGGTCGAACTCCTGCACGGTCCCGCCACTGTAGGTCGCCTGGAGGGACGGACACGCGTCGAGCCCAGCGCTCGCGGACCACTGCGGCTCGCCGCGGGAAGGTCGTCCGTCCCGAGCGACGAGTCAGGATATCCGCCGCGGCTGCAGGCCTTCCGTCCAACTGGACGGGCTTCGACGGACGATCGAACGGCGACCATGCGACCCCATCCCCCCACCCGCGACTTGCCGCGGCTCGCCACGACGCGACGCGCGAACGCGAATTCGCGCCCGCGCGCCGAGCTCCGCGCGCCGGGCTCCTCGCTCTCGGGCTCCTCGCTCTCGGGCTCCTCGCTGCCGAGCCTCGCGCTGCTGGGCATGTCGCTGCTGGCCTTGGCCCCGGCGATGCGCGCCCAAGCACCGGCAGCGCCGCAGCCCGGCTTGTTGTCGCCTTACGCCGCGGCCGCTCCCGGCTTCGAGCGCACCGTGCTGGCCACCATGCCTCCGTACGCCGCGTGGGCCGCGCTGCCCGATGGCACGCGCCTCGTGCACGACGGCACACGCCTCGTGCGCACCGACGGCGACTGGCTGGCGGAGGTGGCGAACTTCGGCTCCTTCGTCTTTCCCTCGTTCATCGCCAGCGACGGGCGCACGGCGTGGGTCGGCGAAAGCAGCGGCGGCACCATCCGCGCGGTGGATCTCGAACGCGGCACGCAAGCCGTGCTCGCCACCATCCCCTACAACTACGATGCGCTGCTCCTCGACGGCCGACGCCTGCTCGTCAGCGCGGCACCCTGCGGCTTCAATTGCGGCACGCAGTTGATCCAGCTCGACACGCAAGGCGGCGCGCAACTGGTGCGCGCCAACCTGCCCGGGCCCTCCGGACCAGTGTGCCTCGATCGCGACGGGAATCTGTGGTACGGGCGCAACTCGCCGAGCTACCCGGCCCCGCCGGCCTCCGCGAGCCTGCTACGCTTCGACGCGGCGCTGCTCGACGCGCCCGCGCCCTTCGGCCTCGCGGAGGCGCAGGTCGTGCAAGGCCAGCTCGACTCGGTCTCGGATCTCGTCGTCGACCTCGACGGCGGTGTGGTGCTCCTGTCGCAATCGCGCCTCGGCGCCGAGAGCGAAGTCGTGTGCCTCGACCTCGCGGGCGGCTTGATCGGGCGGGTGGCCCGCGGAACGCCCTGGTTCTCCGGCCTCGCGCTGGTCGACCGCGACGGCCCGGGCGCGGTGCGACCCTACTCGCGCGCCGGAGCGAGCCTCGTGCTCGTGGAAAGCGAGTTCGTGCATGGCGGCCCGGACCGGCTGGTCGAATACGCGCCCAAGCGCGCCGCGACCAGCGTGGTGGGCGCGGGCGGCCCGGGCCCCGTCACCTGGCGCCTCTCCGACGGACCGCCGCGCGGCGGCTGGATCCTCCTCGCCGCGCCTCGGCAAGCGTGGAGCGGCGCGGAGTCGAACTGGATGTTCGGCGGAGCGCCGTTCCTCTCGGCGGTCGCACCCGCGGGTTGGACCCGCTTCGGCAAGGGCGCGCTCGACGCGCAAGGCCGCGGCGACATGACATGGAGCTCGAACGGCTCCAGCCACGTGCTGCAGGCGATCCTGCTCGGCGCGGATGGCAGGGCCGTCGGCACCAGCGCCGCGACCTTCGACTAGGCGCGCCGGCGGCGCGATCATCCTTGCACCACGGCATCCCGCGCGGCACACGCATGCGACACCACACGCTCCTCGCTCGACGACTCTTCTCGCTGCTGGCCGCCTGCGCTTGCGCGGCCCCGCTCGCGGCCCAGGCGCGCTTCGCCACCACCGTCCTCGGCCAATCGAGCGGAGCCGGCGGCGGCGGCATCAACAACGCCGCCAACGCGCTGGGCGCGCCGCAAGGCGGCGGGCTGCAGCAAGGATCGCTGCACGTGCACACGCTCGGCATCGGCGGGACGCTGACGCTGGAGCTGGGCGTGGCGGCCGTCGACGGTCCCGGCTGCGACCTCGTGGTGTACGAGAACGGGTTCCAGCTCGCGGGCACGGGGCTCGTCTTCACCGAGGGCGTGCACGTGGAGGTGGCGAGCAACGGCGTCGACTACGCGCGGCTGCCCGGGCGCTACCAAGGCCCCGTCGGCGGCTTCGCGGGGGCGCCGGGCGCGCCGTGGGGCGTGCTCTCGGGAGTCGCCGGCGGCGTGCCGGTGCTGGCGAACGCGCTCACGAACGCCATCGACCCGTGGAACCCCGTCGTGGCCGGCGGCGACTGCTTCGACCTGGCGGAGCTGGCCGCGCACCCGCTCGTGCTCGCGGGATCGCTCGACCTGCGAGCCGTGCGCCAAGTGCGCCTCGTCGATGTCGTCGAAGGCGTCGCGCTCGACGCGCAGGGCGCGCTGCTGTGGGACAACTCCGGGCCCTTCGGCAGCGCCGACATCGACGCGGTGGCGGTGGTGCAGACCGCCGCCACCGTCGCGCCGGGCCAGCCGCGGTCGGATCTTTCGATCGACGCGGCGGGCCACCTCGTGCTCGAGATCTCGGACCCCGACGGGTTCGGCGACATCGCGCAGTCGCAATGCAAGGCCAGCTGGAACCTGGTGCCCATCAGCTTGACGCGCCTGCGCGGGCTCTTGCCGCAAGTCGTCCCCATCCAGGGCGGCGTGCGCATGCGCTCGGCCACTCCCATCCAAGGCTCCGGGCGCAAGGCCACGCTGGCGGTGTCCGTGGTCGACGCGAGCGGCCTCTCCAGCGTCGACCAGATCGCGCTCCAGGGCTGAGGGCGCGATCGCGGTCGCCGCCGCGCCGTGCGCGGCCGGTCAATTTTCCTTGACGGCCTGGAGCCTGTTCGAAGCGCTGGAGCCTGCTCGAAGCCCATCGATCGCGTCGGCGTCGGCGATCGCCCTCGGCGCGGCGCGTTCAGGGCAGCTCGACCAGCCTCAACCTCGGGCCCGGCCGCTCGACCTGCCACAGCGCGACCAGCGGGAACTCCATCTCGGTCGGCAAGCGCATCTCGCGCGGATCGCCGCCCGCGCGCGCCGGATCGACGCGCGCCACCTCGCGGCCGTCGCGCCAGAGGTGCGCGTAGAGGTGGCCTTCGTCACGCCCGCCGGGCAGGTCGACCTCGCGCCGCACCTCGAGGACGCGCCGCGCCCCGATCGCGCGCAGCAGCTGCTCGGGCGTCCCGCCCCGCGACTCGAGCCCGGGCTTGACGGAGATGGCGCCCGTGCGCTCGTCGCCATCGAGCAACTCCTCGATGCGCACGGCGCGCACGCCGCCGGACTCCGCGCCCGACTCGAGGCGCGCCAAGCGCGCGGCCTCCCGCAGGCGCAGGTCCTCTCCGCGCGAGCGCCGCAGGTCGCGCAGCAACAGCAGCGATTCGCGGTCGAGCGGCAGCTCCGGTCCGTAGCGGTCGACGAGCAAGAGCCCCTCGCCCGTCGCGGCGAGTCGCGCACCCTCCACGCGCGTGTCCTCGCGGCCCAGGATGCATGCGAAGCGCGCGGCCTGCACCAGCGGCGCGCACAGCAGGACGACAAGCACGGCGCGCGCCCACGGACGGCGCCACAAGGCTTCGGCGCAGGCGGCGGCGGGCAGGCACCCCGCAGCCAGGCCGGGCAGCAGGTAGCGCACGTGGTCGCTCTGGTTGACGAGGAAGAAGCCCAGCCATCCCAGCACGAAGAGCGCCACGCCGCGCAGGCTGCGCACGAAGAAGGCGCACACGAGTCCCGGCACGAGCAACGACACGAGCACGGGGTCGTAGCCGAGCGCGGCGTGCGCCAGGCGCGCCGCCGACTCCCAGCGCACTCCGAGCACGACCGGCATGCCGCCCACGCTGACGGCGTCGAGTTGCGCGAGCTGCGCGCCGCCCACGACCGCCTCCTGCGGCGTCGAACCGTGCACGAGCAGGTAGGGATGCCCGACGAGCACGCCGACCAGCGCGAAGCACAGCACGGCGGCGCAGCCCTCGACGACGCGCGCGACGAGCGCGCCGCGCCATGGTCGTGGCGAGAGCAGCCACGCCCCGAAGGGGGCCAGCAGGACGCCCAGTCCGGCCTGGTGCGAGGCGAAGGCCGCACCCGCTGCGGCGCCGCACCAGCACAGCGCCTTCCAGCCTCCGCCGCGCGCGTGCTCGATGGCGGCCCAGGAGGCGAGCAGCGCGAAGAAGGCCACTAAGGCCCATGGTCGCTCGTGCGTGGCGTAGTGCACGGCGAGCAGGCTCGTGCCCGCGAGCCAACCGGCGATCCACGCGCCCGCGCCGAGCCCCGCCGCGCGCGCGGCGCGGAACGCCACCCAGCCGCTGCCGGCCGAGACCAGCGCCACGAGCACGCGCGCCGGAACGGCGACGAGGGCGGGGTCCTTGGCCGCCGCCTCGGCGTAGCCGGACGCGTCGGACCAGGCGCCGGACACGAGCCCGAGCAAGTACTGCGCGAGGTAGATCGGCAGCAGGAGGTACGGGATCAGGTTCGGGTAGGTCGAGTACTTGCCCACCGGCGGGACGAGGTCGCGGTCGCGCGCCATCCCCAGCGCCTGGCGCACGACATGCGCATCGGGCACGTAGCTGCCTCCGTCGCCGTGGTCGATCGCCCACAGGCGCAGGCACAACGGCACCGCGCCGAAGGCGAGCAGCATGGCGACGCGCCGCCGCCGAACGCGCGCGCGCTCGGCGCCGTCGATGCCCGCCACGGCGACCGGTGCCCCGCCCATGCGCGACGCCTCAGGCCTCGGGGTCGGTCTCGAAGCGCTTGAGGAAGTCGTCCGTGCGCTCCACGTCGTCGAGCTTGGTGACGAGCAGGTCCATCGCCTCGATGAAGTTCATGCGCTGCAGCACGCGACGCAGCACGTGCACGCTCTTCAGGCGCTTGGCGGAGATGAGCTTCTCCTCCTTGCGCGTGCCCGACTTCTCGACGTCGATGGCGGGGAAGATGCGCCGGTCGGCGAGCTTCCGCGACAACACGACCTCCATGTTGCCGGTGCCCTTGAACTCCTCGAAGATCAGCTGGTCCATCTTCGAGCCGGTCTCGACCAGCGCGGTGCCGAGGATCGTCAGCGAACCGGCCTTCTCGGTGTTGCGCGCCGAACCGAAGATCTGGCGCGGCCGCTCCATGGCGCGGCTGTCGAGGCCGCCGGACATGGTCTTGCCCCCGCCGCCCTGCAGGTTGTTGTAGGCGCGCGCCAGGCGCGTGATGGAGTCCAAGAGGAGCACCACGTCCTGGCCCAGCTCGACCAGGCGCATGCAGCGCGCCCAGACCGCCTCGGCCAGCTGCACGTGCGTCTTGGGCGACTCGTCCGAGGTCGAGGCGAACACATGCGCCTTCGTGGCGCTGCGTTTCCAATCGGTGGCCTCCTCGGGCCGCTCGTCGACCAGCAGCACGAACAGGTGCACGTCCGGATAGCCCTCGGAGACGCCCTTGGCGAAGTGGCGCAGGAGCGTCGTCTTGCCCGTGCGCGGCGGCGCCACGATCAAGCCGCGCTGGCCGCGGCCGACGGGGCACAGGAGGTCCATGATGCGCATCGTCGTCTCGCCGGACGCATCCCCCACCGCGTAGTGGAAGTCGGGATCGACCGTGACGAGGTTCTTGAACTGCGGCACCTGCTGCGCGTCGCGCGGACTCTTGCCGTCGATCGAGTGCACGTCGTTCAACGCGTACTTGTGCTTCTGTCCGCGACCGAGGCGGCCCTCGACGTGCATGCCGTTCTTGAGCTTGTGCTGCTGCACGAGGCGCTGCGGCACGAAGATGTCCGTCTTGGCGGGGAGGTAGTTGGTCTCCTCGTGGCGCAGCGTGCCGAATCCGCCCATCTCGAGCATGAACACCCCGCCGCCGGTCTGCGGCACCGGCGCGGCCTGCGCTTGGCGTTCGTGGCCCCACGGCGCGGGTTCGAGTGTCGACTGCGCTTCGTCCTCGTCCTCGCCCCAGTTGGCCGCGTCCTCGCCATCCGCGGTCGAGACCGGCGCGGGCACGGCGGCCGGTTCCCACGGCTTGCGCGAGCCCCCATCGCGGCGCCCCGCCGCCTGACGAGGATCGTCGGCGCCCGGACGACGGTCGTCCTGCCGACCGCCACCGTGGCCACCGCCTTGGCCACCACCACCTTGGCCGCCGCGTCCGCCACGCCGCCCGCGGCGACGTTCGAAGGTGCGGATCTCGTCCGGAGCGCCGATGGCGTCGATGCCGTCGTCGAAGTCCTCGCCGGGCAGGGCCTCGACAGGCGCGTGCTCGTGAGAGCGCGGCGCGCCGCGGCCCTCGTCGCGCCCACGCCATTCCGCGTCGCCGGCGTGCCCGGGGCGCTCCGCATCGTCCATGCGCGGAACGGAGCCGGGCGATTCCTGTTCGGGGCGGCGCGCCTCCTCGTGGCCGGGGCCATCGCCGCGGTTGCGACCGCGTCCACGGCGACGGCGACGACGCGAGTAGTTCATGTCGTAGCCGAACTCGCCTTCGGAGCCGGAGGAGGATTGGGGCTGGATGTCGTCGGGAGCCAAGGGGCGCACAGCCTCGTTGCTCGGTGTTGGTGGGGTAGTGGTCGTGGATCGGCAGCGCATCGGCGCGGCGAGGGAGCCCTCGCGCGTTCGCCGCCCGGCGAGCCTGCGAGGCGCGGTCGGGGGCGGGCATCGCCGCCGACCTTCCGCGGTTCGGGGCGTCGCTCGCTGCGCGTGCGACGCTCGAGGCGGAACACGCGCCGGGGGTTGGCACGCATCGTTGGCGCAGGCAGGGCGCCTGCGACTCGCCTGGCGGGCAGGACCCGCCGCATCGCGCACATCGCGACCAGGGAACCCGGATCGCGAAGTCGGCCGGCGGATGCCGCGCGAGCGGCGATCCAAGCTCGGCGCGTAGGCCCGATGCGCCCTAGGACTCTGCCGGATCGCCCCTGCCGTTGCGACAAGAAAACGCGAGCCGGATCCAGTGTTCCTCGAACGCGACCGGCACGAGTGCAGGCCGTATTCAGTTTCGTCAGGGAAGGGCGCCGCCTTGAGCCCCCCTTGAGGAGGCTCCGAGCGGGCATTTCCCGCCACGCCCCGTCGAGCCGCGGGCCACGACGAGGGCGTCGCGGACTTCTAGGCTCGAGCGTGGCTGGATCCCAGCACCCGGTCCCCTCCGCGTGCCCTGCGCCATCCGCCGGCAGAGGTGCCGTCGGATCTGGCAGTTGTCCGCTTGCCATCGTGGAGGCAGCCACACTGGCGGAGCCCACGGCACGTGCGAGGGAACGCCGCCCAGCGGCTCCGGCGCCTGCTCGCGCGCAGCGGGCGGCCCTCGTGGGAAGCCCTAGTGGGAAGCCCTAGTGGGAAGCCCTGCCGGAGAGCCCTGCCGGAGAGCCCTGCCGAACCACGGCTGCCCGGTCGAGCACGAAAGTCGTGCCGTGGAATGCGTCCCCGGCAACCTCCGTGGGGAGCCGCTGCCATGGGGAGCCGCCGCCGTGAGAATCCGTCGCCACAAGCACGGCGCAGGGCGTACCCGACTCGCGGACCGCCAGGTCCAGCGGACGATCAAGCCTGTCGCGCGGGCCGCGCCGCGGGCAGGGAAAGGTGGTCGGGGGAACGAGACGCGGATTGAACTCTTCGTGCAGGGGGCGGCGCAACTAGATCCGCTGGCCCTGCGGAGGTTGCTGGCGGCATGAAGATCCGCCCGCCCCGCCCGGGCACCGGCCTCCCGAACCTGCCCGCCGCCATCGGCTCCAGCTTCGTGTCCCGACGAGCGTCCGGGGTCGGCCAACGGGCGATCCATGGATTCGGTCCCATCGCGCGCCCTGTGGCCGAGCCGGTGTGCGTTCCCGCCACGTGGCCCCGCGTCGGCCGGTCCTCCAGTAGACACCGTGTCCAGCAACGAGCGAAGTCGAAGCGGACCGGCCCCTACTCAGACCGGCGAGGGATGTTCGCTGCGCATCGCAGCGCCCGGCGCAGCGTCAGGACGGAACCAGTCGCCACCGAATGCCGCGTCACCGAACAAGGCGATCCCCACCCACCATCGACACCAAGAAGAAGACTCTCGCGCGGCCGACGTTGGAACCGGATGCCACGCGAGAGTCGGAGGACTGACGAGTGAAAGTCTACCGACGAACTGCGCCGCGCGTCCACGCCACTACGGACGGTGTGTCACCTACGGCGACGGCGCATCGTGCTCGGCCCGAGCTGAACCGTCTACACGAAACGCCCGCGCGCTCGTCACGGAGTCTGGAGCACGGGGCACAGGCACCTCGCGGTCCTTCTATCGGAAGCACGGAAGGGAAGAACTCCCCTCCTTGGATGCGCCATCGCGCAGTGGCGCACGCGGAACAAGCAGCACGTCGTCAGGCGATTCGCGACCGATCGACACTGCTCGCTGAGTTCGTCGCATCGCGTGGGCTCGACCTTCCGTCTCACGGCATCGTGGACAGCGTTCGCGTCTCGCTCTTGCACCCCCTGCACGGTCGCGATCGAAGGCAGCTCGAAGACAATGGCTTCGTGCCCGTCGCTGGGCCGGCGCGTTGCAAGCGCGGGCCGAACGATCAGCTCTTCGACATCGAGCCGGGGGCAGAGCGCTACCTCAGACGCGAAGACGGGTGCCGACTATTCGTCCACGAGCGCAAGTTGGCGGTCACCGCCTCCCTGCCTCGACTCCTCGGACTCACGAACGACCGACTGCACGAGCTGAGCGAGGCCGATGTCGTCGCGGCGCTACAGGCGATCACTCGCGACCTCTTCCCGATCACGACGTACAAGGCGCGGTTCGGAGATCGCGAATGGGCGGTCGCGGAGATCGCCTTGGCACTCGACCGCGAGACGGACGTGCAGCGGGTCCTGCGTGGATACGAGCTGTCGAGGTGGCCTCGCACTCTTTCGGCCCCGCAGCGTTGGACGGGAGGTCTCGCGTGGGCGGGAACGGACAACCGACTGACCGTGTACGACAAGGGCCTAGAGATGAGGAGCCGAGGATGCTCGGGTGCCCCAGACCCGGGGACGGTTCTTCGAGTCGAGCGGCAGTGGCGAGGTCCCGAAACGCTAGCACGGCTCGCCGAGCTGCTCGCGCCGACCGACTACAGGCCGGAGCGCATTCGGCTCGTCGAGTCCTGCCGGAACGGTGTGTTCGCCGCCCCTTACTACCTCGACCACGGCGCGCTGCATACCGCGCTGGCGTACGAGATCGCGCAGCTCGATCCACCGATCGAGGTCTTCCACACGCGGCGAGAGACGATCGCTGGGCACATGGCTCGATGCGCGACATTCGACGCCGCGATGCGCGCAACGTGCGACCCCAAGACGTACCGCGAGTACGGGAAGATCAAACGGTTGCTGGAGCGCGCGAGCGTCATCCCGGATTCGCTGCTCAACATCTGCTACGGGTCGCCCCGCAGAACGGTTCCCGGCTACCTCCTCGGTTCGGTTTGACGCACGTCCTCCGCGATCTCGCCCGTCTGGACCTGCGACGACGCACTCACGTCGGAGGCTGCGAAGCACGATCACTTCGTAGACACGTTGTCTGCGCAGAGGACATGACCGCAGATCTCCCTGACGATCTCCGACATGGGTTCCGGTTCTACGATCACCGTCAGTTCCGCCACACTCCCGATGCAACACCTCACGCGCCCCCTGCTCCTCCAGCTCGCGCTCGCCTCGTGCAGCTCGACGCCGGAGTTCGAGCACCGCTCTCCCGCAGGAGTCGCCCGCGCCGACGATCCGAACGACGCGCGTATGCTCGCGATGGTCGGGAACCTGTTCACACCCCAGGTCTGCACCAAGCTCGGAGTCGCGCCCAAGCCGCCGTTCGTCATCTTCCACGTGTCTGGCAGCGAGAGCCTCGGGCTTGCGGTGCGCCGCGACGGCGACAAGATCGTCGAGCGCCGCATCGTGCTCGGCGACGCGGCCCTGCGCGACCAAGCGCGCTTCTCGGTCGCGCACGAACTCGTCCACTGGTACGCGAGTGCGCCGTGGGATCGGTTGCCGCACGCGATCGAGGAGGGGCTCTCTGACTACATCGCCGTCCACATTGCGCCCGAGTTCCGCGACGAACGTGTCGCCGAGTTGGAGCGCCGACTTGCTTCAATCACGCCCGAGCGTCGCGAACAAGTGCTCAAAGTCAGCGAACGCACGTGGGCGACGACGCCCCGAGAGGTCCGCTCAGACGCCTACGCCGTCGGCTTCAAGGTCGTGCAGCGGTTCGGTATCGAGGGCCTGCGCGAGCTGTGCGAACGCGCGCAGCGCGAGGGGCGTGAGCGCGTGCCGATCGCCTGGATCGAAGGCTCGACGCTTCCGCCGCACGTGACGCGTCACTGAGTTCAGGCGGCCTTCCATCCGGGCACTGGGTCGTCGATAATCACCGTCGTGAGTCTCTCCTGCTTCTCCAAGAAGGCAAGCGGCGAACCCCTACGGCGCGCGCTGACCGCGACCTCGCATCGCCTCGACATGGAGCGCGAGCAGGTCGAAGCCGTCGTCGCCGCATTCCTGGAGGAAGTCGTGGACGAAGTCGCGAATGGACACGTCGTGTCGATCGAGCGGTTCGGCTTGTTCGCAGCTTGGCTCATCGAGTCGCCCTCCGCCCTGGCTCGCGATCCATCGGCGCGATGCCAGCCGAAGTTCTCGCCATCGCGGTCGTTCAGCGAGAAGGTGCGACACTCGGCCCCTGCTACGACCTGGGGGAAGCGCCGACTCGCTCGACATCGGAAGAACCACGCGCTGCGGTTGCCGACGACAGGTCGCGCTTCGCTTCCGGTGATGACGAGCGCCGAGATTCGCGCTTCGATCGAGCGGCAGATGGCCCAGTCCTGACCGCAGGCTTGCCAGACACGCGGTCTACGACCAGTGTCCCTGCCGTTCGGTGTCTGGCGTCTCCCACCGCCTGCATTTCGGCGGGGGGATAGGGTCTCTGGGAGCCGCAGTCTCTCTGCAAGCGGAAGCATGAGACTGTTCGGCCTGCCGATCGCCCGAGACGCGCCGTGTCCCCTGTGACCCTGAGGGCGGGGTGGCAACCGGGGGCTCGCCAGACACGGCGTCTAGCGCTGCGCCCATGTTCATCCGTCCAGCGCAGCGCGAACCGTCTCGGCACCTAGTCATCGAACTCGATCCACTGGGAGACCGGGCTCCCAGCGCGCCGCCATCCATCCTGCCAGGACTCCCACAACACCTCGTAGCGCCGCGAGTTCATCTGGCCCCGCAGCACGATCCGTGGCTCACCCTCGACGAGTCCGACGCGGTAGAGCGCGACGCCATCCTTGAGGTTCCCGGCGACGGTGTGGACGAACGCGATCTCTTGGAAGTTGGCGGTGAAGGTGCCGTCGTCCTCCGGCTTGGCGAGTTGGATCGTGAACGTGAACGGCTCGGTTGCAGCACCGGCGACCGGACGGGTCTCTCCGATGCGAAGGATGGCGCGCTCGACACGGTCGGCCTGCTCATCCGCAAAGGGAGCTGCGAGGGCCTTGACCTCCGGTGTCTGGGTAGCACCGACGCCGCTTCGGCCGCTGGACACTCCAGGATTCCCTCTCGGCTTCACGATTCCCACGAGCAGGCTCCGGTTGGTCTGCACCTCGGCTACTCGGACGCGATCGACGTGCGAGGTGATCGAGTTGGCGTTGTGGGCGTCGAAGCGCCACGTCTGGCCCGCGTCGAGGTGCGTGGTCGTTGCCATCGCGTCGCCGATCTTCGCGCCCGACGGATCGAGCAGTTCCAATGTGATGACGCAGTACGAGAGCGCCTCGTCGGACGTGTTGGTTGCAGCGCCCCTGAACCCGCCCACTCCGCCGCGACCGTAGTGCGAGAGCACGCCGGTTAGCTCGACACGGACATCGTTGACGACGATCGGCGACGGGAGGTCGAGCTTCGGAACGACCGCCGAGCAGGAGCAGGCGACGGCTGCGAGAACGAGGGGCCAAGCGCGAATGAGGAGCATCCCTTCGACATCGACGAGCCCAGGACGATCCTTGAGCGTTCCCCGCCGCTGTTCAGATGGCGGCTTGCGCTCGGCCGGAAGCCGCGAGCGGGCACCGGCCCCCGCAGACACCGTGTCTACCAACGACCGGGGCTCGCCCCCGACGCGCACGGGAAGCGCCCTTACCCTTGGAAGTTCTTGGCCGTCTTGGACATGAACGCGGCCGAGGCTCGCCTCCGGCGGCTCGCACGCGGTGCGGCGCGTTGCGTCCTGCGTCCTGCGGCGGACCTACGGTCTGCGCAGAGCCTGTTCGAGGGCAAGCACCGCGTTGGTCTTCCACATCTTCGCGGCCATCATGCGGTCCGTCGGGTCCCCAACGTGGAAGTCGAGGAACGACGCAAGCGGGAGCGTCACCTGTCCCAACCGAGTGTTGTTGTCCGCGCTCACTACGTTCAGGATCGCCGTCTCTGCGCCGGGGATCAGGCAGAGTTCCTTGCCGACTTCGGTCAAGCGAGTTCCGGCTTGTTCGTACGTCTCTCCGGTGTGAACCGCGAAGTCAGCGACGAGCGTCGTCTCGGTTAGGTGTTCGACGTTGCGTGCGTGCGTCGTCGCATCCTCGGTGATCGTCCCCTCCGACCTCGCGGACCACGTCGTCCTGCGGACTCCATCTCCCGAGTGGGCCGAACCCCTCGACGTGTTGCTCCGCTCGGACGGCCGCACGATCGCGGCGATACCGAAGATTGCGATCCCGACGAGAAAAAGCCCGCCGCAGACGAGGGCGAAACCGAGAGCACCTCGGACGATGGTGGGAACTGTGGATGCGCGCGGAAGGGCCATGAGGTACTCCTTGAAACAGGGGGCTCCCGCCTGTTCGGCTCCAGCGCATCACGAGCTTGAACCCTATTAGGGTTCGCCACTCAACCCGCCCCACACTCCGGCCTCGACAGGCTGGCGATGGGGAAGGCCAAGAACACCCGAACTTCCGCGAATCATGCGCAGCGCTACCGGGCGTTCATCGTCAAGTTGAAGCAGGCGCGCGCCGACGCGGACATGACCCAGCGTGAGGTCGCCGCCGCCCTTGGTCGTCTCCAGTCCTTCGTCGAGAAGTGCGAGCACGGCAGCCGCCGGGTGGACGCCGCCGAGTTGTTCGAGTTCGCGGCCGTCTACAAGAAGCCGGTCGAGTTCTTCGATCCGGGAGCGGGAAAGGGTCGCTGACAGCTTCGGGCTAAGGCCGTGGACCGGACCGGCCGATAGCCCGAGCGTGAGCACGTCCTACGAATCCGAGCCGTTCGATTGCCGGAGGCTCCGTGAAGTGACCGGCGAAGAGACGTGCGAGATCACGTTCAAGGTCGCCGAGAAGCGATCCATGCGCTCCGCACGCGAGCCAGTGCATCGCGTCAAGTCCGGGTTCGACTGCGACAGCGCAAGAGACTGCGGCGCGGCCAGCGCGAGCGGGGAGTTCGACCCGAGCAAGTGTATCCATCCCGTTTGGATGGCTCGTCGGAAGTAACCTCAAGCGGAAGGACCTCCTGGCCTCCGGAAGTCCCTACCGGGTTGCGCTAGGAACACAGGTCAGAAGATTTTTCCGGGTTGGTGGCCGGACTCAGTTCCGCGCGCTTCAGTTACGCTTTCGACGGCGGAGTGGCCGATAGGTGCTCATGGGTTACGCTTTCCTGGAAAAGCGTAATCCTTCCTGCATGAGCGACCATCCCGACGCCAAACGACCCCGCGAGCCCAGGAACAAGGGCAAGACCTACCCTCCCGAGATCCTCGCCGAGGACGAGGTTCGCCAGCTCGTGCGCGCCTGCTCGAACCGAGCCCCGACAGGGACAAGGAACCGTGCGCTCCTCACCCTCCTCTACCGGACCGGGCTGCGGATCTCTGAGGCGCTCGCCCTTCACCCGAAGGACCTCGATCCGGCCGAGGGACGTGTCGTCGTCCGTCACGGGAAGGGGGACAAAGCCCGCGTGGTCGGACTCGACCACGAGTCCTTCGCGGTCATCGAGCGCTGGATGGACCGCCGCAGCAAGCTCGGCCTGAACGGGCGGCAGCCTGTCTTCTGCACCCTGCGCGGCGAGCCAGTGAAGTCGCCCTACGTGCGGGCGCTGCTTCGCCGCCTCGGAAGGAAGGCGGGCATCGAGAAGCGTGTCCACGCCCACGGTCTCCGACACACGCACGCCGCCGAGTTGGCGCGGGAGGGCACGCCGATGAATCTGATCCGCGCCCAGCTCGGCCACGCGAACCTCTCGACAACGAGCCGGTACTTGGACCACATCGCGCCGCAGGAGCTGATCGACCGGATGCGATCCCGGTCGTGGACTCCTTGACCCGGTCCGTAGACACGTTGTCTGCTACCGGGGCGAGACCCTGCAAGCCGATGGCACAGCGACAGACCAACTTCCTCGACGCGGGCGTTACCTTCGGGGCCACGTTCCTCGCGGACCACGCGGGTCAGCTCATGCAGGACGGCAGGCTCGCGCTCACCGAGCTGGTTGCGAACGCCTACGATGCGGGTGCAAGCAGCGTTCGGATCAAGTGGCCGTCGGAAACGGGTGAGGAGTTCTCGATCGAAGACGACGGCACCGGAATGACGGCTGAGGAGTTCAGCGCCCGCTGGCGCACGCTCGGCTACAACCGGCAGATCGAGCAAGGCAAGTTCGCCGAGTTCCCGCCGAACAAGAAGAAGCACAAGAAGAATCGCGTCGCGTTCGGCCAGAGCGGCAAGGGTCGTCACGGAGCTTTCTGCTTCGCGAACAGCTACCACATCGAGACTTGGAAGGACGGATCGTTGCTCGCCGTCGAGGTGAAGCTGACCAACGGCGGCCGGGAACCGTTCGAGTTCAGCGAGCCGGTCAAGAAGAAGCAGCCTGGGCACGGCACCCGAATCACGGCCGTGATCCAGCGCAATCGCGTGGATGCAGAGTCGCTCGCCACAGCGATCGGCTCGAAGTTCCTCGTAGACCCCGAGTTCTCCATCATCTTCAACGGCTCGGCACTGGCCTTGCTCGACCTCGACACCGTGAACTCCGCGAGTCTCGTGATCGAGGGACTCGGCGAGATCGAGATCACGGAGATCAACCCGCAAGCCAGCGACCGCACCACCAATCTCCGGGGTCTGACTTGGTGGGTGCAGGGTCGGATGGTCGGCAGTCCGTCGTGGGATGGTCTCGAAAACGCGGGCGCGATCCTCGACGGACGCAGCTCCGTCGCGAAGCGCTTGAGCTACGTGATCAAGGCGGATCTCTTGAAACCCCACGTGAAGGCGGATTGGACCGGCTTTCACGCGACCGAAGAATCGAACCGGGTAATGAAGCTGGCGCGCGAGCACGTCATTCGACGGCTCGAAGTCCACCTTGCGGAGGGGCGCGCGACGCGGAAGCGCGAGGCGTTGAACGAAACGGCCGTGGCGATCCAAGACCTTGCGCCGCTCTCGCGCCGAGTCGTGGGCGAGTTCACGGAGGCGGTGCTCGCGAAGTGTCCGAGCATCTCGCAGGGAGACCTCACGAAGGCGGTCGCGGTGTTCGCCAACATGGAGAAGGCGCGCACGAAGTACGACCTGCTTGCCGAGATTGCCGTGTGCTCGCCGGATGACATCGACCGCTGGGCGGCGATCTTCAAGCGCTGGACGGCGAGCGACGCCGAGCACGTGCTCGGGGAACTCGAATGGCGCTTGAAGCTCATCGACAAGCTGGAGCAGCTCCTCCAGCGCGAACGCGCCGACGAATTGCACGATCTGCAACCACTCTTCGAGCATGGCCTGTGGATCTTCGGCCCGGAATACGAGTCGCTGCACTTCCGCTCGAACCGTTCCCTCGTGACGATCGTCCGCGAGTTGTTCCGTGGCGATTCGACTGGAATCAGTCAGATCCGGCCCGACTTCGTCGCTCTGCCCGATCGCTCGATCGGCGTCTACAACACGGACGGCTTCGACGCCGACGGCGAAGTCGCCGGGATCACCAAAGTCCTCATCGTCGAACTCAAGCACGGCGGCGCGACGCTGACGCGGAAGGAGGTCGCGCAGCCCGAGGACTACGTTGCTGCACTGCGCTCGGCCAACGTGGTCCAGCCTTCGACGCGCTTCGATGCTTTCGTGCTGGGCAGCAAGCTCGCTCCCGATGGCGTCGGCGAGCGCAAGCTCGAAGAGCCCATGAATGTGGTCATCCGGCCGATGACGTACGAACGGCTCCTCAAGCGCGCGCACGCGCGCACATTCAACCTGCTCGAAAAAGTCCGCAACACTTTCCCCGAGGCCAAACCCGACGCCGATGTCGAGGCCGCTGTGAACGAGAACCGTTCACTGTTCGACGGCGCGACTCAGGCGGCAGAGCGTCCGCCCAACGCCTATCAGGAAAGGCTTTCCGCATCACAGTCAGCTCGGGATCTGCCTCCAGTCGGTGAATGACCACGGCACGTGGGCGTACGACTACGTTCAGACCTTTCGCGATCGGACTGGCGTCGGGCACGTGGCTGGGCGGAAATCGATCGACCACTAACCTGAACGACAACATGATTCCGATTGGCGTGCCTATCTTTGATGACTCCGAGAGTGCGGTCTTCAACCCGCGCGGAGACGTGTACTCGATCCGCAAGATGGAGAATGGGGACTACCACCT
>JBKDQQ010000149.1:0-4470 GCA_046341775.1 Planctomycetia bacterium
AGGCTCTCAGACCTTCCAGCGTCGGCACTCGCATGGGTTCGTCTCGGGGGTTGGGGGCCGTTCTGCGGCGCAGGCTGTCCTCGCGGGAGAACCGGCCTGCTGCCCAGACTCACACGACTTTATCTGGGAAGTTTTCTTACATAATGGGACCAAGTTCGTAGGAATACGGTCCACCATGGCGAAGCCGTCGCCGATATGCAATTTCCTGTGCCGCAGGGGACCCTCCAGGGAGCATGGCGCGCCCTTCGGCACACGCTCGCAAGCGGCGCATTCAGCGGATTTCGTCTTGTTTTCTCGACAAAAATCGCAGCTTCCCCCAGTCGAGCTCGGGTTCGGACGGGCGCAGCCAAGCAGTCGGCGGGGACCCCGCCGAGGTATGCGCTCATCCGCAATGCAGGCCCAATATTGACCCATCCAGGCCCAAATCGCCACCGGGCCATCCGTCGCGCTTATCCTAAGAAAATTCCTAATTCAGAATATTCCCTCCTGTTGATGCCCCCCTTGGACCCCGCACGACCGTTCGGACCCTCGACGCAAGGGTGCCGATGCGCCCTGCGACCTCCACGAGCGCACCCGGACGTTCAGCCCCTGCCGTCTTCCGCGTACTTGGCGAGGCGTCCGGCCTTCAACGGCCCAGCCACCGCCAGGCAGCAGCGCGTGGGATGCAGGTGGGCTTGCGCCACGCGGCGCACATCATGCTGCGTGGTGGCCGCGAAGGCGTCCATCAACTTGGGCAAGTGGTCGGGCCCCCAACCATGCACGGCCGACGACGTCATGTACGCCGCGCGGCGCGACGCGCGCTCGAAGCCCATGGCGAAGCTGCCGAGCAAGTACTGCTTCGCCGTCTCGAGCTCGGCTTCGGGCACCAGCTCGCCGCGGATGCGCTCCATCTCGGCGAGGAAGCCGTCGATGGCGGTCTCCGCGTTCTCGGGCGAAGTGCCGATGTAGGCGCTGAAGACACCCGGCAGGATGCCCGCCGACGAGTGGATCGAGGCGTGCACGCTGTAGGCGAGGCCGAGTTCGTCGCGCAACCGCCGCGAGATGCGATTCACGAAGCCCGGCCCCGTGCCGAGCACATGGTCCATGACGACGAGCGCGGGATAGTCGGGATCGTTGCGCCGGATGCCGAGATGCCCGAGGAAGACGTGCACCTGCTTGCGCTCGGCGCCGAAGGTGCGCACGCGCCTGCCGAGCGCGGGGAAGACCGGAGGCGTGGTCTCGAGCGGAGTGCCGGGCGGCAGGCCGGCGAGCAGCTTCTCGCAGGCGGCGCGCACCTCCTTGGGATCCACGTCGCCGCACACGGACAGGATCAGGCGGCGGCCGCACCAATGCCGTCGCCGCAGCGCCCGCACCTCGGCGGGCTCGATGCGTTCGATGCTGGCGCCGTCGCCGTACGCGGCGCGGCCCATCCAGTGCTCGCCGTACACGAGCCTGCGGAAGAGCAGCGCACCCTGCTTCTGCGGCTCCGAACGCTCGAGGCGCAGGCGATCGAGCAGGCGCTGTCGCTGGCGCTCGAACAACTTGTTCGGGTAGTGCGCGTGCGCGAGGGCGTCGCACAGCACCTCGAGCAGCAGCTTCCAGCGGCTGCCGACGATGACGCCGGCGAGGCCCGATGCGTCGCCGCCGAGTTCGCCGCCGTGCGGCTCGAGCAGCGCGGCGATCTCCTCGTCGCTGCGGCTCGGCGTGCCCTGGTCGGCCAGCGCGCCCACGAGGTAGGCGAGGCCTTCCTTGCCGCGCGGATCGAGCGCCGGTCCGCCGCGCACGTGCGCCTGGATGGCGCACACCGGGGCTCCGGGGCGCGGCGACACGCACAACAGCGCGCCGCACGACAACTCGAAGCGCTCGAGCGGCATCGACAGCCGCTCGAGCAGGGCCTGGTGGCTCATCGGCGCACCTTGCCTTGGGAGCGGCGACGAGCACCCGCCCGCCGCGAGCGGG
Source organism: Planctomycetia bacterium (assembly GCA_046341775.1). GTDB lineage: Bacteria > Planctomycetota > UBA1135 > UBA1135 > SXXH01. Next base: position 1,939 of record JBKDQQ010000149.1, read on the forward strand.
CCGCGGCGCGACGCGCCTTCTTGCCGCGCGCCTTGCCGCCGGCGGACTTCTTCTTGGGCGCGATGGACTTGGCCGAGGCCGCGCGGCGCGTGGCGGACTTGGACTTGCCCGCGCCGGACTTGGCGCCGCGCGCGCCCTTCGCCTCGGGCGCGCGCTTGGGCAGGCTCCAACCCACGACGCGGCGTTCGTCGCCCAAGTAGCGGCGCGCGGCTTCGCGCACCGCGGCCGCGTCGATCGCCTTGATGCGCTCGACCGCCTCCACCGCGAGGATCCAGTGCGCGTCGACCGCGTACTCGCCCAGCTCCTCGGCGAGGTCGGAGACCGTCTCGGAATCGTGGGCCTCGCCCGCTTCGATGATCTGCTTGGCGCGCAGCAGCTCCGCGGGTTCGAGCAGCGCCTCGCGCGCGCGCTGCACCTCGGCGAGCAGCGCGCGTTCGAGCTTCTGCGGCTCGATCCCGTGGGCGCACTGCGCGTAGAGCCAGAACGCGCCGCCGTCGACGCGCGTGTCGTTGTGCGTCGAGACGCTGGTGGCGAGTCCCTCCTCGAGCACGAGCAGCCGATGCAGGCGCGAGTTGCGGCCGGAGGACAGCGCCGTGGCGAGCACATCCAGCGCGTAGTCGTCGTCCTCGCCCACCCTGGTCGTGGGCCAGGCGATGCACACGCGCTTGCCGTCGTCGTCCCACTCCATCGACAGGCGCTGCTCGCCGCGCGGCGCCGGAGCGGGCGCGCTCCACGCCGACGCCTTGGCGGGACCGGCGGGGATGGCGCCGAAGTGCTTGCGCGCCGCGGCCAACGCCGCCTCGACCGTCGTGTCGCCGCACACGACCAGCGTCGCGTTGGCGGGATGGTAGTGGCGCTCGTACCACGCGCGCATGTCGTCGACCGTGAGCGCCTTGAGCGTGTCCACGTAGCCGATCACCGGCCGATGGTAGGCATGGCGGCCGAACAGGGCCTGCTGCACCTGCTGCACGAGCACGCGCCAGGGATCGTCCTCGCCCATCGACAGCTCCTCGAGCACGACGGCCTTCTCGGCCTCGAACTCGGCGGGATCGAGCAGCAGCCCGCGCATGCGGTCGGATTCGATCTCGAGCGCCTTCTCCCAGCGGTCGGAGGCCAGCTCGAACCAATACGCGGTGTGGTCGGCGGAGGTGAAGGCGTTGTTGCTGCCGCCAAGGCGCGTCGTGGCGAGGTCGACCTCGCCCTTGCCGAAGCGACGCGAGCCCTTGAACATCATGTGCTCGAGGAAGTGCGCCACGCCCGCTTCGCGCTCGCCCTCGTCGCGCGCGCCGCAGCGGTACCACAGCATCACGGCCACGACGGGATCGAAGTGGCGCTCCGCCACCAGCACCGTCAAGCCGTTCTCGAGCTTCGTCTCGACGATGCTCGCGCCGCTCTTCTTCGCGTTCGAGGGCTTCAACGGCCACCTCCGCGACGCAGGGGCGCGGGCGTCCGCCCACCGCCCAGCGGCCGTCGACGCGCGTCGGCGCCGCGGGCGGGCTTGCCGCCGCCGGTCCTCGCGTCCTTGCCGCGCGGTCCGCCGCCGAAGCCCGACGACTTCGCGCCGGACTTGCCGCCGCGAGCTCCACCGCCCGGCGCGCCGCCGCGCGCGCCGCCGCGCGACTTGCCGGCACCAGGCTTCGCGTCGAGGCCGCGCGACTCGAGCCACAGTTTCCGATCCGCGCGCCGCGCGGCGAGGTCCGCCGCCTCCGGCCGCACCGCCACCGCGCGTCCGCCCTCGACGAGGTGGCGCGCCCACGAGGGCTTGCGGCCCTTGCCGCGCTTGGCGACGCCGAAGCGTGCGCGCTCGCCGCCCTCGGCGGGCGCGCCGGCGAGCAGTGCGTCGATCTCGGCGCGCACCAATTCGCGCCACCGTCCGGTCTTCACGCCGCGCGAAGTCAGCGATCCGATGCGCACGCGCTCGAGGTCGACGACCTTGTAGCCGACCTTGGCGAAGGCGCGCCGGATCTCGCGGTTCATGCCCTCCTGGATGGTCACTTCAAGCTGCGAGCTGTCGTTCCGGCGGCTCTCGACGACGATGCGCGCGCCGCTCGTGCGGCCCTCGGACAAGCGCACGCCTTCGCGGATCTTCGTCAACGCCTCGTCGTCGATCCTGCCCGCGACCTTGACCCGGTACGTCTTCAACACGCCGTGCCGCGGATGCATGATGCGGTGCGCGAACTCGCCGTCGTTGGTGAGCAGGATCAAGCCGCGCGACTCCTCGTCCAGCCTGCCGATCGTGTAGATGCGGCCCTTCCAAGGATCGGTGATCAGGTCCACCGCCCGCGGCCGCGTCTCGCGCGTCTCGTTCGTGCACACGACGCCCGGGGGCTTGTTCAACATGTAGTAGCGCTTGCGCGCCGCGCGCACGTCGAGCGTGCGTCCCTCGACGTCGATGGTCTGCCGCTCGGGATCGACCTTGGTGCCGAGCTCGACCACGATCTCGCCGTCGACCATCACGCCGCCTTGCGCGATCAGCTCGTCGCAGCGCCGTCGCGAAGCGACGCCGTGGTCGGCGAGCAGCTTGTTCAACCT
>JBKDQQ010000150.1:0-13411 GCA_046341775.1 Planctomycetia bacterium
GACGATCAACACGCGCTCGCCCAAGGTTCCGCGCAGGATCGGCGCGCCTCCGCCGGTGTTGGTCTCCTGCAGGAAGACGCCTACGCCGGCCGCGCGGGCGATCATGCGCGGCAAGGTCCGTTCGTTCGTGCGTCGCAGATCCTCGGCGTCGAGCACGGTGACGGAGGCGCTTGAGCGGGGGACGGTCTGTTCGGCGCGGATGGCGACGATGGTGGTCTCGACCACCGGGGGCGCGTCTTGTAGGAACATGGTGGTTGCGGCGTCGAGCCTAGGAAGGCCGGATCGCACGGCCTCGGTGCACAAGGTGCGGCTCGCGGCGCGACCGCCAAGGAAATCCGCGATTGGCGCGCCGGATCGCCGCCGGGGGCCGGCGCTGCACGAGGCGCGCCTGGCGCTTGGTCGCGCGCAGTCCCCACGGCGCTCCGCAGGCGTCAGCCGCGGAGGGGAGGAGTGGTGCCCACGCTAGGGGTCGAACCTAGGACCTGATGATTAAGAGTCACCTGCTCTACCAACAGAGCTCCCTGGGCGCCGTGTTGGTCCCGCCGGAAGCTTCCGGCGAACGTTGTGAGGCGAAGACGATAGCGGGATCCGAGGCCCCATGCAAGAGTCGGCCCGCGGGCCCCACCGGGCGGCGCGCGGGCCGCTTTCGGAGGTCCGCGCGCCGGATGCGCGCCGAACCCACGGCGCGACCGCGCAGGCGGGGCGGTCGACTCGCCCGATGGTCGCTCGGACAAGGCCGCGGCCCGACTTGGAGGCGAGCGGCAGTCCTGCGATCATCGGGAGGATGGATCCGAAGCACTTCCGCTACCACGAGGAGGATGGCGTCGCCGTGGTGCGACTCGACCGTCCCGAGCGGCTGAACGCCTTGACCTTCGCGTCGTACCGCGAGCTGACCGACGCGTTCCACTGGCTGCGCACGCGCGACCAGGCCCGCGCGGTGCTCTTGACGGGCACGGGGCGCGCCTTCTGCTCGGGCGGGGACCAGAAGGACATCATCGCCAACCTGCTCGAGTCCGACCCGGCGCAGGTGGCGGCCTTCACGCGCATGACCTGCGAGTTGATCGCCAACATGCTGCGCCTCGAGAAGCCCATCGTGTGCGGGCTCAACGGCCTCGCCTGCGGCGCGGGCGCGGTCATGGCGGCGGCGGCCGATGTGCGCATCGCGGCCCAATCGGCGAAGATCGCCTTCCTCTTCACCAAGGTCGGCTTGTCGGGGGCGGACATGGGCGCAGCGTGGCTCTTGCCGCGCATCGTCGGACTCGGCCACGCCAAGGAGCTGCTGCTCGAGGGCGAGTTCGTCGACGCGGCGCACGCGCAGCGCATCGGCTTGTACAACCGCGTCGTCCCCGACGCGGAACTGCCGCAGGCGGCGCTGGCGTGGGCGAAGAAGCTCGCTGCAGGGCCCGCGCTCGGCATGGCGGCGACCAAGCGCATGGTGCACGCGGAAACGGTGCTCGACTTCGAGCGCGCCCTCGCGGCCGAAGGGTGGGTGCAGGCCGAGTGCATGGCCGATCCCGACTACGCCGAGGCGCACCACGCCTTCCTCGAGAAGCGCGCGCCGCGGTTCCGGGGGGCCGGCCGGCGATGAGCGCCGCTTTGTCAAATCTACTTGACGACCTGCGCGCCAAGGCGCGCGCCGTGGGTTCGGTGCACGGTGCGCGCGTCGACGCCTTGGACGAGACCAGCGGGGCGCGCGAGGCGCTGTCCGCCGTGGCGCGCGCAGGCCTCGCGGCGTGGTGCGTGCCCGAGGCCTGGGGCGGCGCGCGCGCCGGCGGCTTGTGCGCGCCGACCTCCGTGTCGGTGCGGGCGCTGTGCACGCTGCGGCAGGAACTGGCGTGGCACTCGCCGATGCTCGACGTGATGCTCGTCATGCAAGGGCTCGGCAGCCACGCCATCGCGCTGGGCGGTCCGGAGGGCCTGAAGCGCGAGATCCTGCCCGCCGTGGCGCGCGGCGAACTGGTCGGGGCCTTCGCCCTGACCGAGCCGGAGGCCGGATCCTCGCTGGCGGAGGTCGCGCTGCGCGCCACGCGCCGCGGGGACGCGTGGGTGCTCGACGGCGCGAAGACCTTCATCAGCAACTGCGGCATCGCCGACGCCATCTGCGTGCTCGCGCGCACCTCGGGCGAGCCCGGCGAGCCGGGCGGCACGACCATGTTCCACCTGCCCGGCTCGGCGCGGGGACTCGAGGCGCGGCGCTTCGAGGTGGTCTCGCCGCATCCCATCGGCGAATACCGCTTCCACGAGGTGGTGGTGCCCGACGCGCATCGACTGGGCGAGGTGGGCGCCGGCACCGAGCTCGCCTTGTCGGTGCTCGCGCGCTTCCGGACCTCCGTCGCCGCCGCGGCCAACGGCTTCGCGCGGCGCGCCTTGCACGAGTCGTGCGTACGCCTGCGCGCGCGCAAGCAGTTCGGCAAGCCCCTCGCGAGCTTCCAGGCGCTGCGCTTCGACATCGCGGAGATGGACGTGCGCCTGCGCGCCGCCGAGCTGCTGGTGGACGAAGCCGCGCGCATCGTCGACGAAGGCGGCGACGCGACCGCCGCGGTGGCGCGCGCCAAGTACTTCTCCACCGAATCCGCCTCGTGGATCTGCGACCGCGCGGTGCAGCACTTCGGCGGGCTGGGCGTGAAGAAGGGCGAGGTCGTCGAGCACCTGTGGCGCGACGTGCGCGCCCTGCGCATCTACGAGGGCACGAGCGAGGTCCAGAAGCTCGTGCTCGCCAAGCAGATCCTGGGCTGAGGACGAAAGCGATGGCGAAGTTCGAACGACATGTGTTCGTGTGCGTCAACGAGCGCGGCAAGGACGATCCGCGCGGCGATTGCGCGGGCAAGGGCGGCCACGAGGTCGCCGCGGCGTTCAAGGAGAAGCTGGTGGCGCGCGGCTACAAGCGCGTCGTGCGGCCCAACAAGGCGTTGTGCCTCGACCAGTGCGCCAAGGGCTGCGTTGTCGTCGTGTATCCGGAGCAGGTCTGGTACGGCGGCGTGACGCCCGCGGACGTGGACGAGATCATCGACAGCCACATCGCGCGCGGCGCGCCCGTCGAGCGCCTGGTGATCCCCGACGACCAGTTGACCGGCCTTGGCCGGAAGGGCTGACCGCATGGCGATCCCGCAGCACGATCCCGAGGATTGGCGCGACGAGTTCCCGATCCTCGCGTCCACGACCTACCTCGTGAACCACTCGCTCGGCGCCATGCCGCGCGGTGCGCGCGAGAAGCTGATGGACTTCTGCGACCAATGGGAGACGCGCGGCGTGCGCGCGTGGGCCGAGGGCTGGTGGGACGCGCCGACGCGGGTGGGGAACCTGCTGGCGAAGCTGATGAACGCGCCCGAGGGCTCGGTCGTCATGCACCAGAACGTGTCGGTGATCCAAGGCCTGGTCGCCAGCGCGCTGGACTTCTCCGGGCCGCGCAACAAGGTCGTCTACACGGACATGAACTTCCCCACGAATATGTACGTGTGGGAAGGCTGGAGCAAGTACGGAGCGCGCGTGGAGGTGGTGCCGACCGACGGCATTCGCGTCGACACGGGAAGGCTGCTGGAGGCCATCGACGAGACGACCGCGATCGTCCCGATCAGCCACGTCACCTACAAGAGCCACTACATCCAGGACGTGGCCGCCATCTGCCGTCGCGCCAAGGAGGTCGGCGCGCTGGTGCTGCTCGACGCGTACCAGTCGCTCGGCACCGTGCCCGTGGACGTGCAGGCCACGGGCGTGGACATGGTCTGCGGCGGCTCGGTCAAGTGGCTGTGCGGCGGCCCCGGCGCCGGATACCTGTACGTGAGGCCGGACCTGCTGCCGCGCCTCGAGCCGCGCATCACGGGTTGGGCCGCGCACGCTGCGCCCTTCGCCTTCGAGACGGGACCGCAGCGCTACGCCGCGGGCATCGAGCGCATGCTGCACGGTTCGCCTTCCGTGGCGAGCTTCCTGCAGGCATCGGCGGGCTACCAGCTGCTGCTCGAGGTCGGCGTGGACAACGTGCGCGCGTGGTCGCAACACCTGACCGAGCGCCTGCGGCAGGACCTCTTGTCGCGCGGCTTCGAGCTCCACAGCCCCGAGCGGGCCGCCGAGCGCGGCGGGACGCTGACCGTGCGCCTGCGCGCCGACGAGAACGGGCCGGCCTTCGTCAAGGCGCTGGAAGCGCGGGGCATCCTCGTCGACCACAGGCCGGGAGCCGGCCTGCGCGTCAGCCCGCACTACTACACGCTCGAGGACGAGCTGGACGAGTTCGCCGAGGCGCTCGCGACCCTGCGCGCCGATGGACGCTGGCGCGAGCATCTGGCGGGTCGCGCGGCATACTAGGCCCTCATGCAGAAGCGCTCCCTGACGCTGTTCGACTTGTCGCCGGGCAAGGTGCTGCTCGATCGCTGGAAGATCGTGCGCACCAACCGCACCGGCGGCATGGCCGCCACGTTCGCGGCCGAGGACCTCGACGGGACGCTGCGCGAGTTGCAGATCTACTCGACCGTGCTCTTCGAGCGCCGTGGCGACGCCGACGAGTTCGCGGCGGCCATGGCTCGTTGGTTGGCCGTCAAGCACCCGCACGTGCTGCGCGCCGTGGCGGTCGAGCGCCACGAGGACGGCAGCGTCCTGTACGCCACCGACATGCCGCTCGGTCGCGCGTTGCGCGAGTTGAAGGTCGAGGGCGAGGCCTGGGATCCCGCGCGCGTCGTGGCGCTGGGCGTCGAGTTGTGCGCCGGACTGTCCGAGATCCACGCCAACGGATTGGTGCATGGCGACGTGAAGCCGCACACGGTGCACATCTCCGACGATGGCCGCGCGGTCCTCGTCGATTGCGGCATCACGCCGGCCTTGTGGAGCGCCAAGCACCTCGGCGAGAAGACCGCCTTGATCGGCACGCCGTTCTACGCGCCGCTGGAGCAGTTCGGCGGCGAGTCGCCCGACGTGCAATCGGACGTGTACAACCTCGCGACGCTCCTGTACGAGCTCGCCTGCGGCGTGCTGCCGTGGAGGGGCAAGAGCTTCCTCGAGGTGTTCCAGAGCAAGCTCGAGAAGCGTCCGCCCCCGATGGACCAGCGCGCGCCCAAGGTCGAGGTGCCGCGCGCGCTCGAGGCCGCCATCGCGCGCGGGCTGATGGCCGACAAGCGCGAGCGTTGGCAGACGGCGCACCAGCTGCGCGAGGCGCTGGCCTCGGCGAAGCTCGAGGATTGAGGCCATGGCCGGCGGCGCGAGCACCGTGCGCATCGTGTGCGAGGCGCCGGGCGGGCCGGAGGTGCTCGTGCCGCGCGTGGTGGAGCTCCCCGCGCCCGCGGCGGGCGAGGCGCGCGTGCGCCACGAGGCGATCGGCGTCAACTACATCGACGTCTACCTGCGCAGCGGCTCGTACCCGGCGCAAGCGCCGTTCACGCCGGGCTTCGAGGCCGCCGGCGTCGTCGAGGAGCTCGGCCCCGGGGTGGCGGAGCTCGCCGTCGGCGATCGCGTGGCCTACGCCACGCCTCCATCGGGCGCGTACGCCTCGCTGCGCAACATCCCGGCGTCGCGCCTGGTGCGCCTGCCCGCCTCGGTCGCCTTCGCGCAGGCCGCGTGCTCGATGCTGAAGGGGATGAGCGCGCACTACCTGCTGCACGACAGCTTCCGCGCCAAGCCCGGCGACCATCTGCTGGTGCACGCCGCGGCCGGCGGCGTGGGCTCCCTGCTCGTGCCGTGGGCGAAGCGGCTCGGCGCGCGCGTGCTGGCGGTGGTGGGTTCGCCCTCCAAGGTCGAGCGCGCGCGACGACTGGGCGCCGACGAGGTCGTCGACGCGTCCAGCGCCGACTTCGTGGCGGCGGCCAGGACCTTCACCGACGGCCGCGGGGTCGACTGCGTCTACGACTCGGTCGGGGGAGCGACCTTCGCGCGCTCGCTCTCGTGCCTGCGCTCGCGCGGCACCATGGTCAGCTACGGGCAATCCTCGGGCGCGCCGCCGCCGCTCGACGTGCTCGAACTCGCCAAGGGCTCGTTGTTCCTGACGCGGCCTTCGTTGTGGGACCACGTCGCCGCGCGCGACGAGCTGGAGGCGCGCGCGGCGGAGCTCTTCCGCCTGCTCTCGGACGGGACGCTGGCGGCCGAGGCGACGGCCAGTTGGCCGCTCGTCGAGGCGCGCGCGGCCCACGAGGCGCTGCAGTCGCGCGCCACGACCGGCTCGATCCTGCTGCTGCCGGGCTGACGCCGCGCGGCGGGCGGGGACCGGCGGGCGCTACACTCGAAGGCGCATGCAACCGCTGCTCCACTCCTTGCCCGCGCGCTACAACCTCGCGGACGACCTGCTGGACCGCAACTTGCGCGAGGGGCGCGCCGCCAAGGCCTGCGTCCACGCGGAAGGGCGTGCATGGACCTACGCGCAGGTCGCCGAACGCACGCGCCGCGCCGCCGCCGCGTTCCGTCGCGCCGGAGCGCAGGCCGAGGATCGCGTGCTGATCGTGCTGCCCGACGGCATCGAGTTCGTCGAGGCCTGGTTCGGCGCGCTGCGCGCCGGATGCGTGTTCGCCATGGTCAATCCGCTGCTGCACGCCGAGCAGTACGCCGAGTACGTCGACTACGTCAAGCCGCGCGCCGTCGTCGTGCACGACTCCGTCCTGTCGGCGATGGCGGATGCGCTCGAGCGCTCGCGCATCCGTCCGGTGGTGTTCGTGGTCGGCGATGCCGGAGACCGCCTCGCGTGGGCCGCGGCGCTGGACGCCGAGGATCCCGCCTCGAGCCTGGCGGAGACCGAGCCCACGGGGCCAGACGACCTCGCCGGGTGGCTCTTCACCTCGGGTTCCACCGGCCGTCCGAAGGCGTGCGTGCACGCGCACCGCGACTTCGCCTACAACATCGAGACCTACGCGCGCGAGATCGCGCGCTACGCCGAGACCGACGTGTGCTTGTCGGTGCCGAAGTTGTTCTTCGGCTACGCCACGGGCACGAACCTGATGTTCCCGTTCCGCTTCGGCGGATCGGTCGTCCTGTATCCCGGACGCGCCACGGTCGACGAGCTGCTGGCGCAGATCGCGCGCCATCGTCCGACGCTCTTGACGGGCGTGCCGACGATGATCAACAACCTGCTCAAGGACGAGCGCCTCGCCGCGACCGACTTGTCGAGCCTGCGCGTCGTGCTGTCCGCGGGCGAGGCGCTGCCGACGAAGCTGTACGAGGACTGGAAGGCGCGCACGGGGGTGGAGATCCTCGACGGCATCGGCTCGGCCGAGATGTTCCACATCTACATCTCGAACCGCTTCGGCGAGGTCGTGCCGGGCAGCCTCGGGCGCCTCGTGCCGGGCTACGAGGCCGAGATCGTCGATCCCGACGGTCGTCCGGTGCCCGACGGCCAGCCGGGCCGGTTGCGCGTGCGCGGCGGCTCCACGGCGATCTGCTACCACGGGGACAAGGAGCAGAGCGTGCGCACCTTCCAAGGCGAATGGTGCACGACCGCCGACGTGTTCAGGAAGGACGAGGCCGGCCTCTACTGGTTCGAGGGACGCGACGACGACCTTCTGAAGGTCTCGGGCATCTGGGTCTCGCCGCTGGAGATCGAGAACGTGCTGCTCGCGCACGAGAGCGTCGCCGAAGTGTGCGTGGTGGGCCGCGAGGACGAGGAGCGCCTCGTCAAGCCCTGCGCCTTCGTGGTGCTGCGGCCCGGCCACGAGCGCGGCGAGGCCATGGCGGCGCGCCTCAAGGAACACGTCAAGTCGCGCTTGGCGCCGTACAAGTACCCGCGCTGGTTCGAGTGGCGCGAAACGCTGCCGAAGAACGATCGCGGCAAGGTGGCGCGCAAGGAACTCAAGGCCTGGCTGGCGCGAGGCGCCGAGGATCATTCGTGAACATCGTCCGGATCCCGTCTTCCGCGCGTCGCGCCTTGGCGCCCGCGATCCTCGTCCTCGCCGGATGCGCGACTCCCGGCAAGCCCGCCTCCGCCGACCTCGCGTCCTCGCCCGTCGTGGCGGCGGAGCTCGTCGAAGCCGATCCGCGCGGCGTCGCCGCCTGGGATGGCGCGACCGGCGCGCGCGTGGCGTGGTCCGATCTCGTCGCGCGCGCCGCCGCTTCGGAGGCCGTGCTCGTCGGCGAGAACCACGGCCATCCGCTCGGGCTCGCGAGCGCGGCCGCGTTGTTCGAGGATCTCGTGGCCGCGCGCCCCCGCGCGATGCTCGCCATGGAGTTCTTCGATCGCGACGAGCAGTCGCGCATCGACGATTGGCTGTCGGGGCTCGCCGACGAGCCGACATTCCTCGCGCGCACGCAGCGCTCCACCGGCAACTACCCGCCGGGCCATCGCGCCATGCTGCACGCGGCCAAGTCCAATGAGCGCGCGGTGCTGGCCGCCAACGCGCCGCGTCCGTACGTCCGCCTGGCCCGCACGCAGGGCTACGAGGCGCTGGCGCAACTGACGTCCGAGCAACAGCGCCTGTTCCACTTCCCCGACAAGTTGTTCGCCGGACGCTACCGCCAATCCTTCGATGCGTTCATGGCCAACGGCGCCGATCCCGCCGCGGCCGACGTGCGGCCGCGCCTCGACGCCGTGTTCCGCTCGCAGTCGCTGTGGGATTGGACGATGGGCGCGAGCGTCGTCGAGGCCGTGCGCGGCGCGCGGACGCCGGTCATGCTCGTCGTGGGGCGCTTCCACGTGGACCACGAGGGCGGCACGCTGCAGGTCGTGCGGCACCTGCGTCCCGGCACGCGCGCCTTGGTCGTCAGCTTCGTCGACCAGTGGTCCGACGCCTTGCAGGAGGCGGACCGGGGCCGTGGCGACATCGTCGTCTACGTCGGACCAGGATCGTGACCTTCGTTCCAGCCAACCATCCGCGGAGCGCCATGCGACACGCTCGATTGATCGCCGCATCGGCACTGGGCCTGCTCCTCTCCTCCTGCGCCGGTGGCGTCGCGCTGCAAGGGCGTTCCGTCGCGCGCGGGACCGACGTCGCCGATCCGGTGGTCGGCGCGCCCTCCGCCGATTTGCGTCGACTCGTCGAGGATGCGGTGGCGGCCGACCGCGAGCGCATCCACGCCTTGTACAAGGACCTCCACGCGAATCCGGAGCTCTCGGGCGAGGAACGACGCACCGCGGCGGCGATCGCGCGCGAGCTGCGCGAGGCGGGCTGCGAAGTCGTCGAGGGCTTCGGAGGCGGCCACGGCGTCGTCGGCGTGCTGGAGAACGGCCCCGGGCGCACGATCCTCGTGCGCGCCGACCTCGACGGGTTGCCGGTGAAGGAGGAGACCGGCGTGCCTTGGGCCTCGCAGGCGCGCGGGCGCACGGCAGGCGGCGACGAGGTTCCGACGATGCACGCCTGCGGCCACGATGTGCACATGAGCTGCCTGGTCGGCGCGGCGCGCGCGCTGGCCGCCACGCGAGCACGCTGGAGCGGCAAGGTGGTGTTCGTCGGCCAACCCGCTGAGGAGATCGGCGTGGGGGCGCTGCAGATGCTCGAGGCGGGCTTGTACGAGCGGTTCGGCAGGCCCGATTGCGCGCTGGCGCTGCACGACAGCGCCACGCTGCCGGCGGGCGTGCTCGGCACGATCGAAGGATGGTCGATGGCCAATGTCGATTCGGTCGACATCGTCGTGCGCGGCGTCGGCGGCCACGGCGCGTATCCGCACGCCACCAAGGATCCCGTGGTGCTCGCGGCGCGCATCGTGCTCGCCTTGCAGACGATCGTCAGCCGCGAGACGCGGCCCATCGATCCCGCCGTGGTGACCGTGGGCTCGATCCACGGAGGTTCCAAGCACAATGTGATCCCCGACGAGGTGCGGTTGCAGGCGACCTTGCGCTCCTACTCCGACTCCGTGCGCGAACGGATGATCGAGTCCGTGCGGCGCATCTGCCGCGGCGAGGCGCTGGCGGCGGGCATCCCGGAGGATCGCATGCCCATCGTCGAGGTGGCCGAGTCGCAGCACACGCCCGCCACATGGAACGACCCGGCGCTCGTGCGACGCGTGCGCGGCGTGTTCGAAGGCTGGTTCGGCGCGGAGCGCGTCGTCGGCATCGAACCCGAGATGGGCGGCGAGGACTTCGGCCGATTTGGTCGCACCAAGGAACAAGTGCCCATCTGCTTGTTCCGCCTCGGGGCCGTCGCGCCGGAAGCGGTCGCGGCCGCGGCCGCGGGCGGGCCCGCCTTGCCGTCCTTGCACTCGAGCCGCTTCGCGCCCGTTCTCGAGCCGACCTTGTCGACGGGCTCGATGGCCATGGCCGCGGCCGTGCTGGACTTGCTGGGGGCGCGCTGACCATGCAAGAGCGCCATCCCCACGACCTGGCCAAGATGACCTGGCCCGAGGCGCAGGCGTTGTTCGACGCCAAGGCCGTCGCCATCCTGCCGGTGGGCAGCACCGAGCCGCACGGTCCGCACCTGCCGCTCGACACCGACGTCACCATCGCCCATGCGCAGGCGCGCCGCACGGCCGAGAAGCTGCACGCCCTCGGCGTCCCGTGCTTCGTGCTGCCGCCCGTCGCCTACGGCCTCGTCGAGTACACGGCGGGCTTCGCCGGGCGGGTGTCGCTGAATCCCGGGACCCTCTGGACGTTGATCGACGACATCCTCAAGTCGCTCGCGATCCAGGACCTCGAACGCGCCATCGTGGTCAACGCGCATCTCGAGCCGGCGCACGTGCGGATCCTGCGCGGCGTCATGCTCGACCACCACGCGCCGGGCGAGAAGCGCATGCACGCCATCTTCGTCGACACGACGCGCCGGAAGCTCGCCGAGCGCCTCGGCGCCGAGTTCCAGTCGGGCGATTGCCACGCAGGCAGCTACGAGACGAGCCTCGTCATGGCGGCCGATCCCGCATCGGTGCGGGAAGCGGAGCGCGGCGCGCTGCCCGAAGTGCGCATCCACCTCCTCGAACGCATGAAGGAAGGCGTCACGAGCTTCGCCAAGGCCGGCGCCGATCGCGCCTATTGCGGCGCGCCGCGCGAGGCCAGCCTCGAGGAAGGTCGTCGCTTGATCGAGACGTTGTCGGACGCGGCCGTGGAGGCGGCGCGCGAAGCCTGGCCGGCGGTCTTCGCCAAGGCGACTTGAGGGGCAGCGCGACGCGACGGATCAGCGTCGCCTGCCGCGCCAATCGTCCAGCGCCGCCAACCAGCGCGCGGGATCGCGCGGCATCAAGCCGACTTGGAATCGTTCGACGCCCCCGGCGGCGCCGCGTCGTTCGATGTCGAGCACGAGGATGCGCGGCTTGCCCGGCAGCCATCGGCCGGCGAAGCGGTTGGCGAGTTGCGCGGACTTGAGCTCGCCGCGCTCGATCACGGTCGTCTCGCGCGGCACCCAACGCACGCACACCAGCGTCGATTCCGACAGCACGAGCGCGGCGTTGCCCTTGGCCTGCGCCGGACCGCGGTCGCTCCGCGCGACCCACGAACCCATCGCGTCGGACTGGATGATGGAGCCGCGCGCGACGCGACGCGCCTCCTCGAGACCCTTGGCGGCCAGGGCGCGCACCCACAGCACGATTCCCGCGACCAACGCGATCGCGAAAAGCACCCCGCCGATGGCGATGGCCGTCGCGGCTCCGCTGGACGGGAGGGACGGATCCGCTTCGGCCGCGAAGGCGAGGATCGCGACGATCGGGGCGAGCAGGGCAAGCGGCTGCATGCGACTCGGCGCGCACACTACCCAAGCGGGGCCGCGTACTCCACACTGGTGGCCGCGCCGAAGGGCGCGCAGCCCGTGAGCTCCTTCACCACGATCATCCAGGTCCGGTTCGGGCACGTGGACCCCGCCGGGATCGCGTACTACCCGCGCATCTACGACTACATCCACGAGGTCTACGAAGAGTTGTGGGACCGCCACATCGGCGTGCGCTACGACAAGCTCCTGCTGGAGGAGCGCATCGGGTTCCCGCTGGTCCGCGCCGAGGTGGACTTCAAGGCGCCGCTGCGCTTCGGCGACCGGCCCGTCGTGCGGGTGACTTGCGGCAAGCTGGGGCGATCCTCGATCCAGTTGCGCTACCGCTTCACGCGCGACGACACCGAACTCGTCGACGCGCGCATGACCACCGTCTGCACGGATCTGCGCGCCATGAAGAGCATCCCGCTCCGTCCTGAGCACCGCGCCAGGCTCGAGCAGTTGATGGAGCCCTCCGCATGAAGGTGCGCGACCTGCACGGCCGGGGATGGCCGGTGTTCAGCTTCGAGTTCTTCCCGCCCAAGACCGACGAAGGCGCGCGGCAGCTGCTCGCGACCGTCGCGGACCTGCAGGAGGTCTGGAAGCCCGACTTCGTGTCCGTGACCTACGGCGCCGGCGGCACGACGCGCGAGCGCACGATCGGCATCGTCGCCAAGCTGCAGAGCGAGTTGCGCATCAACACGATGGCGCACCTGACCTGCGTGGGGTCGTCGCGCGCGGAGATCGACGCCATCGTCGACCGGCTGCTGGACGCGGGCGTGCGCAACATCCTCGCGCTGCGCGGCGATCCGCCCAAGGAAGCCGATGGTTCCACGCCCGCGAGCTTCGTCGCGCCCGCCGATGGCTTCGCCCACGCCACCGACTTGATCGCCCACCTCGCGCCGCGCGCGCAGTTGTCGGTCGGTGGCGCTTCGTACCCCGAGGGACATGTCGAGTCCAAGGACCGCGACGCCGACCTGGCGTGGACGGTCAAGAAGGTCGAGAACGGCGCGCAGTTCCTGGTCACCCAGCTGTTCTTCGATCCCGAGGTGTACTTCGCGCATGTGGCGCGCCTGCGAGCCGCGGGCGTCAAGGTGCCCGTGATCCCCGGCATCATGCCGATCACCAATGTCGCGCAAGTGCAGCGCTTCACCCAGCTGTGCGGCGCCTCCATCCCGCCCGAGCTGGCCGCGCGCATGGAACGCGTCAAGGATGACGCAGGCCTGGTCATGGCCACCGGTATCGAACACGCCATCCGCCAGTGCCGCAAGTTGCTCGAAGGCGGCGCGCCGGGCCTGCACTTCTACACGCTGAACAAGAGCTACGCGACGCGCGCCATCCTCGCCGCCGTGCGGCGCGACTAGGCTTTGGCTTCGCGTCGCCGCGTCGCCACTGCGCGTGCCGCGGGCAGTCGACCTGTCTCGGATCCGGGAAAACCAAGGCGGGTGGGGTTGACGCGCGTGGTGGCCAGGACTCCTCTGTGAATGTCCGGGGCGGCGCAACGGGTGCCGCACCTTTTGTTCCTGCATTGTGTTGATGGAGGCCAGGTCATGACCCCCGCCAATCCTCTCGTTCTCGCCATCGCCGCCGTATCGTTCCTCACCGGTCCGTTCGCGCTTCAAGCGAAAGCTGGGCACTGGGAGTTGGTCGAGCACCGCAGTACTGAAAGGCGCATCCGTGAAGAGGCGCTCTACAGCTACATTCTCGGATTCCAAACGGGAAGTTGGGTCTCTTTGGACGGTTGCGCGCTCTCGGGTGGGCTGCTTTTCAGCAGTAGCACGGTTCCGCCTACGGAACTCGGGCAGGAACTGAAGGAGAGCTACATCTGGGTGCAGGACCACCCC
>JBKDQQ010000151.1:0-2997 GCA_046341775.1 Planctomycetia bacterium
TTGGAACTGGACGGCCAGCTCGAAGCCGAACGGATTGTTCGGCCAATAGATCGTCTCCTCGTCGAAGGAATGAGTCAGGTCGACCCAACGCGCCGCGTCAAGCCGCGTCTCGTGACCTTGGCTCGCGCACGAGGCCAAGCAGACCAGGAACAGTGTCGCCATCCGCAGCTTCATCGCGTCGATGCCCTTCTTCACGCCGATGCTCCGCGACCGGTGCGTCCGGATGCGTTCGCCCGCGCTTGCCTCCCGCCGATGGTAGCGACGCCACAGGTGCGATGGACAGGCCGAACCGCATCGCCGGCGAAGGGCGCGCAGACGCGCGCGTCGGCCTCTCCTCCTGAAGTGGGCGATCCAGCACGCCGTAGGATGGGCAAGCTCCGTGCGGCGAGGAGCGACTGCCCAGTCGGCCCCGGGAACGGACGCCGCCTTCCTCGCACTTGGGTTAGCGTGGTGCGTGACTCGTCCGTTCCGAAACGGAGCGCCCCTTCGCATGAACCGATCCTCCCTGATCGCCGTCTGGCTCGCCGTGGCTGGGCTCCCGTTTGGCGTCGCCCCAGCCATCGCCGACACGAGGCCCGCGGGCACGGCCGTGATCGTGGCCCTGCCGTCGGATGCGGCTTGGCAGGACTTCGCGTTCCTCTCGGCGTTGGCGGCTTCGAGCGGCGCCAACGACGGCGTGCCGCTCGTGGTCGCAGGCGGTCCCGACGGAGCGCTGCGCCCCGAGACGCAGGACTTCCTCGCGCGCCGCAAGCCCGAACGCATCGTGCAGCTCGGGGCGCGCCACGCGAATGCGACGACGGACTTCGAGCATTTGGCGGCGACCGATGCCGACACCGCGGCATGCATGTTGGCCCGACGCTTCTTCGTCCGCAGCGATCTCGTCGTCCTGTGCTCGAGCAGGGACTACTCCGGAGCCTTGGTGGCCGCTGTCGTCGCGGCGCGCGAGCGCGCACCGTTGCTGTACTGCGATGACGCGAAGTTGTCGGCATCCGCCCTCGCCGAGATCGTGCGGCTCGGGGCCATGAAGGTCGTGCTCGTCGGGACGGAGACCAAGGACTGCGCGGGCTTGGAAGGCTTGTCTTCCGAGCGCCTTGCCACGCCACTCGACGCGGCGCGATGGATGCAGGCGCGTGGGCGCGCGATCGGCTACTTGGCCGTTGCCGCACCCGCGGACCGGAGTCTTGGCCGTGCGCGCAAGTTGTCGCTTGGCGCGGCCGCGCTGGCGGCGGGCCGCGCGGGCGCGTTGGTGCTGGTGGGCGATGAGGCCAACGGTGCGGAGAGCTTCGAGGCGGCGCGGGCAGGCATCGAGGCCTGCCGTGCCAAGCTGGCCGGCGGCATCGAGTACCTGTGCCTCGCCGCGGCACCGGATGTGGTGCCGAGTGCGGTGGTGCCTGGCAGCGGCGCGGGCATCGACACCGACCCGCCGTCGGACCTCGAGTACGGCAACATCGACGCCGATCCGTTCGTGGAGCTGGCCGTTGGACGGTTCGTCGCCGAGGACGCGGACGCGGGTGCCTTGCTCGCCGCGCGCAGCCTGGGCTACGAGCGAATGCTCGCGCCGGAATCATCCCGGACGATGGCCATGGCCGAGTGGGATCGCGCATGGACCCCTCTCTTCGCGAATGTGGGCTTCCAGGAAGCCCCGCGCCATGAGGGCGGCCAACCCATCCAGCAGTCGTCGCCGCTGGCGAAGGCCGCCGCGTTGGTTCACAGCGCGCACTCTTCTTGGCTGCAGTTGGGCGAGACGTATGCACACGATTCCCAAGTGTTGCTGGCGCCATGCCTGGTCGAATCGGGGGGGTGCAGTCCCGCCGCGCTCGACTCGGATCCCGAGCATCGCTCCGTCGCGCTCCGGTTGCTGCGCAACGGAGCGGTCGGCTTCGTGGGCAGCGTGCGTCGCGCAGTGGCCGAGCACGAGCTCTATCGCACGGAGTTCTGGAATGGCGTGTTCGCGGGACAGAGCCTCGGGCAGGCGAACCGCCACGCGCTCAATCGCGCCCTCGTCGCTTGCCTGGCGCGGGATGAGGACGCGCGCGGAGTGCTGCGATACCAGTTGCTGAACGCGGCGTTCTACGGCGATCCCGCGCTGGTCGTGTACCTGCCGACCAAGCCACGCTCGCGTGCAGCCACGTCCGAAGTGCGCGGGACCGAAGTCGTCGTGCGCGGCCCTGCCGAGTGGTCGCGAGTGGAGCCGTTCGCGCCATCCGATTGGAAGTACGACGCATCGCCGAAGATCCATAGTTGGCGCGGCGCGGGTGTCGGCGTGGAGAGCACCTGGGACCCCGCATTCCGCCGCAACAAGGAGACACTCGTCTACACGAGCGAAGCACGAACGAACAAGAAGGTCTCGCAACTCGAGGCCGTCGGGGCTCCAGCGACCCCGCTGGGTTGGGATGGTCGCTGGTTCGTCGACGAGCACGCCGACGGCACGCGTTCGATCTACTTCCGGGTGCGGATGATCGACTTCGACATGTCGACCGGAAAAGTCCTGGCCAAGGTCGAGCGGCTGCGCTTCCGGCTGGAATGACGGCGCGAGTCCAGCGCTGGCTGAAGGACAGGGATCCAGCGCGTCGGTGCATGCTCGAACCACGCGACCAAGCGCCGCACCTTGCTTGACCGACATGCGCTGCGTCGATTGGCGCCATGCGTGACTCGCTGCGCGTCTCGACGCAAGCAGCCTCGCGCTTGGTGAGCAGGCTTGCGGTCGCCCGACAAGTCGTCGAACATGGCCTGCAACGCCATGTTCGAACTCCCCCGCTGGTCGCTCGCCCTCTGGGCTTCCGTCTGCCTGCTCCTCTGCGCCGATGTCGTGGGCGCTCAAGCACCCGACGACCCGCAAGCTGGCGGCGCCATCGCGCGCACGGGCACCGGTTGGGTGTACTTGGGCGGCAAGAAGTTGTGGACCGTCGATGCGCAAGGCGCGGCGACCGTCGTGGAGGTGCGCTCGGCGGACGGCGTGGAGATGCAATGGCCGCGCAAGGTCGCGGGTTCGACGCG